>NZ_JAWJBV010000010.1:0-112332 GCF_046536015.1 Bacillus sp. SIMBA_154
CTCCCTTCTGTCCGCTCGACTTGCATGTATTAGGCACGCCGCCAGCGTTCGTCCTGAGCCAGGATCAAACTCTCCGAGGTATGCAGGATCCATATCACACATGCGTTGCTATACAATGTAGCGAACTTAGTATGTGATCCTTCCTGCCTCGTCAGCTTGACTGACTACCTATGATGTATCATAGGATTTTTTTATAAAAACTCGAATTAACAGGTACGTTTTGTCTTGTTTAGTTTTCAAAGATCATGTTCGTTGTCGCTCAGAGGCGACTTTTTCAATATAACATTTGAGCACCGCGTGCGTCAAGTGTTTTTTAGAATTTCTTTTTGTCAGCTTTTCTTTCAAAGCAACTCAGTTGCTCATTAGCGACGTTTAATAATATACCATCATAATATTCATGCGTCAATATCTTTTTTTATAAAATATCCTCGATGATAGATTTTTTGTCCCTTTGTCTCAATTGGCTCCACTTGAACAATTCCTTTTTCCACAAAGAAATCAATCATGACGCTAAGGTCAGGCGTGAAATGCTTGAGGTCAGGATGCGCAAGAAGCTCGCCAAAAAGCCAAATATCCTGCTGTTCCATGACATGACGCAAATGAGCGGCACCAATTTCTGCTTTTGAATGGATCAAAAAATCATTCGCTAAAAATAACAGTTCCAAACGCTTATGCAGGCTTTCGTGGCTTTCAATCAGTTCTGAATAAAGTTTATATACTTCCGGCTCCATATGACGCACTTGGTTCCAAACCGTCACTTCTGGGTGGAAGCCTTTATCAATCACTTCAATACGTGCCAGATGATGCAGGGCATGCACAATGGAATTATATGCATCAAGGAATTGATTTGACTCAAAAAATGCTTTTCCTTCTATATATCTGCGAATGAGTTTTCCATATTCTAAACCGATTTTGAGCTTACGGTTTGAAAACGGGAATGTACTCAGTTCATCAATCAAGTTGAAAATATATTCATTACGATCAAATAGGACTTTTCCATTCAAAATCCAATCAATGATTCGGCGGTTAGTGCCGAGGGTAATCCATTCCTTCAGCTGATCATCTGTGACAACATTTAAGGAAGCTGTTTGGTGATCGGATTCATAGTGTTTGATAAATAACGGCTCTTCCGCTTCTTTTACAATGACAAGAAGTGCTGCATCAAAGTTATCCGTCTCAGAAGATACTTTATGTCTTCTTTCTACTATAATCACAGCTAATGTGTCTGGATGGCTCGCTCGCTCTTGATAAATAGGACGGAGAAGATTTTCCATAGTGATTCCTCCAATACTTGGGTGTAAGGTTCTTCTCTAATGCTATTTATTTCTCCTCATAGAATCAAAATTCCTTCAATACATGAAAAAAGATCATTGAATCATTATAAGCAATTTATTCACAAAACTCTATAACTAATTCAAACAGAAAGGTAAAATGTGCTATATTGGAGATAAGGGGGGCTAGGGATGGCGAAATACTCCAGTAAGATTAATAAAATCAGAACATTTGCACTTAGTTTGGTTTTTGTCGGCTTTCTGATCATGTATATCGGTGTGTTCTTTAAGGAATCGATCTGGCTGTCGACTTTTTTTATGCTGCTTGGCGTCTTATCGATCGGATTAAGTACAGCCGTTTACTTTTGGATTGGCATGCTTTCTACGAAGGCGGTACGAGTCGTTTGTCCAAGCTGTGAAAAGGAAACAAAGGTGCTCGGACGAGTGGATATGTGCATGCATTGCAGAGAGCCGCTTACTCTCGATCCAGCATTAGAGGGTAAAGAGTTTGATGAATCCTACAATCGAAAAAAGTCATAAAAATAAGCTGACCATTCACCTGGTCAGCTTTTTCATTAATGATTTTCTTTTTTCGCACATTCTTGACAAGTTCCATAGATCTCCAAGCGATGATGACTGACTTTAAAGCCCGTCACATGGGATGCAAGCTGTTCAACTTCATCAAGGCCAGGATAGTGAAAGTCAACGATTTTCCCGCAATTTTCACAAATCGCATGGTAATGGTCAGATGTCGCAAAATCAAATCGGCTTGAGGAATCACCATACGTTAATTCCTTTACTAATCCAGATTCCCGGAAGACTCGTAAATTGTTGTAAACCGTTGCTACACTCATATTTGGAAATTTTCCTTCAAGTGCTTTATATATATCGTCCGCGGTTGGGTGAGTCATAGAATTTACGAGAAACTCCAAGATGGCATGGCGCTGCGGAGTAATTCGAACACCGGTTTCTTTTAAAGCATCTAAAGCGTCTTTTAGTTCGTGAGCAGCCATTTCATCATGCACCTCTCTTCAAAAATATTCTTATATTATAATCTTTATAAATAGTGTACCCCCAGAGTCGAAACTTTGTCAATTACAATCCTCTTTTTTACCTATTCTTCTTCACAAAAAAGACCGGCATGTCTGCCGATCTCATCCTGTGATGATATTAAGCGTGAGCTTTCAGTTCCTCAAGCGCTTCTTCTACGTGGTCTTTCACCTTGACTTTTCGCCATTCTTTCACAAGCGTTCCTTCTTTATTTATAAGAAACGTTGAACGTTCAATGCCCATGTATTCTTTGCCAAAGTTCTTTTTCAGCTTCCATACCCCAAAGGCTTCAGACAATTTCTGTTCATCGTCTACAAGAAGCAGGAACGGTAAATCATGTTTTTCTTTAAACTTTTGGTGCTTGTCCTGACTGTCTGGGCTTACGCCGATAATGACAGCATCTAATTCTGCAAAGCTTTGATGGCGATCGCGGAAATCACATGCTTCTGTTGTACAGCCTGGTGTCATATCTTTTGGATAGAAATAAAGGACAATATGTTTTCCTTTAAAGTCAGAAAGCTTTACTTTCTCCCCGTTGTCACCGGTTAATTCGATTTCAGGTACTTGCTGGCCTATTTCGATTGTCATGACTCAATCCCTCCAACCTATTTTTTAATTAGCCTATCCAATTTTGAAAGGATATTCAACTAAGGACGCTTGCATCGGCATGTTAAAATAATGATAGACGACGTGATACGTTGAGATAGGAGGCTATTTATGAAATTCACAGAATCAGAAAAATTACATCAAGAGGCGCTGGAGCATATCGTTGGAGGTGTCAACAGTCCCTCTCGTTCATATAAGGCAGTAGGCGGCGGTTCACCCGTGGCTATGGAAAGAGGAGAAGGCGCTTATTTTTGGGATGTTGATGGAAACCGCTATATCGATTACCTAGCAGCATACGGTCCAATTATTACAGGACATGCCCACCCGCATATTACAAAAGCCATCACGAAAGCGGCTGAAACGGGTGTCCTTTACGGAACACCGACGAAGCATGAAGTCACGTTTGCGAAGATGCTGAAGGAAGCGATGCCTGCTTTAGATAAAGTTCGTTTTGTCAATTCAGGTACGGAAGCTGTGATGACTACGATTCGTGTAGCTCGCGCTTATACAGGCAGAACAAAGATCATTAAATTTGCCGGGTGCTACCACGGTCACTCTGATCTTGTGCTAGTGGCAGCTGGCTCTGGCCCTTCCACTTTAGGAACGCCTGATTCAGCGGGCGTACCAAAAAGCATCGCCAACGAAGTCATTACCGTTCCATTTAATGATATTGACAGCTACAAAGAAGCATTAGATCGCTGGGGCGATGAGGTAGCGGCTGTCCTTGTTGAGCCGATTGTCGGCAACTTTGGGATTGTGGAGCCTAAGGATGGTTTCTTGCAGCAGGTCAATGACCTCACTCATGAAAAAGGCGCACTGGTGATCTATGATGAAGTGATTACAGCTTTCCGCTTTATGTACGGCGGTGCACAGGACTTGCTTCAAGTAAAACCTGACCTCACTGCATTAGGTAAAATTATTGGCGGCGGTCTTCCAATCGGCGCTTACGGCGGAAAAAAAGAAATTATGGAGCAAGTCGCCCCGCTTGGACCAGCCTATCAAGCTGGCACGATGGCAGGAAATCCTGCGTCCATTCTTTCTGGTATTGCATGCTTGGAAGTGTTAAAAGAAGACGGAGTCTACGAGCGTCTTGATCAGCTTGGCGCTATGTTAGAAGAAGGAATTTTAGCCCATGCCAAAAAACATCAAGTAGATATTACAGTGAATCGCTTAAAAGGTGCTCTCACGATTTATTTTACAAAAGAAACGATTGTGAACTACGAGCAGGCTGAAAATACGGATGGCGAGATGTTCGCACGCTTCTTCAAATTGATGCTCACGCAAGGTATTAACCTTGCTCCTTCTAAATATGAAGCTTGGTTCTTAACCATCGCACATACTGAAAAAGATATTTCTGAGACGTTACAAGCGGTAGATCATGCGTTTGAACAGCTGAAAATATCATAATGGAGACAAAAACAGACGTAAATCCATGCGTCTGTTTTTTTATTAATCAGCTCATGATTGTCAAAAGCGAGTGAATCTGTTACATTTTTTCTCAATACCTTCTTTTGATGTTTTCATGAACTTTCAAAAATCACTTGAATATTTCGGAAGACCGCTGTATATTACTTAGTTGTTTCATCAAAATATTTATAATAAATGACGAGTGATCATCTATTATCAAAAAGAAAGGAATGCAGGGACAAAACCAATGAAACTTGGAGCCCGTATTTTAAAAACTGGTATCGCCATTGTACTCGCGCTTTACCTGGCAACATGGCTTGGGTTGCCAACGCCCGTCTTCGCGGGAATTGCAGCTGTATTTGCTATCCAGCCATCTATTTATCGATCATTTTTAACGATCGTTGATCAAGTGCAAGCCAATATTATTGGAGCAGCACTTGCCATTATGTTCGGTCTGCTTTTCGGCACAGGACCAGTCATTATCGGCTTAACCGCCGTCATGGTCATCGCCATTAATTTAAAGCTGAAGATTGAACACACGATTCCGATTGCACTTGTAACTGTCATCGCGATTTTAGAAAGTGCAGGGGATCATTTCCTTTCCTTTGCCTTAATTCGAACAGCTACTGTGGTGTTAGGGGTACTTTCTTCATTTTTAGTGAATTTAATCTTCCTGCCGCCAAAGTATGAAACAAAGCTGGTTCATCACATTATGGAAAATACGGAGGAGATTTTAAAATGGATCCGTCTGAGCTCCAGACAGTCTACTGATCATTCCACTTTAAAGGATGACATCGATCAAATAAAAGAACGTATGATCAAATTAGATCATATTTACTTGTTATACAAAGAGGAACGAAGCTATTTAAAGAAAACCACGTATGTCAAATCAAGAAAGCTGGTTTTGTTCAGACAGGCAATTATGACGTCTAATCGAGCTCTGTACTTGCTGAAAAAGCTTCATAAATTAGAAAATGAAATTCATTTGATGCCAGAGCATTTCAGGGAAAGCTTAACTGATGAGATTGATTATTTACTGTATTGGCATGAGCGCACCTTGATGAAGTTTGTCGGAAAAATGAAGCCGCAGGACGATGATTTTCAAAATGAATGCTCTCTTCGTCTTGAAACATTAACGAAATCATTTATTCAGCATCAGCAAAACCAAGAAAACGACTTGCTCGATTACAATATGCTGAATGTGATGTCCAGCATCATCGAATACCGTGATGAATTGGAACATTTAGATACATTGATTACAAGCTTCCAGACGTATCACCCAAAAGATAGTGAAATTGAGACAGAAGAAAAAGAAGCATAAACAGAAAAGACCGATTCCCGAGAATCGGCCTTAGATTGTTGACAAAGGGCTAAAATGATCTTCATTTTAACCCTTTGTCTTCTTTTTTCAGCGTAGCCTGAAAACCCTTGAATTCTAGGAAGGACGAGCACCGAAGCACAGACCTGACAAAGAATAAGAGGGTTTGCCTACAAGCTGAGGCCGATTCTTAGATTCGGTCTTATTTTATTTTCTTCATTTTAGGATCAAGTGTATCTCTTAATCCATCTCCCATCAGATTAAAGCCAAGAACCGTCAGCATGATAGCTATCCCTGGGAAGAATAAAGTCCATGGGGCTTGAATGAGATAAGGCCTTGCATCGGCTAGCATTTTTCCCCACTCCGGACTTGGCGCCTGTGCACCCAGTCCTAAAAAACCTAAAGCTGCCGCTTCAATAATTGCCGTTCCGATCGCAAGCGTCGCCTGTACGATGACCGGCACCATACTATTTGGCAGGATGTGCCGCAGGACGATGCGGCGGTGTGACATCCCAACTGCCTTTGCTGCTAGCACATATTCTTCTTGTTTAATACTCAGCACCTTTGATCGAACCAGCCTTCCAAAGGTCGGGACGTTAATAATCGCTATGGCAATAAGGGCATTTTGTAAGGAAGGACCTAAGATGGAGACGATGGCAATCGCTAATAGAATGCTAGGAAAGGCGAGTAAAATATCAAATAGTCTCGAGATCACAGCATCCAGCACCCTTCCGCCATAACCGGCCATCAATCCAAGCAATGTGCCTAAAATGACTGACCCGAGAACCGAGAAGAAACCAACCCATAAGGAAATCCGCGCTCCATGTACAACTCTTGAAAATATATCTCTGCCGAAATCATCTGTACCAAACCAGTGCGCAGCTGAAGGTGCACTAAACCGCTCACCGAGTGATTGTTCATTGATTCCATAAGGAGCAATGAGCGGTGCGAAGATCGCTAGGATGAGAAATAAAAAGACAATCACACTGCCAATGACCGCAAGCTTGTGCTGAAAAAACTGCTTCATCGATTCAAGAATCAGTGATTGAGAGCGTTCTTTTTTTGGCTTAGGTGCTTGAAGCTCCTTTTGCGCTTCCATGTTGTCACTCTCCCTTCTCTAATATTTAATCCTTGGATCAATAACTGCATACAATATGTCCACGATGAAATTGATCAGGACAAATATGAGCGCAACAACGAGAATACCTGTTTGAATGACTGGGTAATCACGATAGCTGATCGCATCGTATATATACCGCCCAATTCCTGGCCAAGCAAAAATCGTTTCTGTTAAAATGGCCCCGCCAAGCAAGAGACCTGTCTGAAGACCGATAATCGTCAAAATCGGAATGAGCGCATTTTTCAGCCCATGCTGATAAATAATGAAAAACGAACGTACCCCTTTTGCTTTTGCTGTTCGAATATAATCTGAATGGAGCACTTCCAGCATACTTGCCCTCGTAATCCTCGCAATAATCGCAGCAGGGATTGTTGCGAGTGCTGTACTTGGTAAAATCAAATGCTTGATGCTATCAGTGAATTGATCAAACCGGCCTTGCAAAAGCGTGTCCAGTGTATGAATATAAGTGATTGACTCCACTGGATTCCTCACATTTTCTCGGCCCGTTGTCGGCAAAATGCCTAATTCGATCGAGAATAACCACTGCCCCATTAAGCCTAACCAGAAAATCGGCATGGACACACCAATGAGAGCAATAAACATCGCGACATAATCAAAGAAAGAATGCTTAAACCAAGCACTAATGATTCCAGCATTCACTCCCACAAAAATCGCCAGCACCATCGCAAAAAATGTTAGTTCTAACGTCGCAAATAAGTAAGGCTTCATTTCCTGGGCAATAGCTGCTCCTGTTCGAATGGAAGTCCCTAAATCACCTTTTAAAAGGCCCAGCATGTAATGGCCGTATTGAACGTACCACGGCTGATTCAAACCAAGCTGGATGGTTAATTGCTCTACTGCTTCTTTTGTTGCCCGCTGCCCTAAGATGACCTGTGCTGGATTCCCCGGTATAAACCGAATAATCGAAAACACGACCAATGTCATTCCGATCAGTACTGGGATGAGCATTCCTGCTCGTTTCATACAATAAGCAAACAAACAGCTTTCACCGCCTTTTGATTTGTTTGAATAAGGGGGATAAAATTCTCCCCCTTATTTGCTTATTCGAAATACACGTCAGTCAAAGCTTCTGAACCAGTTGGGTGCGGCTGGTATCCTTTTAAATCACTAGTTGCTGCGAGCATTGGAATTGAATGCACCAATGGAATCCAAGGCGCTTCGTCATGAATGATCTCTTGAGCTTTTTTATACAGTTCATTTCGTTTCTTTTGATCTGTGTCTGTTTGCGCTTCAATTAAAATGTCATGCATTTTATCATTTTGAAAGAATGTATAGTTGTTGCCGCCAATGCTGTCTTCATCCAGTAGTGTATAAATGAAGTTATCAGGATCGCCATTGTCTCCTGTCCAGCCTAACAAAAACACATCTGCTTCCCCTTTACTTGCCTTATCTAAATAGGTCGCCCAGTCATATGTCACAATTTCTGCTTTGACGCCGACCTTTTCAAAGTTTGACTGAATGACCTCTGCTACCTTCATCCCATCAGGCATATACGGACGCGGAACAGGCATTGCCCAAAGCTTGATGCGAAAGCCGTCAGGGAAGCCTGCCTCTTTCAATAGCTCTTTCGCTTTTTCTGGGTCATATGGATATGGCTCTATGTCGTCATTGTAGCCTTCTAAAGAGGGAGGAAGCGGATTTTTCGCTGGTTCAGCAAGTCCGCCATAAAATGACTCAATGATGGATTCTTTATCGACCGCATAATTGAGCGCCTGACGAACCAGCTTGTTATCAAGCGGCTTTCTCGTCACTGTCAGTCCGATATAGCCTACATTCATCGATGGTCTTTCAATGAGCTGGAGGGCTTTGTCCTTTTTAATGCCATCTAAATCAGACGGATTCACGCCATCCATTAAATCGATTTCGCCTGTTTTCAGCGCATTTAAACGGGCAGAGTTTTCAGGAATGGAGCGGAAGATGATTTGATTCAGCTTTGGTTTATCCTTCTGCCAGTAATCTTCGTTCTTTTCTAAGACAATGCGGTCGTTTTGCTTCCACTCTTTAAACTTAAATGGTCCTGTACCAACTGGATTTTCACGAAATGAATTGCCGCTTTTTTCGACAGCCGCAGGACTTGCGATCCCGAATGGAGACATGGCAATGTTTTTCAGAAACGTTGCCTGCGGGCGCTTTAGTTGAAATTCAACCTCATGCTCACCTTTGACGATGATGTCCTTAATGACATGTCCCTTATCTTTTTTATAGCCGCCAAACATGCCGTAGTAAGGAAATTTTTCTGCATCGCCATTCATCCAGCGGTCAAAGTTGAATTTGACTGCTTCTGCGTTAAAGTCTGTGCCATCGTGAAATTTCACATCTTCTCTTAAGTAGAACGTGTAGGATTTCCCGTCCTTTGCAACATCCCATTCCGTAGCTAGGCCAGGATGGATGGTCGTGTCTTTCTCGCCGTAATTCAGAAGCTTTTCAAACAAATTCTCTGTGACCTTGAAGGTTTCACCTTCTGTCGTTGTAATCGGATCAAGTGAAGTGGAGTCTCCTCCTCTGCCGAATACGAGGGTGTCTTTTGTTGCCTTTTCTTCTGATGTTGGTGCAGACGAACAGCCTCCTAAAAATAGCGCAAGTGCCAGCACAAAAATGAAACTACTGAATAACCATGTCTTCTTCATTGTGTTCCTCCTTTTGATATAAATAGCAGGCAGCTGCGTGGCCAGTTTCCTCCTCATACAAAGTAGGAACAGCTTGCAGGCAGTGCGCCCACCTTTTCGGACACCTTTTGTAGAAAGGACACCCGCCTTCTTCCGCCAAAGTCGACTCTTCTGCTTCCACATCATGCGTCTCTAGCACGTGATCCATATGTGGAATGGATTTCAGAAGCAGCGAAGTGTAGGGATGGAGCGGCTTGTGAAATACGTCTTCCGCAGGACCCATCTCCACAATGCGGCCAGCATACATCACAGCAATTCGGTCGCTCATATACTTGACAACGCCGAGATCATGAGAAATAAACAGATACGTAAGAGAAAGCGTCTTTTGCAATTCGAGCATCAAATTCAGAATTTGTGCTTGAACGGATACATCTAACGCCGAAACGGGTTCATCGGCAATCACAAGGCTTGGATGGGTGATGAGTGCTCTAGCGATCCCAATACGCTGCCTCTGTCCGCCGCTGAATTGATGCGCATAGCGGTCTCCATAGGACGGATCAAACCCAACAATGTGCAGCATCTCCTTTACCCGCTTTTGCCTTTCTGCTTTCTTCCCGTGTTGATGAACGATGAGCGGTTCCTCTAAAATATCTTTGATTTTCATTCGTGGATTTAAGGAAGCGTATGGATCCTGAAAGATCATTTGAATGTCTTTTCTTAAGGAACGCATGTCTCGTTCTTTCAGAATTGTCACTTCTTGCCCTTTCAGTTGAATAGAGCCTGAAGTCGGTTCAGTCAATCTCATTAAGCTTTTGCCAAGCGTTGATTTTCCGCAGCCTGATTCGCCAACAATGCCAAGCGTTTCCCCTTCCTTCAAATGAAAGGACACTTGATTTAACGCCAAGGTCGTGTGTTTATTTTTAGAAAAAAAAGCTGATGTCTCATAACGTTTTGTCAGCTGATTCACTTGCAAGAGTGGGTGACTCAGTGTCTTCTCCTCCTTCCATTAGAAAACATGCCACGCGATGATTGTGTTCAATGGATTGTAAGGCTGGGTCGTTTTCTAGACATTGCGGCATTTGATATGGACAGCGTGGTGCAAATTGACAGCCGGACTGGATGGCCCCGGGCTTTGGTACATGACCTGCAATAGAGATGAGTTTTTCTTTTTTCTCTTTAAATGATGGAACAGAGGCGAAAAGGCCTTTTGTGTAGGGATGCAGAGGTTTTTGAAAAATACGGTCAACGGTTCCTTCTTCTACGATTCGACCGGCATACATAATCATGACACGCTGGCATATTTGCCGCACGACGCCTAGATCGTGGGTAATAAATAAAATAGCGGTGTTCATCTCTTCGTTTAACTTTTTGAGCAAACGAAGAATTCGTGCTTGGATGGTGACATCAAGTGCAGTCGTCGGTTCATCTGCAATCATGAGTTTTGGGTGACAAAGCATGGCCATCGCAATCATCACACGCTGGCGCATGCCGCCCGATAATTCATGTGGGTATTTTTTAAGTAACGATTCTGCTTGTTTCAATCCAACTGTCTGAAGCAAATCAACAGCCTTCGCTTTTGCTTCTTTTTGGCCGATTGCTTGATGTGTGAAAAGAGCTTCTGTCATTTGCTTGCCAATGGTCATTAATGGATTCAGAGAGGTCATTGGCTCCTGGAAAATCATCGAAATGTCATTTCCCCTCACCTCTCGCCACTGTTTCTCCGAAAGTGACAGCAGGTTTTGACCTTCGAATTGAATCTCACCCGTTGTTTCTGTTTGCTGATTCAGCCCCATTAATGACATCGATGTGATACTTTTCCCGCAGCCAGATTCGCCAACAATGCCTAAGGTTTCTCCTTTTTGAATCGAGAACGATATGTGATGGACGATCGGCACTCTCTGCTTTTTTTGCTGAAACGCAATGGATAGCTGTTTGACATCTAGCAACACCTCTTGTTCTTTCACATGTTCACCACCCCGTCATACTTTTTAAAATTGTATTGAGACAAGCTGGGAAATATGTCATGTTTTTGACAAGCATAAAAAAGCCTATCCGCTAGATTCGGATAGGCTTCTACTAATTTAATGTTTGAATGGTAAATAGATGGCGATAGTGGCTGTCTCGGTTCATTAATTCTTCGTGTGTTCCTTTTTCCACAATCTCACCTTGTTCCATGACGACAATTTGATCGGCATGGGTAATGGTCGATAAGCGATGCGCGACAATAAAGGTTGTGCGGTCCTTCGCTAGCTTTTGCATCGCTTCTTGAATATAATGCTCACTTTCTAAATCAAGTGCAGACGTCGCTTCGTCTAAAATGAGGAGCGGCGGATTTTTGAGAAATACCCTCGCAATCGAAATCCGTTGTTTTTGACCGCCTGACAGCTTCACGCCTCGTTCTCCTACCTTCGTGTCATACCCTTCAGGAAGAGACATAATAAAATCATGGGCATTTGCCGCTTTGGCAGCCGATACGATGTTCTCAAAGGACGCTTCCGGGTCACCAACAGCAATGTTTTCTTTAATCGTGTCGCTGAATAAGAACGTATCTTGCAGCACCATTCCGACTTGATTTCGGAGGCTTCTTGCTTTGTACTCTTTAATATCGATGCCGTCAATTTCAAGTGACCCGTTTGTGACATCATAAAATCTTGGAATTAAGCTGACGAGCGTTGACTTCCCTCCACCGCTCATTCCTACAAGCGCAATCGTTTGTCCTTTTTCTACTTTTAAGGAGATATTATGTAAAATCTCTTCCTGTGTATGTTCATAGCGAAACGACACATTTTTAAATTCTACCTCTCCTTTTAAATCGTTGGCTTCTTTTGCATTTGGCCGATCTGTTACCTCATACGGCTCATCGATAAACTCAAAAATACGATCCATAGACGCAACCGACTGGGTTAAAGTCGTCGATGAGTTAATGAGACGGCGAATCGGGTTGTACATCCGGTCAATGTAGCCGACAAAGGCAATCATTGTCCCAATCGAAAGCGATCCATTAATCACGGTGTAGCCAGCAAATGCAATGATGAGTAGCGGTGCAATGTCAGTGATGGTATTGACGACTGCAAATGTTTTGGCATTCCAATTCGTGTGATTGATCGCTTTGTTTAAGAAATTCTTGTTTTCACCGTGAAAATTCTCTTGTTCATACTCTTCAATCGCAAAGCTGCGAATAACAGGCATTCCTTGTACTCGTTCATGGAGATGCCCCTGCACCTCCGCCAGCGCCTGTGACCGCTCTTTTGTCAGCTTGCGAAGCCGTCCATAAAAATACTTCACAGCTATCGCATAAAGTGGAAAAATAATGACAGATACGATGGTGAGCTTGATATCCAGTGTACACATAATGGCAATGACAATAAGGACGGTCATCAAATCCAGCCAAATGTTCATCAGGCCTGTAATGACAAATTCCTTCGTTTGCTCCACATCGTTGATCACCCTTGAAATGATTTCGCCTGTTCTCGTGTTGGCATAATAACGAAGGCTTAGCTTTTGAATGTGCGAGAACAGCTTTTCCCGAATATCAAACAATACCTTACTGCCTGTCCACTGTGCATAATATTGTCTGTAGTATTCGACAGGCGGCCTCATCACTAAAAATAATACGAGCATGATTCCCATCATGATGAGTAGAGATGATGTCTTTTCCTCAGCCGACCCCGAGCCTTGGATGACATCATCAATGACATACTTTAAGAGCAAAGGCAAGGTTAAGGGTATCGAGAACTTGATCATTCCGATGACCATCGTCAATGCAATCTGTTTTTTATACGGTGTTACAAAAGCCATGTAGCGTTTAATGACCCCCATGTAAATCTCCTTCCCAATCTATCAGTGCCTCTTATCCGTACGCAGTCAAAAACCTGTTAGCCTATAAAGCCAAACAGGTTTTTGCTGATCTTGCTTATTTTGTATAATGTAAAAAACGTTCATACCACATATCCACAAATTCAGGAGCAAACGGACCTTTCCGCTGGTGAATCCAATGCAGTAATGTATTCAGATGCTCTCTTAAGATACTATCGATTTCTTTTGGATAATTCATCTGCCTCTTATGGTCTGCATATTCATCTTCATCCAAAATATTGTACGTCATGTCTGGAAAGACTTTGACATCTAAATCGTAATCAATATACTTAATTGCCTCTTCGTCTGTCGCAAAAGGAGAGCTAATGTTGCAGTAATAATATACCCCATCATCTCTAAGCATCCCAATTACATTAAACCATTGTTTTGCATGAAAATAGCAAATAGCCGGTTCTCTCGTCATCCATGTACGGCCATCGGATTCAGTCACCATTGTACGGTCGTTTGCACCAATGATACACAATTCCGTTGCTTTCAGAATGGTGGTTTCATTCCAAATCCTGTGGATCAAGCCATTATGTTTATAGCTTTGAATTTGGATGGTTTCTCCTTCCTTGGGATAGCCCATATTTTCTCCCCTACTTTCTATAACAAACAAACCTAACAGTCCAAAGACCTAATTTCCCAACTAAACATGTCTCTATTATATTATACCGTTACATAGTTAAAAAATGAAATGAAAAAGCCATTCAACCCAATTGAACGGCACACTCTCTTACATCACGGTTGAACTCTTCTCCATTTGCTTATATGAATTGATGACCTGTTCTGTCTGTTTTGTAAATAAAGTTTGGACTTTTTGCAGTTCTTCTCGTTTCTGTTTGATTTGGTCATGAAGCCTATGCCGCTCTTCTTTTTTTTCATCTTGCAGCAATCGTTTTTCTGTTTCTAAGCACATGTCGAGTTCCCCTTGTACATCGAGCAGCTGATCCATGAGCTGCATTTGCTTTCTTACAAGCTGATCGAAATCAGACATCTAACTCCTCCCTTTTCACTCAAATCCATTTTTTGTATCTATACCATTTCTTGAAAGGTTGAAGAAGTCCTTTGACTGTTTATGTAGAGGTTTTACAGGTTTTGTCGGATGGTGGTGACAGGCAAAAAGAAAAGCACTTCATTCGTAGATGAAGTGCTTCCCTCTGTTTCAGTGATTAGCTGTTTTGTTGTTTGTTTTGCTCAGCTTTTTGGTTGTATTTTTTTACTTGCTGTGCGTCAGTCTCGCTAGCAAATTCAGTACCATATTGACCTTGAGCAGCAGCTTGGTTTTGTTTTTTCACTTGTTGTGCGTTTGTTTTGTTTTGTTGTTTATCCATCATTATCACCTCCACGCACATTAATTTGTGCAGAAGGTGTACATCCTATTCATGATTTTTTTAAACAAGCAAAGAACGTCCGCCATCCACAATAATCGTCTGTCCTCTAATCATGTCTGCCTTGCCTGATACAAGGAACTCCACGCTGTCGACCATGTCTTTAATTTCCACCATCCGGCCAGCAGGGGTGTTTTTCTTCGCGTCTTCTAAAAGCTCTTCTCGGTTCGGGAAGTGCTTGAGTGCATCTGTGTCGATCGCGCCGCCAGATACGGCATTCACGACAATATTTTTTTGTGACAGCTCAACAGAAAGGTAACGCGTTAAAGCTTCTAGTGCTGCTTTTGATACACCGACCACTGTGTAATTTTCAAGGTAGCGGATGGAGCCTAGTGAGCTAATGCTGACGATATGTCCGCCGCCGTTTTTCTCCATTAATTTTGCCGCTTCTTGTCCGCAGAATAACAAGGCTTTCGCATTGATATTCATTGTCCAGTCCCAATGGTTTTCTTCAAGGTCCATGATTGGGCGCTGTACGCCAGATGCCGCATTGTTGACAAATACATCTAAACGGCCAAATGTTTCATCGATTTGCTGAAACATGTCTTTGATTTTCTCAGGCTGGCCTACATTGGCTTTAACGACCAATGTTTTCACGCCCATCGCTTCAATTTCTTCCGCTGTTTCAAGCGCAGCTTTTTTGCTTCTTGCATAGTTAATGACAATGTCATATCCTTTTTCAGCTAGGCGAAGGGCAACTTCTTTACCGACACCTCTGCTGCTGCCTGTAATTAATGCACATTTACGTTGACTCATTATGGTTCATCTCCTGATTTGAATAGTTTTCGTCCATTCGCTTCACACTAATAGGAAAGTTCCTATTAGGAGGTTACATTCATGTATGTCGGACGCGATTTAAGCCAGCTTGGCATGATGTCCAAGGATCAATGGAAAGATACTGAGCTTGCTTACTTTCATCATGCTTTCCAACAAATTTTACCTTATTTAAACGAAGAAGGGCAATCTAAGTATCGAGAAATCATTTCTGAAATCGAAAACCGCGGGGGTCTGCACCGGAATGAAGCCGATTATACCCACGGTACAACGGTTAAATACGACTAGGCTGCTCGAGTGCCATCTTCCATATTTTTTGATGTGAGACCGGCAAAGCATACGCCTCAAACTCTTCTGTTGTGACTTTTTTAAGCTCAGTGTCATCAGATACAGAGGTCACACGTCCAAAGAAAACAGAAATATTCCAGATGAGGTGGGTAAATACGTGCTGAATGGTGCCTTCTAAATCACCAAGCTCCGCTTGTACACCTGCCTCTTCTTTTAGAAATTCAAGCAGCTGCTCTTTTTCCGTTTTTCTTCCCTTCACGGTTTCCAAGTTAGGGAATTCCCATAAATTCGCAAGGAGGCCTGTACTTGGCCGCTTATGAATATATAGGTGACCTGCATCATCAAATAAAACCGCTGCTGCCATTGATTTGGCAGTGGGCTTTTTCTTTTTGCTTTTCACTGGGAGCTCATGCTGAACACCTTCCTCGAGTGCCGAGCAATGCATGTTCACAGGGCAAATGAGACATGCAGGGGATGTTGGGGTGCAAATGAGCGCACCTAGCTCCATCAGCCCTTGATTGAATTCAGACGGCTTTTCCCGGGAAATGAGCTGATCGACAGCAAATTCGAACGTGTTTCTCGTTTTTGGTTTTGCAATGTCATCCCATATCGATAAGATCCGGGAAATGACCCTCATGACGTTGCCATCTACAGCAGGGTACGGCTTGTTATAGGCGATACTCAGTACTGCGCCGCTCGTATATGGGCCTACACCTTTGAGCTTTGAAAATTGCTCTTTCGTATCAGGGACGACACCACCGTAGGATTCATATACTTCTTTCACAGCTGCCTGCAAATTACGAACTCTTGAGTAGTAGCCAAGACCTTCCCATGCTTTCATGACCTTTTCTTCATCGGCTAAAGCGAGATCTTTGACAGTCGGAAATTGCTCCATAAACCGGTTGAAGTACGGAATGACCGTATCCACTCTCGTTTGCTGGAGCATCACTTCTGATACCCAGACCCGGTATGGATCTTGATTTTCACGCCATGGCAGTGTCCGTTGTTCTTTTTCATACCAATCAATTAAATCATGCTGAAAACCCGCAATATCTTTGCGGTCCAGCTTTTCTTGAATGTCTTTCATCTTTATACTCCTTCTCATTGAACCAAGGGCTAACGTTCTGAAAAGAACCTTATTTGTTGTATACTGTTTGTAGATACGTTAACATGTTACATTAAATTAGGACAAAGCAAAAGTGATTTTGCACATAGTCTTGAATGAAGACGTATACTTTGTATGATTGTTCCTAAGCATGACAACTAGGAGGTAATCAATTGGATACTGGTACTCATGTAGTAATGGGCATTTCTCTTGGGGGACTTGCACTTTTAGATCCAGCCGTCAGCGCAGATCCACAAATGGCACATGCCGTGATGATCGCGACCATTGCCGGCTCCCAAGCACCAGACATTGATACTGTGCTAAAACTAAAAAATAATGCGGTTTATATAAGAAATCACCGAGGATTTACTCACTCCATTCCGGCTGTACTGTTCTGGTCGTTGCTGATTCCGGCTGTGCTTTTCCCATTTGTGCCGGGGGCGAATTTACTTCACCTTTGGTTATGGACTCTGTTAGCCGTCGTGCTACATGTGTTTGTCGATATTTTCAATGCATACGGCACGCAGGCCATTCGTCCATTTTCGAAGAAGTGGGTAGCACTTGGGATCATTAACACCTTTGATCCGTTTATCTTTTTTACACACCTTGTCGCCATTGTCATCTGGGCCATTGGCGGACATCCCGGCTATACGTTCATCACGCTGTATGCCGTGATTTTCTGTTACTATATCGTTAGGGTCATCATGCAGCTTCAGATTAAACGTCAGCTGTGTGCACGATTTGATGAAATTGAAGAAATTATCATCTCGCCTACAATGAAGTTCAGACAATGGCGCATTGCAGTCAAATGCAAATCCTCTTTCCATGTCGGTCGAAGCATGAATGGAGAGATTGTCATTTTAGACACCTTTAACCGTGTGCCGGTCCCTGATACAGAAATTATGAAAATTGCTAAGCAAGATGAAAACATTTCAGCCTTTCTCTCCTTCTCCCCTGTCTACAGGTGGGAAGTGGATAAATACAAGGATCATTATGAAGTGCGGTTCATTGATTTGCGCTACCGCAGCAAAGGTCACTATCCTTTTGTCGCGATCTGCCATATCGACATGGATCATCAAATCAAAAACTCCTATACCGGCTGGATTTTCAGTGAAGAAAAACTGCAAAAAAAATTAAGACTCGGCTCTGTGTGAGCGAGTCTTTTTTTGTGTTGTGATTGTGAAGGGGTGTTGTACGGGAGGAAAAAGTAAAGTGTTTTTGATTAATGATTCAGGTGGAGTGCGGCAGGTTTCAAAACGCAATTGAGCAGCTACAAGAAATTTCAATACACGCACTCATATAGAATGCGACTTTATTGGTGATGCTGAAAAGTTGCAATTAACTATTATTTCAATACACGCACTCACATAGAGTGCGACTTTATTGGTGATGCTGAAAAGTTGCAATTAACTATTATTTCAATACACGCACTCACATAGAGTGCGACTGCGATTTCCGCCCTAATTGTAACATTTTTTAGGGAATGATTGTAAAAATCCTCAAACTTCAATATAGAATTTTGTTTTCTCTTTCATGAAATATACATTTTTCTCATTTTTGTCGAATAAAAAGGTGCGAATGCCCCGGGGATTTTATGTTCACCTCACATTCGCACCATCAGTTCCTCTTATAACTTCGTCATATATTCCACAATAAACTCCCAAAATCCAGGTCCCTCTTGGTAAATCAGCCGGTCTATTTTTTCGATAAGTTTGATATAGAGTTCTTGTTCGAGGTCTTCTCTTTCTTGATATGCCGTGTTTTGTAGTTTCTTTTTGATCATGGGTGTGAAGGTTTCAATGAGTTCTTCCATTTCTCCATTGGTCATTTTGTCTTCGTGCACGGACATCTCCCCCTGTTTCTTCTTTTAGTTTGTTGAGTGCCTTTTTGTGAATGTTTGAGATGTTTTGTCTTGATTCGCCCAGCCGGTCGGCTATTTCCTTCATCGTTTGGCCTTCGACATAGATTTGAGTTAAGACCATTTTTTGTTTGTCTGTGAGCTGCTGATAGGCCTTGTACAATGTTTGATCTTGCAGGTGCTCCCCTAAGTCTTGTTGGTTGAAGAGCACAGCTTCATACGTATCTGTTTGAACAGGGTCTTTCACTTCTTGTTGATCAGGATGATCGAGTATGAGCGGAAAACGCTGCTGCTTTTTTTTGACTCGTTTGTCAAAGTCGACTGAAAAGATGCGGATCATTGTGGAAATATACTTGATGATGCGGATTTTTTGATAAAACTGCTTGAACTCGGAATCTAGCTTTTTCGCATTCTCCTCGTTTGGCTCTTCCATGACTTGCCTGAGCAGCTGCTGATTTTTAGGATTGCTTAAAAACTGCTGAATAAGCGGGTGATCAATGATTTCCTTCCATTTCGCTTTCAATAACAGCCGATAATCCATGTGCATCCTCCCCTTTGTTTCCTCTATTTGAATTAAGTGGACAAAAGTTAAAAAAAGTAAACTTCATGAAACGGGTCTAATGGTTCATTTTCTCCCGCTTTGCTTTCCTTTTTCTTCTTTCAGACCACCTATATAAGAGACGAGCATCAGCTGGGAGGTGAGACAAATGGAGAACCTTTTTTCAGAGGAATGGCTGAAGCAGCTCGGTCAGGCTGGCTTCCCCGCCATTTTGACGGTTTACTTGCTGACACGCTTTGAACGAAAGTTTGATGAATTAAGCAAGCTCATCCAACGATTAGTCGCTGCTCAAAAAAATGATGAATCAGATTGACATCTGCTTGATTGGTTTCACCTTATGAAAACGAGGGCGAAATGAAAGGCCTTTTGTCACCTCACACAATACGATGTTGAAAGGAGATTTTATCATGAGTGAAAAGCAAAATGGTGTACCACAGCCGATCCGAGGAGAAAAAGGAGCAACGGTCAAAATTCCACGTAATCTCGAGCGGGACAGACAAAACCCAGATATGCTCACGCCGCCGGAAACAGATCATGGAACGGTCTCCAACATGAAATATTCTTTTTCTGATACGCACAACCGTTTAGAAAAAGGCGGCTATGCCCGCGAGGTAACAGTCCGCGAACTACCGATCTCTAAAAGCCTTGCATCTGTCAATATGCGGCTAAAGCCTGGTGCGATTCGCGAGCTGCACTGGCATAAGGAAGCGGAATGGGCGTACATGATTTATGGGGAAGCCCGGATTACATCGGTTGATGCAGAGGGGCGCAATTTTACAGAGGATGTAACAGAGGGTGATTTGTGGTACTTCCCTTCTGGCCTGCCGCACTCTATCCAAGCACTTGAACCGGGAGCTGAATTTTTGCTTGTGTTTGATGACGGGTCTTTCTCAGAAAATAGTACCTTCCAAGTGACCGATTGGCTTGCTCATACGCCAGAAGAAGTCGTGCTCAAGAACTTCGGACTGACAAAGGAACAGTTTAACAAGCTGCCAGAGAAAGAGAAGTATATATTCCAAAAAGGTCTGCCTGGCTCCCTTGAAAGTGACAAGGTGAAAACAGAGCAAGGAGAAGTCCCTCATTCCTTTAAATATGAGCTGTTAAAACAAGAGCCGATTACTTCAAGCGGCGGACAGGTCTGGATCGCAGACTCAACCAATTTCAAAGCATCTAAAACGATTGCGTCCGCTCTTGTCAAAGTCGATCCTGGTGCCATTCGTGAGCTGCACTGGCATCCAAATACGGATGAATGGCAATATTTCATTTCTGGAAAAGCACGAATGACGGTATTTGCTTCTGACGGACATGCAAGAACCTTCAACTATCAGGCGGGAGACGTGGGATATGTACCATTTGCGATGGGGCATTATGTAGAAAATACTGGGGACGAACCGCTTTATTTCTTAGAAATCTTCAAGAGCGATCATTATGCAGACATTTCACTCAATCAGTGGCTTGCGGTCACACCGAAACAGCTGGTGCTAGACCATTTAGATCAAGGCGAAGACTTCTTAACATTGCTTTCTACAGAAAAACATCCTGTCATCGCTGCACCTAAAAAAGAGGATTAACGCATACTTCCTGCAAAAAGGCCTGTCCTTTTTGCAGGTATTTCATGTAAAGGAGTGATTGTTTACATATGCAGCAATCTGTTCACGCTTTATGGCAAGGGCTGAAATGGCTCATGGCAGCCTCTGCTGTCTGTTACATATTTTTGTTGTTTTGTGTGCTGTTCTTTCATTTGACGGGTGCTTTTTATCAATCGATTTTATCGATGCTGCTGTTTATGGGCATCTATGTCGTGCTTGGGATATCTTTTGAACATGTGGAACATGTGCTCGTGCGGTTTGTCAAAAAGTGCCGGTCCAAAAAACGATCGATCGTTTTTTATGCCATTTCACTTCATCTTTTGTTTATTTGGGGAGCCGTCTATTTATCAGACGAATTGGTGGGCGGCATTTGGCTTTCTACCTCTGAGGAAATTCTCTTTGCTCTAAGCCTTTGTTTGTTTCATTTTTTGTTTGATTATGCTACGTTTCCGTTTGAGAAAGAAGCTTCGTGACTCTCTATTGTCTTTCTGGAGAGAGTGCGTCTTTGATCTGCTTCATATGATGAATATCATGCTCAATCAGCCCTTGAAAATAACTTGATAACGTCAGCTCGGTTTGACCGATAAAAAAGGATGTATTCCAGCGAGATGCTTCGATTTTCTTCATTTCTTGAAGTAATTCTGTTCTGACAGCAATAAATCGTCGAATGGTCTCACTTTTTTCTTCCTTTCTCGCTCTTTCGGCTGACTGCTGGTTCATTTTGTGCACATCAGGTCCTTGAGGTAACGGCCGATTGTTCCAAAATTCCTTTAGGCGATCGTGTAAAATAAATTCATCCCACGGAACGAAATGTGAGATGATCTCAGCAATGCTCCACTTTCCATCAGCGATAGCGCTGCGCCATTCTTGGTCTGTTACTTCTGTGAGCGACTGTACCCATTCAAGGGTGTGTTCATAATGATCAATAATAGATTCTTTGTTTAACGTCAAATGGCTCTCCCCCATACATGCTTTATATAGATTGTATCAATTAGGTGATAAGAAAGATAAAAAAACACCACTTATGATGAAAAGTGGTGTTTCTTGTGTTTTCTACGTGCATAAAGGATTGCAGCTATCAGACTGATCAATGAAATCAACGCGAGAATTCTGATATAAGGCGGATAATAGGTTAGCACAATCTCGTTTTCGCCTTTCTCTATTGGAAAGCCGATGAATGCGTAGTTGGCTTGTTCAATATCAGTTTGTTGTCCGTTCACAGTGAGCTCCCAGCCTTTTTCATATGGAACTGGCAGAACCATATAATCATCGCCGCGCTTGTTATTATATGAAATCGTAAAGCGGTTGTTTTCGAGCTTCACCTGCTGGCTGCCGTCATCCTGTTTTTCTTTTTCATATGCTTGCTCTAAGATGCGATATGGTTCGTGATACAGCTTTAATTGACTCAGTTCATACGTCCCTTTTGGCACTCGAATAGAGAGGATCTTTTCAGCAGGGACCCGAATGGTCACTTCATTGACGCCTGTTTTGTAGATCGATGTATTGCTTTTTCGTGATGTGACGTAGTCATCAAGAGACAACTGAAACCCTTCGTTACGGTCTGTCCGCTTGACATAAAAGCTCACATACACATCCCCGGCACGGGCCATATCATCTGGAAGCGTGATATTCAGCCCGCCCGTTTTTCCGTATACATCAAGCACACCATTTTCATACACCGCTTGTTCAGTATGAATGTTTGTATCCTTTACTTGATCGGGTGAGTGCTCGATTTCAGCGTTCCCTTTTTTGTCTAAAATCACGCCTTGCAGCATCGCGTGCTCTCTATCAAGTGCTGACGAATGCTCTAGGGATGCTTCTGAATAGACGTTGCTTGTTGTTCTTGCAAATGGCAGCGGCCTTGTATTTTCATACACCTCATAATGCTCGCTTTCCAACATCGGCTTGAAATAAGCTGGCGGTGAGTAAGACATCGCTTTGTCTCTCATATAATACTTGCCGTAGGTCAGGCTGTATAAATTCGCTCGGTCACCCATTGTCGCATAACGGCTGACACTTTCTCGTCCCATATCAATTTGCAGGTCATTCCAGTAGAAATTGAGCAAATGCTTATTCAATATACTCGAATACACACTCATCCCTTGAAAGCCTTCAAATAACGGGGTATTGTTTCGCACACCATTCATCCAATCAATTCGGGCGAGCGGGTCTTTTGAGCGGCTTTGAATTTGCTGAATGAGCTTCATTTGCTCAGGGCCAGCATACGCCTCACTCTTCATATACGTATCTGATACTTCCTTGATATTGCTGCTTTCAGATAAATAAACCTGTTGATAAATGCCTGCTGTCAGTAGGCTAACGACAATGAGCACAGCTGAAAAGAGACGAAGGTGCTGACGTTTCTCAGCATGTATCCAAAGGAAGAACAAGCTAATCACAAGCAGTCCTATGCCTGTAAATACAACGACATCCATATTCCCCATCGCTCGTTCTGACAAGAATACAGTGAGAAGGAAAACCATCCAGGCACCTAATACCGCCCGCTTTTTCCACTTCCACTCGATTTGCGCAAAATGCTTGATGGTAATGGCGACGACCGCTCCAACTGTAAAGGCAAGAATGTATTCAAACCGGTACTGCGGTGCCGAAAAACCATTAAACACGCTCGCCATCTTTGGACTGTAGTGAAAAATAATAAGCAGAACGCTAATCGATGTAAACATGAAAAACCACCTGTTCCGATAAAGCGGAACGAGGAACAAACAAATGAGAAAGATCACCGGTAATAAATACACCCTGCTTGTAAACAGCAGATGATCATGCAGCTCGAACCAAGGAATCGACTGTTCATAAGGCGGTCTTATATTATTGAGAAAGCCGTAAACAGATGGGATAAAAAAGGCGGCACTGATCCCAAAGGATAAAAGCGTTGAAATCGCAAGGGTCCAGAAAACCTTCCAGCCGCGCTCCTCGCTCCGAAGCTTGATCATATATCTGAATACGAGATAAATCGCTAAAAAGATAAAGTGAATATAAGCAAAGTAAAAATTGTTGATCAGCATGAGGCTGCAAGCCACAATAAACCAAGCCGGCTTGCCTGTTTTGAAAATACGTTCAATCCCAAGCACAAGCAGCGGGAGCCACATCATGCTGTCGGTGAAAAATTCCCAAAATGTTTCGTGTCGAAAATACACAATAGACAGCCCATAGATCCCGGCACTAGTCAGTGCGCCAAGTCTATTTTGAACCAACGAAAATAGAACGCGATAGGCAATGAAAAGAATCAACGTCAGCTTGATCACGCTGATCCAAATCACCGCATTTGCCCAGAAATGAATGTCCGTTGACTGAATGAGATGAAGCGCATTCATTATCCAGACAACAAGCACTGTGACCATAAAGACAGTCGACGTTGTAAAATAATAGCCTAATTGTGTGTATGTACCGCCGCCTAGACCAAATTGATAGGAATAAAAGAAGTTTCCTTTGACGTATTCGTCATAAAGCAGCTTTTTAAATGGGATCATTTGAGAAATGCCGTCCCCATCTCCTGTCATATATCGGCCTTGCGTATATTCATATAAGAAAAAGGAGTGTCCTAATAGAGCGAGAATGAGGCACATTCCAATGATTATCCATCTACGTTTCATCATCTAAATCCTTTCCACAAAAGATCCACTGTTCTTTGAAACAAAACAATCCAGCAAGCGAATCGTGCTTGCCGGTTATTTGACTCCACGTTATTTAAATAACTGCGTTAACACTCGGTCTTGTTCTTTTGAGCTTGTCTCTTGTTCCATGACATTTGATTCTTGGATCAAATAATGCGGCCTCTTTTTCGTTTCATAGTAGATCCGGCCAATATATTCTCCAATCACGCCTAGACTCAAAAGCTGGACACCTCCGAGGAAAAGCACAGCCGATATTAGTGTGAAATAACCCGGTACCATAATGCCCGTTCTGACGATTTGAATAAAGGTGGCCACGATGTAAATCAAAGAGAGGAATAAGATCAGTATGCCAGTATAAAAACAAATACGCAGCGGGCGGTTGTTAAAGGAAATCACACCATCAATGCCATAGTTAAATAATTTCTTCAATGACCATTTTGTATCACCATGCTGTCTTTCGACATTTTCATAATAGATGACCTTTTCTTCAAACCCAATCCAGCAAAAAAGCCCTTTCGAAAAACGATTTCCCTCTTTCAGCTTCAGCAATGCGTCGATTGCTTGGCGTGAAATTAATCGGAAATCTCCTACACCATCACGCAAGTCTACTTCAACCACCTTGTTCATGATTTTATAGTACATCGATGATAAGTAAGAGCGAAGCTTGCTGTCTCCTTTACGGTTCCGTTTGGCAATGACTTGATGGTAGCCTTCTTCATACCCTCTGACAAAATCCTGAATCAAATACGTCGGGTGCTGCAGGTCGGCGTCCATAATGATCGCAGCTACTCCCTTTGCATGTTCAAGCCCTGCCAAAATAGCGGCTTCCTTCCCGAAGTTACGCGAAAAGGAAATATATTTGACCTTTGCACTTTTGCGAGAGAGCTCTCTCATGTATTGAAGCGTATTGTCTTTGCTTCCATCATTAATAAAGATGATTTCAAAGTCATAATGAAAATCGCGAAACTCTTCCTCGAGTGCCTCAAAGATTCGTCTGATGTTTTCACCTTCATTGTAAGAAGGAATTATAACAGAGAGCAATTCCCGTTCCATATCGCACCTTCTCTTCACTTTTTTCACATAGTCTGTTATGTTCATTATTCCTTTTTTGTCAGAAAACGAAACCCTTTTTTATTATCCATAAATTACATGTCTCTTTAATCGTTTCATTATATCAGAGTTTTATTTCCAGTGATTTTCAGCAAGATGAATTTAATGTAATTTTAAGTTTAAACATTGTAAAAAGCCTGTAATTCCTATCACAGACTGGGTATTGTTTCATAAAATTGTTTTTACTTTAATATATTTTCCTGTTTTTTAAAAAAGATGAGTAGAAGTGAAAAGGACAACTCTTTTAGTGCAGAAGCCCTTTGTGGTTTTGTTGCAGATGCTCGTTTGCCTTTGATTGTTTATTTTGAAATAAATGCAGCTGAGCACCGTAGCTCTCAATCCATTCTTGGACAATCCGTTCTGTCGTTTCCTGTCCTTTATACTTGCGGCCTGCCTTTGCATAGGTCGTTTCAAAATCACTCCAAAGCAGCTCTACCCATGTACGTGCTTCTTCATATGTCAGCATATTGTTTTTTTCCATGAGTTGTTCTGTTAATCGCTCAAAGTATTGTTCCATGTCGGTTCCTCCTTCATCTAGCAGAAAGTGCCTTTTTAAAAAAACCTCTTTTTTCATATACTACCCTTACGTCTTCAAAAGACGCAAATGATTTGTATTGTTTGGAGGGAATCGATATGCGCAATAAAGCAAAAGGCTTTCCAAATCAAGTGAATCACAAGTTTGAAGGCGAACCAGGCGCCACAGATGCTTATGCGTCTAAAAGGCCGAATGGTGAGACGAATACACGTCCACAGGAACGTATGAGGGCATCAGGGAAACGCTAATTTTTCCAAAGGGAGTGCTTGAGATATGAGTTCAAATGGGAAATCGTATATGGCAGACTTTGTTCAACTAAGGACAACCGCTTACCCTCAACCATGGGCGAATGCAAAGCATTCTGCCTCTCAGGTCAACGGAGAAACGCAGCAAACGCAGCACGACATCGTACTTCAGAACAACGTCCGTAAACAGCGTTCGAAGTAAAGAAAAGGACTGATCATCAGATCAGTCCTTTTGCGTAAGCATTGAAATCGGCAGGGCATCTTCTTTATTTGGAGCCGACACTCTGTACCCCCAAGCAAACACCCCGTTTAGATATTCCACGTAAAATTGCTCGTCTGTGTCTTTGATTTGATAGGTCGTCTTGGTCTGAATCAATGCTGGATCTAATAAATAGGCTTTGGCCATATCAATTTTTCGCTCTAAGACGGCGTATTCATTCACAATGCCTAGCTGCTCAGCCTTTCTAGCTTTTTCAGAAAGGGCTGCAATCTCCTGCTTTAATTCATATTCTGTCATCTCACTATAGCGTTTTTCCATTTGTTATTCCCCTTTGTCTAATACGTGATCAATAGTATCGAGATCAAAGCCTTTTCGGTATAAAAATTGCTTCACTTTCATCTTCTTTTCAAAAGATCCGTCATATCCTACCTTGCGCTTTGCCTTCTCTAGCATATACAGGAGGGCTTCTTCTTCTTTTTCCTCTTCTTGTCCATCATAGGCCTCTTGAAGGGCTTTATCAATGATCGCAAACGAAAATCCCTTTCGCTGAAGCTGAAGCTTGATGCGCTGCTCGATCTCTTTTGCAGAACGATTCTTTTCTTTTCTCACCAGCTTGAGAACCTGATTGACGGCTTCCTCCAGCTGTAAGTCATCAGGATATTGCGATAGCGATTGTTCAATGGTGTCATCGTCTATGCCTTTCAGCTTTAATTCTTTTTTCAGGACGGAAGGCCCTTTGCTGTTCGTTTTCCGGTGGGTGCTCACATATGCTTCTGCAAATTCAAGATCATTTACATACTTATAATGCTTTAATTTGTGTATAATTTCACTAATAGCAGGTGCTGGTATTTCTTTTTTCGTTAAATAATCGGTGACTTCTTTCACTGATCTCATGCGATAAGATAAATAATCGACGGCCTGCTGAAATCCTTTTTTGACGGAATCGCCGAATTGAATCTCAATGATCTCTGCTTCGTCCAGCTCTTTCCCCTTTTTCAAATCGTGCCGAACGAGCACATCTAAATCAACGCTAAAGGCGTACTTTTCATCAAGAAAGATGTTCACGCGCTCTGTATTGTTTTTCTGAGCAGAAATTTTTGTAATATAAGGCATCCTGTAATCACTCCTTTTCTAAAACAGTCAGGATGTTTCTTCTGATTCAAAATTGTGAAAGATATAGGTATGTATATGAGAGGAGAGATGTCAATTGAATATCGCCATCACCGGAGGAACCGGTTTTATCGGCCAGCACGTCACAAAGGTGCTCGCAGACGAAGGACATCATCTATATATTTTAACAAGAAATCCAAAGGAATCCGAACAAAATCATTTACATTACGTGCAGTGGCTGACAGAAGGTGCTACGCCTGAACATGAATTGCCTGCCATCGATGTATGGATTAACCTTGCTGGAAAATCCATTTTCACACGCTGGACAGACAAGGCGAAAGAAGGCATTCTCTCTAGCCGTCTACAATCAACGCAAGAAGTGAGACGCATCATCGAAGCGCAGGAATCAAAACCGTCTGTGCTCATTCAAGCCAGTGCTGTCGGTATTTATGGCACTTCTAAGACAGAGGATTTTACGGAGGAAGCCCCTCCAGCCGATACAGACTTCTTAAGTCATACGTCAAAGCTTTGGGAAGCTGAGGCTCAAAAAATTGAAGCTCTCGGCATCCGTACTGTCTATACACGCTTTGGGGTTGTTTTAGGAGAAAAAGGGACACTGCCTCTGATGACCATGCCATACAAACTGTTTGCCGGTGGAACCATCGGCTCGGGGTCACAATGGGTATCGTGGGTTCACGTGGAAGATGTGGCACATCTCATTGCCTTTGCCATCCGGCATGACGCGGTATCGGGTCCACTCAATGTCACTTCTCCAAATCCTGTTCAAATGCAGCGGCTCGGACAAACCATCGCATCCGCCCTTCACCGCCCCCACTGGCTGAAGGTGCCATCCTTTGTTATCAAAACGGCACTTGGCGAAATGTCATTACTTGTTTTAAAGGGCCAGCGTGCCCTGCCGAAAAAGGCCCAGCTTTCTTCTTATGAATTTTTGCACCCTGAGCTAAAAGAAGCGATTTTACATTCAGAGGAATAAAGTTTGTCAAAAACACCCACCCTATTAAGAAACGATATGAGGGGGCAATTTGATGAAGAAAAAAGACCACCAGCCAACTTCGAAGCTGAAGAAGACCCAGGAAGTCCTGTATCAGCAGGAATTCAAAAAAGCGGAAAGAGCAGCAGAAAAAAGAAGCAAATAAGACGGATATTCCACTCCAACAAGCACATAACTATAGTGATCTTGTAAAGGAGGAGAAGGCTTTGAAAAAAGACCAACACAAAAAATCTGTCCAAGAAATCGCAGCTCAAGAGACGGATGGCGAATTTGTTGAATTTTCCAAAGAACTTGCAGATCCAAATGACGTAAAAGCAATGGCTCGTATGAAAGCAGCCGATCAGCGCGCCAAAAAACAATAAGTAAAAAAGCAGTCCCTTTCAAAAAGGGCTGCTTTTATTTAATTTCAGTAAGCAGGCTTGATGCCTTCTGACGTGATTTTTCTTCAGGGACTTCTTCTGGATAACCGATGTGAAGGATGGCTGCAAAACGCTCGTTTTCCTTTAATCCCATCTCCTGTTGAAAGCCTTTGTCGTATAAAATGCGGCCGCTCTTCCATACCATACCGATCCCTTGATCCCAAGCAAGCAGCTGGAAGTTTTGAATCAAAGCGCTCACTGCAGCAAAATCATCATTTCTCACCACTGGGTTCTCGTCTTCCTTTAATACGACAAATAATAGCGCTGGGACTTTTGTAAAGTAGTCTCTGTATTGAGTAATCTTTTCTTCCTTTGCATCTGGGTTGTTGCGTTTAAAGAAAGCAATGAAGCGCTCAACAAATGTCGCTTTTGCTTCAGCAGTTGTCGCATATAGAAAGCGCCATGGCTCAGTGATTTTATGATTTGGTGCATAGACCGCATCCTCTAATAATGGCTGAAGCTGCTCAATGGTTACTGCCGTTTCTTTGAATTTTCGAATCGATCGTCTATATCTGACAGCGTCTCGAACCGTTAACGCTTCTGTTTGTTGTTTCATGTTTGGCATATATGTCATCCTTTCAATCAATTTTAATTGAAATTGATTCTCATTCACATTATAAACATCATCACGTGCTGTTGCAAATAGAGTGTCCCTCCCCATCTGCTAAAAAGTTGTTTGACTTTTTCAAGTAATGTTACAATCATATTACGTTTTAAACAAATTTTGAGAAATCAGCCAAGATGATGAAATGATTTCAGGTATTCCCATTTCGTCTGATTCGGTCATTTTTTCAAAAGGCTTTCAACCCATGATTGGAAGGGAGGCTTCTGGATGGAATGAAAATCAATATTGGGCAAATCATTAAACTCTATCGTTATAAACAAAATATGACCCAATCTGAATTGGCAGAAGGAATTTGTTCTGTCTCTCATTTAAGTAAAATTGAAAATGGCTCAAAGGAGGCCAATCAAGATACGATTAATCTGCTGCTTGAACGGCTTGGTATCAGCCAAGAAACGCTGTCGCAAAAGGCGCGTCACCTGCTGTCACTCTTGGATGAGTTTCAAATGAATATGTATTTCTATGCACTCGATCAGGCTGAACAAAATGCAGAAATGATCATTCAACACGAGGAACAGTTCTTTTCGCTAGATTTAGGAATTCAGTATCATTTGTCCTTATTTCAATTTTATTTATTAACGGAAAAACAGCCGCTTGCCTTAAAAACACACCGCGTGCTCAAAAAGTTTGAAAAAACCTTTATTGAAACGGAAAAAGAAATTTTTGAATATCTAGATGGCATCCATCAGATTAAAAATGGTCAGCTTGAAGAAGGGCTGAAAAAACTTGAAAGCTGCTTTTCCTACGCGTCTGTTGAACAAAGTGACCTGTATTATCACTATGCAAAAGCACTTGGAAATATGGGACATCTTGGTGATGCGCTTGAAGCCACACATCAAGCGATGGATTTATATAGACAAAAGAACAATTTCAAGCGGATCATTCACTGTACACTCATTCATGGCGTGATCTCACTGGAACTAAAAGCTTTTCAAACAGCTAAGAAATATTTAAAAGAAGTGATTTTGCACACTTCCCTTCACCCTGATGCCTATATTAAAATGACGGCTTATTTTTATTATGGGGTGCTCTTAAAACGTGAAGGTGATTTCTCTTCAGCTGTGCCTTATTTACTAGATTCACTCAATTACTTTAATCAAGAACAGATAGAAGATCGTTACTGTGAAACGCTATATGAAATTGCGACATTGTATGCTGAATATGATCGTAAAAAGGCGCTTCCTTACATACACGAGCTGTTAAAACAGCCTCGTATTCAGCCAAACTGTTTATATATGATTAAAATATATAAATTGATGATTGAGGAGAATCCTCATGATTTGAAAACATATTTAGCCGAAGCAGCCATTCCTTATTTTGAACACAATCAGCTGCACAGTGAGTACTTGTTTGCTCTTAGAACCTTGCTTTCCTATGCAGCTTCTGAGCTTGACGAACGTGCGTATATGTCCTACACGGGGAAGCTGCTTGATCACTTAGCGTCATATGTGCCCTATTACAAAAAAGCATGACCTTCTGCCGATCGAAGGTCATGCTTTTTCTATTCATTAAATGGTTTTTTGCTGATCTGTATCAGGACGGGTGACTTGTTCGACAGAATGAATATATCGTTTTCTCGCAAAATAATCATACGCATGCTGTCCAAATCCTAGCCAAATGCTGAGCATAATGAATGGGACCGTTCCCCATAATGCAGGGATGTTATAAGCAATACGCAGCAAAGTATAGATCCCTGAATTTTTCTGATTTTTGGCTAAGGAAATAGAGACGATTCGTTTTTCTGCCTTCTCTTCACTTATTTTATTCAGCCTCAGCAGCTGTGAATGTCTAAATGATTCAAAGTGTATACGGTTCTTCCAATCGAGTGATTTTAACAGGTCAATCGCTTTTGCACATGTAGGACTTTGTCCATCATAAAACACAAGCAGCCTGAGTGATTTGATGGAACGCTGTTCTCTTTTTTTTGATTCAGCGAGCTTTTTCTTTTCTTGATCGAGATAAATGATTTTTTTCATAGATTGATCGCCAGCCCTTTTCCGTCATTTGTTTTTTTAGTTCGTTCAAAGGAGATTACAATTAGATTACTATAGTTGCTGGGCCTCTTGTATTGGGAAAAAGCAAACCAACGTGCGTTATATGAGCCTTTAGATAAGGGCAAAATTGATGATTTCATGGCATATATGAGGTTTTTCAACTAAAAGTGGTTGGGAAAATCGTGGTGCTTTGCGGTTTTCTGCGGTATTTGATAGAAATCTGCGGTTTTTCTACAACTTTATTCGGTGTTTTGTAGGTGAAACGCAAAAACAAGATAAAAAAAGACTACTTCCCATTGCGGCGAAGTAGTCTTTTGGTTTATATTTTTGCCAAAACTTCTACTATTTCTTTCTCAATATCTTTCCATAAGTAACGATCTGTCGTATAGTGATGAGCGGCTTCTTTAGCAAAAACTTTAAATGCTTCTTCAAAGTCAGGTGCATCCTTGTCCGGTTTTTTCTCGTCGACAAAGCGCTGCGCTTCTGCTGAGCGAGGTCCCCATTTCCCCACTTCATTCCCATCCTGATCAATGATGACGATAATCGGAATAGATCTTGCGGTCCCGTTCGTTAAATACTGATCCATCAGGTCTAGATGCTCGTCCCGAATGAAATAGCGCGCATCAATGAGTGCTTCACTCGCGATACGCATGAAAATCGGTACATTGACCATCGCATCCCCGCACCAATCCGCTGTGATGACAAGCGCTCTTAGCTTTTTCTTTTGCAGCCGTTGAAGCAGCTCTTTTTCTTTTTGATGAATTGTGTACTGGTTGTACACCGTGAGCAGATTTTCACGGTTTTTCTCCATGTTGTGTACATATGTACGTTCAGCTAATCCCTTTATAAACCATTCATTCAATGTCGTCATTTTAACATCCCCCTTACCCTTCAACTTTACCACTTTTGCTATTCTTTTGTCTAAAAAAAAACCTTCACCTAGTGAAAGGTAAAGGTTTTTGATTTATTGACGCCGTTTCCGATTTGGGTCCATCCCAATCAGTTTAGTGACAAGCACCATGGTGACAGCTAGTGACGTATTCTTTTTATACGCTAAATATTTCCCGTGCCATTCGGGTTTATATTTCTGTTTAAACGACCGTAATCCGCTGAAACTATACATATATCTGACGTTATTGTAGATGACACTCGCCAAACGTTCTGTGAGGAACGACTGATGGAACGTCCCTACATTTGATAAAGGCGCCATTCCCATGTTAAAGGATTTGTAGCCTTTTTCTTTCCCCCATTGAAAAAGGTGGATAAACAGCGCATCCATCATTCCGTTCGGTGCATCATGCATATGACGCATTAAGTCGATGGATATTTCTCCTTCTTGGTACATCGGCATTAATGACACAAAGGAAATGATCTGTCCCTTTTCATCCTTTAAGATCGCAATCGGTGCTTTTTGAAGATAGTCTTCATGAAAGTAGCCGAGAGAAAATCCTTTTTCTTTTTTCTTTCCAAGCCAGCTGTCAGAGATCTGTTTTAAGGTAGAAATAAATTCATTTGAAAAGGGTGGTTCCACCATCTCAAAGGTATAGCCTTCTCGTTCAAACTTATTAGCGACAGCTCGTAAATTTGATTTTTTCTTACCTGATAGAGAAAACGTTTCTAAGTCGACCATGGCTTCTTCTCCAAGCTTAAAAAAGTGAAAACCTAAGTCATGATAGAGAGCCATCCCTTCTCGTTCTACTTGGTAAAAAGCGACACGATAGCCTGCTTTTTCGGTCTGCTGCAAAAACTCTTCAAGTACAAGTGGATAAGACGCTTTACGTCCAGATGGATCTCCGAGCACAATGACGCAGCGGCCAATTCGGCCAAACTGTAGCATCGCCTCTCCATCACTTGAGAAAAACAGCTTTTTGTCTCCTAAAAAGCCAAGATGACTGAGGGCATTTCCTCCCTTTTCTTCTAAAAACGCGTTTAATTTTTCTTCATCTGCCTCTTCTCCAATTGGAAATGCCTTTTTATTAAAAATCAATTTACTAATGAAAAAGAAAAGCGGTACACCGATTAAAGCAATCACGCTTGTCATCGTGATATGCCGTTCATTATGAACCAAATAGTCCTTGCTCAAGAAATGCCCGATTTTTGTCCAAATAAAGTTGCCAATGACATTATAGTTAAACAAAACGAGTAAATATCCGGCGGCAGCCGCCACAAACTGATACAAGGAATACGGCGCCTGCTGCTTCACAAATTGATGTCGAAGAGAGAAAAACACCGCCATGATGACTGGCAAAATAAAGATTAGACTCAGGTTAAACCCTTTTAACAAAGTAAACACAAAGCCGCCAGCTAAGGCAATCATCGTCAGCACGTAAGATCTTTTTGTCCGTTTATACACTTCTATGGACAAAATCATCAGAATGATCCCAAACATTAAAGAAAGACCATTAAATCCCGATAACAGAAAGCGTGGAATGCTGGTAATCACGCCTAACCGATCAACAGGTAGCACAACGGAAGCCATAATGAGCAGGCCGCTTCCTAACGTTAAAATGGATAAAGATCCGTACAATAAGCGGATTAATAGGGCGCGGTGTAAGACAATTAAGACGTTCGTTGTTTCAATGGCAGGTGCCATCCTCGGATTGCCTTCAAGACGTCTAAGCGTCGTTCCCGTTAAATCATATGCAGCCAGACATAGTCCAAGGATAAACGGGAAAATCGAGTACACGAAGCGGTACAATACTAGCGCCGTCAGCACCATCTCTTTGTCAAAACCAATGTATTGCATTTTGAGTAAAAAGATCAAATCAAATGAACCAAATCCGCCCGGAACCATACTGATTAAACCACCGATTGATGCAATCGCAAACACGCCTAATACAATACGGACATCGACGTTCATCCCCATTGAGACGACAGCCATGTACATGACAAGACCTGCTGCCAGCCATTCTAAAAACGATGCGCCGATATAAGCGTAGATCGGGTGCTTCAGTCCATTTTCACCGCTCTCAATCGAGCTTTTTCGAACCGAGGCCATGATGATGTAAATTGGCACAATACAGGCAAAGATAATGACAAATGCCCATAACCACGGCTCCTGACTAATAATACTTTCAACAGGCAGAACCCTGACCAAGATCAAATCACTGAAAATAGATAAGCCCAAAAGGACAGACGATGTCAAAAGGGCAATGCCTTTCAGCAGTTTTTTCGTATCTGTTATGTACTCTTTGTATAGAAGCGTTCTGAGCCCTGCTCCCGATAAGCCGCCGAAACCAAGTACACTGTTAAAGGAGTTCGCAATCCAAGAAATGCGAATCGTTTTCCAGCCGCTGATTGGCATGTTAAGGCTTCTTCTTAAAATAAAATCATATAAGGACATCGATAAAACCGCGACAAGTCCAAGAAAGACAAGAATAAACAAGTCCATTCGATTCAAGCTGTCAATAATATAAAAAGTCTTTTTAATGGAAAGGCCGCTCAGCTCCTGCTTGGCGACAAAAATTAAGACAAGGATGATCACGATCGGAAAGAGCATTTTTAAGATCGTCATACCCGTTTTTTTGTTCCACATGTTTTTCCCAACTTTCTAGGTTGCTTCATTTATTTCAACTGAACATTATTATACAACAAATACCACTTGATTCATGCAGTTTAACATTCAAAAGCTTGATGATACTTTCAATTAGAAGGGAAAATCAGTAATATAAAGAAAAGAGCCGCTTAAAGGAAGTGAACAAGCGTGGAATATAATATTCATGACACCACCGTACTAAAAGAAGAAATTCTATCTCCTGAGGAAAAAAAGACATGGGTGCTCTATATGAAAGTGCTCACTGCTGCAGGACTTGGAGATGTTTCTGAATGGATGAAGCTTGATATGAGTATGCCTCAAATGAAGGTGCTCATGCTGCTCAATAACCATGGCTCTCTCAAGGTATCCGAAATTGCTGAAAAAATGGGGGCTTCTTTGTCCAATATGACTGGCCTGCTTGACCGTTTAGAACAGTCTAACTTTGTCGAGCGAAAGCATTCTGAGCGTGACCGGCGAATCATTGTTGTAGAACTGACAGAGGAAGCCAAAAATATTTTCAGAAGTATTTATCAAAAAGGACACGAAAAAATTAAAAATTCCCTGCAACGGCTCAATGATGAGGAAAAAGAAAAAGTCAATGAAGGTCTAGCCATTTTAGAAAAGGCACTACGTCCTGAACGAGGCTAAAAATGAAAAGGAAAAAAGACGGTCACTTGAGGTCCGTCTTTTTTATTTCTTCTACTTGTCGATCTGGGGTGAAGAGATATTGACGAATGACTTCCCTGTCATCCCATAAGAGATAACCTACACCGATGATGAGAAAAATGATGCTGATCCATGTCCCACCAGGCAGCAGATGTTCAAGTTCCTCAATCGTTCTTTCTGAGCCTAAGCTGTTACTATAGCGTATCTCAAACAAAACGTATTTTGCTATATAAAACAATGCCGCCATACAGATAAACATGGCGCCGACAATTCTTCTACCAGACATGTGTCTACTCCTTTAATTCCACTGATTTCTTTTGATTAATTCCGTCACATGGGCAAGGTGGTGCTGTGAATGCCAGACGTACATTCCTGTTGCATCATATAAAGACACCGTTTGTTGATCGGCTGGATGATAATAAGCAGCGCTAAAGTCTTCCTCTGTCATCCCGCGAAGCAGGGTGACCCACCTGCGATGCAGACTGCTGATCAAGGACAGTGATAGGCTGATGGGTGCCTTACTATCTGGAAGGGAGGCAAATCCCTCCTGATCGTATGGACGTATGTGCGGTGTAACTTCTGTGAGAGCGAGTTTGAATCGCAAGTAAGCATTCAGATGGCTGTCCGCTACGTGATGAATGAGCTGACGGACGGTCCATCCTCCCGGCCGATACGGTGTATCCAGCTGAGCATCTGCCAACTGTGCAGTCACCTCTTCATACCGTTGAGGAATCGCAGCCAACTGTTCGATCCATGCCTCAAGCTGTTCTTTCGTTTGTGTTTCAACCGGTTCATATAAGCCAATCGGATATTGTAATGACGTCATATGCTCTCCCCTCTCTCAAACCCTTCTAGCACAAATTTACCAATCATCTTCCCTTGCTCAAGCGTTTGATGTGCCTGTTTCAAATTGGCGGCATTGATCGGGCTGAGTACCTTTGTTAAAGTATGCGTTAATTTTCCCTGTTCAAATAACTCGCTCGCTTCAGTTAAAAGCTCGTGCTGCTTGATCATATCCGCTGTTTCGTACATAGGCCGTGTGAACATGAATTCCCACACAAATGCAGCACTTTTGTTTTTGAGCAATTGAATGTCTAGATGGTGTTGATTTTCAACAATGGTACAGATCGTGCCTTGAGGTTTAATGGCTTCTGTCATGCCTTTAAAATGCCCGTCTGTATCATTTAAGCATAAAATGAAATCCACTTCGCCAATCCCTTTTTCCTGAAGCTGCGTGAAGAGCGGCTCATGATGGTCAATGATATGATCGGCCCCTAATGACAGACACCATTCTTTTGTTTCTGGTCTTGATGCGGTGGCGATCACGGTTGCCTTCGCCAATTTGGCCAGCTGAATGGCAATCGAGCCCACCCCGCCTGCACCACCGATGATAAGCAGTGTCGAGCCTTCTGCATTTCGCTTGACATGCATCCGGTCAAATAAAGCCTCATATGCCGTAATCGTTGTAAGAGGAATCGCTGCTGCTTCTGCAAAAGAGAGATTTGCAGGCTTTTTCGCTACAATGCGCTCATCCACAAGCTGGTACTCACTATTTGAGCCTTGACGCGTGATATCTCCTGCGTAGTACACGTGGTCACCAGGCTGAAACAACGTACAATCTTCGCCTACTTCAACAACCGTTCCGCTTGCATCGTAGCCAAGAATTTTCAGTTCTTCTTCCTTCTGATCCTTCGGTGACCTCACCTTTGTATCAACTGGATTCACCGACACAGCCTCTACCTTCACCAGTATATCTCGGCCAGCTGCTTGAGGCTTTGCTACCTCTTGATCAATCAGGCTTTGCTCATGCTCAATCGGCAAGTACTCAAATAGTCCAACTGCTTTCACTCGCTCGCACTCCCTTTCTCCATGCTTCTTTTCCACATTTTATCATAATTTTCTGATGTTTATAGGTGGATCAACGGAGCGATTGCACATTTATGACCTCTTCAAAGCCTTTCGCTCCCTCACAATATAAGAAGAACGAGCCTTTTTCAAAGAAGGAACATAAGTGAACCAGCTGTTGGACTTAAAGAATAGTTGGACGTAATAAAACTGAATGTGATGCAGGGAAAAGATGATCAATAGAAAAATAGTGAATGAGAGGGTAAAGTTATCTGCCCCTCCCTGTATCCATTCGCTGATCCAGAGAATGACAAAACCGATTATCATGAGCTGTTCGAGCCTTTGCACGATCTGGACAAAGACATGTCCCCGCTTGGATAGGTCGCCTGACTGACGCTTTCGGATGTGTCTCGATTTGTAAAACCACACGATACTTCCTACTAGATTATGAGTTATAAAAAGAGCGATCAAAACAATAAATAAAGGGGATGGCACAAAAAGGGCTTTTACCATGAATGGAATCACCAAAGAGTACAAAGCGATAAATGCGTATCTGAATGATAAGAGAAATAGTTGTTTTTCTGTGTATGGTTGCATGTGTTTCACCTCTACTGTACTACGTCTCATTTTTTAAAAGGTTCCCTTGGCCTATTAAAAAAGGACGCCCTTCAAAAGGCATCCTTTCAATAACAAACTTTAAAATGCGGCACTTAGTACGACAGGACCTTGCGGAAGCTGGTTATCCTCTTTTGGTTCAAGGGTGACAGCCACGGTATCCCATGATTCGCTTGCTTCTTTTTCAGATAACGCATAGGTGACCGTGCCTTCCCCTTTGCTGTCTGTTTTAAAAGCTCCGGCTGGAACCGGCTGATCTCCTTTAATGAGCCATACTTGATAAACAGCAGATGAATCAAGCTGACCCTTTAACCCGTCTGCACTCACAACAAGCTCTTTTTTGCCGTTATGCTCGATCACTGAAAAAGCACCCGTTGTTTTTGGTGATGCGGCAGATGCCAGTGACTTTGTCGCAACAACTCTTACAGGTTCTTCCGCTTGTTCTTTTCCATTCGTCAGGAAATACACGTTTCCAGCTGCAGACATGAGAAACAGTGCGGCAACGAGTGGCAATAGCCATTGGTTTCGCTTCTTTTGCGGCGGTTTGATCTCGTTTCGTTCAGATACGACCTCGATCTCTTTTTTCTTGTCGGTCTTTTCTGCGACTGTCTCTGACGTCTCATCTTCAAACACTTGGGATAAAATGCGATCTTTCATCCCCGCCGGAGGTGTTTGGTCACCAGCTAGAAACGGAATGTCAGACATGAGAGATGTCAGTTCTTCAAGCTCTTCTTTGCAAGCCGAGCAGTGCTTGATGTGCTCTTCAAATTGCACCTTCTCTTCTCCTTGTAAATGCCCGTTGAAATAATCAATGACTTGATGTTTACACTGAGTCATGCCTCTTCCTCCTTTCCTCCGCGAGACAGTCTCGTTCGTAAATGCTTCAATGACAATCGAACCCTTCCCTTCACCGTTCCAATGGGAATGCCTAGCTTTTCTGCAATGCTCTTTTGTGTCAGTCCTTTAAAATAGACATCTTCTATGATGGTTTGCTGTTCTTTTGACAATGTAGATACTGCTTCACGTATGATTTGTTTTTCCTCGTTCCATTCTACTTCTTTTGACACATCTTCTTGATGATCTGCTAAGTATTCGATATGTTCATCTTCCAGTGCTGTTTCGTTCCGGTGTTTTCTTAGGAGATCAATGGCTGTGTTGCGTGACATCATGAATAACCACGAGGAGAATTTCCCTTTATCCATATTGTATTCTCCTATGCCGCGCCAAAGCTTGATAAAGACTTCTTGAAGCACTTCCTCGGCCAGCTCACGGTTTCCAGTCATTTTATAAATAAACGAATATAATACACGTTCATAACGATCGTACAACATTTCAAGCGAAGGCTTGTGACGATCATATTTGATCTTGTGATACAGCTCAAAGTCCTTCAGTGTGTCCATGGTCCTCTCCTTCCTTTTTCATGAGAAAGAGCATGCTGCATTCATCATGAAATCCTTCACGTATTGCTTATATCACGAGATTACAGTGATAAGCCTACTTTGTACTTTACTCTTTTTTTAAGGAGAAAAAAAGAGCGCTGAAAAAGGAAGTGTGCTCCTCATGAGAATGTACTTACTTTACGAACTGATAGACCATTTGGATCACTTATGCCAAAAGAGTCAAGAATCCATGTGTTACCGTTCACTGTTCAGTTGATTTTAGCAAACTCTCGCCAGTCTCTCAATTCAAATTGGATAGAACGCATTCTTTGATCATGTCATAATAGAACGTAAAATAGGAGAACTGGAGTGTCCGTAAATGATTGTAACGATTGTCCTTTTTCTATTAGCTGGTTTAGCTGAAATTGGCGGCGGCTATCTTGTCTGGCTTTGGCTGCGTGAAGCAAAACCTGTCAGCTATGGAATCGCCGGCAGCCTCATCCTCGTCGCTTATGGGGTCATCCCTACCTTCCAGCAGTTCCCGACCTTTGGACGAGTTTATGCGGCCTATGGCGGTGTGTTTGTTGTTCTTGCTGTGTTTTGGGGCTGGTGGGTCGATCGTAAAACACCTGATTTCTACGACTGGATAGGTGCTTTGATCTGTTTGGCAGGAGTCAGTGTGATGTTATTTGCGCCCCGCAGTTAATAGCCCCATATAAAAAGTGCTGCCACATGCGGGCAGCACTTTTATGATGTTATTTGAATGATTTAACGAGCTCCAGCCGTTTGCAGTTCTTTGTTTTTCTCTTTAAAGCGTTCATTATGGGAAGAGACGTACGCCACTTTTTCGGCTTCTGGTTCGATGTAAAGCTTTGCGCTATTCAACGCATTTACTCCGTCAACAAACGTACCAGCAATTAAACGAACTTTGCTTTTGTGTGTACATAAATCGCCTACCGCATATACGCCGGGTAAATTGGTTTCCATATTTTCATTGACCTCGATCAATCCCCATTCACCTTGCTTTAAGCCCCATTCTGATAGAACACTTAAATCACCTTTCATGCCATGATTGACGATGACAGCGTCTGTTTCAATTCGCTCGATGTCACCTGTCTCTAAATGCTGAATCGTGACAGCATCAATTTTGTCACCTTGACCGTGAAGCTCTGTCAGTTCATGCGGTGTTAAAATTCGTGCACAAGATGCCTTCATGTTGGCGACGTTTTTCTCATGTCCGCCAAACATGTCACGGCGATGCACAACGGTGACACTTTCAGCAATTGAAACAAGGGCATTTGCCCAATCAACAGCTGAGTCGCCTCCTCCAGAGATGACTACTCGCTTCCCTGCAAATGTCTTGAGCTCCTGCACTGTGTAATACAGGTTTGTCACCTCATAACGGTCTGCATGCTCGATTTCAAGTTTCCGCTGGACTGGGATCCCATGACCCATGGCTAATATGAGGGTCTTTGTCAAATGACGGTCGCCATTTTCAGCCGTCAGCAAGATGTGATCATTCTCTACGCGCTCGAATTTCGTCATTTTTTGATTCAGCGCAATCTCGGGTTCAAATGTTTTCGCCTGCGTCTCGAGCTGCTGAATCAGCTGTTCTCCTCTTGTTGGCGGCAAACCGCCCACATCCCAAATGACTTTTTCAGGATACAGAAGGATTTTTCCGCCAAGGCTTTCGTTGTACTCAAGTACCTTCGTCTTTAAGTCCCGCATCCCACTATAAAAGGCGGTGTACATTCCTGCTGGACCGCCGCCAATAATTGTGACGTCAAACAATTCAAGCTGATCTGTCATTTGAGTCCCTCCAGTTGTTTTTCATCGTTCGATCTATTTATAAGTGATATTGATTCTCATTATCATATGTATCTATTGTAGTCTACTCTGGTTACGGGAATCAATAGCTTTCTGCAAAAAAAGAACAGGACGAGCGCTCGCTCGTCCTGCCGTCCATCATACAATGGTTAAACCAAGGTCCTTTAGTTCAAGAGAAACAAGTCTTGCAATCGCATCTGCTCCTTCTTTTGTAAAATGCGTGCGATCTTCAATGCCTGTTGACAGCATAAAGAAAGAAGTCGTTTTCTCAATGCCGGAAATTTGATAAAACTGAAGACTTGCGGTATTTAAATCCACGAGAAGAACCTCTTCTTCATCGGCTAGTTCTTTCATAGCGGCACAGTAATCAGGGAAATCATTGATATATTCTCCGTCTTTTTCATGAAAACGGCCGACAGGGGTTAATAAAAGCGGGGTTGCCCCTTTCGCTCTTGCTCCGTGAATATATTGAGACAAGTAGCTTTTATACGTTGTAAAAGGCTCTGTATGCCGCTCTGGCTTATCCTTTGAAGCATCATTGTGCCCCATTTGTGTGAAAAGCCAGTCTCCCGGCTGAATCTCAGCCAATATGGCATCAAGGCGTCCTTCTTCAATGAATGTTTTTGAGCTTCTTCCACCGATTGCCCGGTTCTCGACTTTGACATCATGCGCGGTATAGCGGTGTAAAAACTCTCCCCATCCTCCTTGAACAGGACGATCTGGGTAAGATGAAACGGTTGAATCACCAGCTAAATAGATGGTTGTCATGTTCATACGCCCCCTTTGTCATTGAACCACCTCTTATGAGCGATGCAGACTGGTGGCTGCTGAAAAGATAAGAAACAATCAGCATCGCTACTTCAATCATTCTCTTTTTGATGATGAAAACCCTGCTTACTGGGAGATGTGAATGAGTTAAATATGCGGCGGAAGTTCTATTTTTGTCTCAACGGCTCTCTTTAACGCCTGAAGCATATAACCAATTCCTTTATATGGAGCCAGCGGATAATTCGCTTTTTGATGAGGATGTAATAAAGGGTCGATCACTTTTCGATATTTCTTTCCACCTAGTATCACAAACTCATCATAGGCGGACAGATTTTTCTCATGAAATTGATGACTCAGTTCTTCTCGTGTCACCTGTTCAGCATGCGGCGTGCCAAATGCCACATCGTAATTTTCATCAACGAAATCATCTGCCTTTAAGAATCCGTGCTTTGCTGATAAAATCAGCCAGTCTGCAAAAAATGTTTGAGCGTAGCTTTTCGTACGCTGATGCAGCGGGCTTAAGTATACAAGGTTCGCCGGCTGGCTTCCTGCCTCTGGATTCACGTCCCATATTTTCTTAGCGCCACATGGAATGATACAAACTCGCTTCACCTGATTTTCTCCTTCCTTCGTCGATACATCTGATACAAGGTGCAGCCTAGCGCTGTGCCAAGTGTATTTAAGAGGATATCATCAATATCGCTGCTTCTTGTAATCATACCAGATTGCGAGAACATCCATTGAAGCACTTCGATCATTGCTGACAAGATCAAGCCGGCTAAAATCGCCTTTTGCCAGCGCATTGTCCGAAAGGCTTGATAAAGAAAAAAACCGAGTGGCACAAATAATAAAATGTTCCCTGCCAAATTCAAAAAGACGAGATTTGGATAACCGTGATGGTAGGCGTGAAGATTTTGATAAATAGATTGTAAAGGAATGAGATTGACACTCACCTGATCCCTTGGTGCAGAGAAACGATTCGGAAAGACCGTCAAATATAATAAAACATTCGTATAAACAAACAGACAGGCAAGGACCATTTCTGTTCGCAAATAGATAAAGCGTTTGTGCCTTTTTGCCTGTCTGTATCTCATATGTATATATAGCGGGACGAGCAGGAGGAAATAAGCCATTGAAAACATAGCGCTCGATGTCATACGGAGAGCTGCCCCTTTCTCACATAATGCTTGACCATATTACAGCTTATTCAGACCTGCCCGCATCTATTCATCACTTATTCTCTCAATCAATGAAGGAAATATCATATTGACAAATTGTCAGTTTTCCGCTAAACTGACTGACATTCAGTCATTTAAGGTCGGTGATGATATGTCAAAACGAGAAAAGATTATGCTTGCTGCCATTGACGCGTTCAAAGAAAAAGGAATTGAAAAGACGACCATTTCGGATATTGTGAAAGCAGCAGGGGTGGCGCAAGGAACGTATTATTTATATTTCCCTTCAAAGCTGTCTGTCATGCCTGCTATCGCAGAGCATCTGATCTCGGAGATGGTTCCTGCAATTGAAAAGGAATTAACTCAGCATGCGGATGTACTCGATCAAGCAGATGCGCTTGTTGAATTTATATTTTCTTTTACAAGACAATACCGTGATGTCCTTGCCCTGACCTATTCAGGTTTAGCTGCCACTGAGCATTTAAAGGAATGGGAAGATATTTATGAGCCGATTTACAAATGGGTCGCTGCTTTTTTAGAAAAAGCAAAGCAGGACAAAAGAGTCCGTGCCAATTTAAATTGTCATTACGCGGCGAAGTTCATTATCGGTTTACTTGAATCGTCAGCTGAGCAAATGTATTTATTTACAGAAACAGATACAGAAGAGGTTCTGATTCAAAAACGAGAGGTCAAGCAATTTCTCCTTTACGCACTTGGCATAGAGACACCTTAACATAGTACAGCACTTGCTGTACGCTCTTTTTTGGCTATAAAATGACGAATCGTCAGTTTTAGGAGGAAATATCATGAAGAAAAGCTGGATGTATGTCGCCCTCACCTGTTTATTCGAATTACTTTGGGTGTTTGGTTTAAATAAAGCAGATGCTGTATGGGAATGGGCGGTCATTATCTGCCTCATCCCAATTGATTTTTATTTTTTAATGAAAGCCTGTGAGAAGCTGCCGACTGGAACGGTATACGCCGTATTTGCCGGAGTTGGAACAATCGGTACGTCTATAATGGATTATGCGCTGTTCGGCGGTTCGTTTTCATTCGAGAAGCTATTATTTATGGGAATATTGGTCCTTGGCATTATTGGACTAAAAGTGTCTGATGGAGAGACACATGAGCAGAAAGGAGAAGCGGTATAATATGGGCTGGTTTTTTGTGTTATTAGCCTCTGCCTTTGAAATCGGCGGAACCATTGGCTTGAATATGTTTAGTAAGAAAAAACAAATCACGACAGGCATCCTATTTGTCGGCGGTTTTGCCTTATCCTTTTTGTTTTTATACGCGTCGTTCTCTTCCGTTCAAGTATCCGTCGCTTATACGGTCTGGATTGGACTTGGAACTGCGGGCTCTGTCTTGTTTAATATGATTCTATTTAAAGAGCCGAAAAACATAATTCGCATGCTCAGCCTGCTGCTGATTGTGATTGGTGTTGTTGGGCTGAAGTTGTTTGCGTGATTCCAAACAAACAGGCAGGAGATGCTCTTTCTGCCTCAGGCTGCCGAGAAAATTGAGCCTCGAACACAGTGAGCCAATTGGCAACACCGCCGGTTACTTTAGATAATCATACACCACTTCATCCCTCGTTGGGACAAGCTTGACCGTCAGTGGATATCCAGGTGACACACCATCGGGCACACAGTGGCAGCATTCGGGATCGATCGCCGTATCAGAAACTTACAAACTGCAATATGCGATGGACACTTACGGAGGACAAAGCGGTTCACCTGTATTTGAACAAAGCAGTTCACAGATAAATTGCAGCGGCCATGCTCTCTTGCGGTTCATACGAATGGAGTATACGGAGGTTCTTCATACAATAGAGGCACCCCCATCACAAAAGAAGTCTTTTCATTTCACAAACTGAAAGACAGCGCACAATAAAACAATAAGGACATGAAGACAGCCCGCTTCCCTCGAGAACGGGCTGGTCTTCGTTTTTTGCTACAGCTGTGCTTGCGGGAATAGAACTCGCCCTCACTGGCCTTTCAAACTGTACTTTTCACCATCAATGGTGATGGTGAAATGAGATGGTCCGCTGATAGGCAAGTAATAGACAAGCTGAAACTCCTCTGTCTCACCTGGTTTAATTGACTTCCAATTTGATAGGGTCACACCGATGCGGTGGAAATCTCCTGTCAGCCCGCCAATGTTAGGGCCTGTATGCCCTTTAGAAATGACTTCAACCTGGTCACCGCTCCAGCTTCCAAATAGGGGTGAAGTAGAGGTAGGCACATCAAATTCAATCACAGATCCTCCTGTTATGGTGACATCACTGTTATTCGTCAGCCTCATTTTCGGATGGATCGGGTAATTTTGATCTCCTAACGGATAATCGGTAAACTCTATATTGATATCTAGTGATTCGCGAGGTAAAGGTGACGTGCTGAGCCGATTATCGTATGGTGTCGCGTCCGCAAATTTATGATATAAGGTTCTCGTTAATGTCCTGCCGATACCGTACTCTCCATTGTTGTCATTTCTGTCGGGATACCAGTCATAGTCACCGCTTAAGTCCCAAAACATCACACCACCGATTCCTTTTTCAATGACATAATCGGCCTTTGTTTCTATTGATTCCTCGTCTTCAGTAGATAGAAATACTTTCTTTTCGTCATTCCATAGCCAAGGTGCCGCAAGCACTGCGTCATAATATCTAGTGTAAGCACCTTTTAAATCGGCTTTGCTTAGTCCATACCTTTCTAGATAAGAACCGGCAATGCCTTTTTCGAGATTTTTGGCATGCCACATCGGATTTGCTCCTGCTCCCAGTTCATTTCCCTGCTCATCTTGATCATGCCAAATATTATCGATCCCGACTGCCCCGTCGCCGCATTTGGTAAGGCCTTGAGGACAATTTGAACTTTTAGCGCTTCCCCACAAACCGTTTACTCCTCCGCTCACATTTTTCCAGCCTCTCGTATAGTAAGGAACGCCGATATTGATTCTGCCTGCCTCCATCGCTCCCCTAAAATAATGGTAAGCCCAGTCTGTATTTAAATATCCGATCCCCCCATATTGCGGCGTGCTGTAAATGTTGGACTGCTTTAACTCCGCATCCTCGCCGTTATCATATAAGGAAGCGTTAGGACCGACAAACTCATTCCAGGCTCCATGGAGATCATAGGACATGATGTTGACATAATCGACATAACGGAGCGGTTTAAAGGTTTCCATGCCCCTCAGCAAATAGGCTGATGATGGCGCCGCAATGGTGAGCATGTAATATTGTTCATCTTCAGCAGATGCTTGATCAAGTTTTTCTCTTAATGTTTTCATCAATACATCGAAGCTTTGATTTAATCCCTTGCGTCTCGGGTTGGAAATGCTCCAATCTAACGGATTGCCGGCATCTTGCATGGTTGTGGGATATTCGTAGTCAATATCAATTCCATCCAATTCATATTTTCTGAGAAACGCTACGACAGATTCAGCAAAGGTGCTGATTGCCTTGTGGTTCACAGATCCATCACCATTCGTTGTCATAGAGTAAAAGCCTCCGCTTGGTATTCGGTTCCCATCCTTATCGACATAACCGCCGGTTTCAGCCCAGCCGCCGACTGCTGCCAACACTTTGACATCGGGGTATTTCTTTTTAAACTGGTGAAGAAGGTTAAAATGGCCTTTATACGTCAATGTTTGATCCATCTTTACATCCGGATACTCCGGCCAGGTCATCCCTAGGGACGGGTTGTTCGCATCCGTCTCGCTCCCGATTGAAACCCGATGATCCTCCCCGATATGAGCAAATGCATAATTAATGTGGCTTAAGTACTTCCATGGGATATCGTTTACTAAATAACGATCTTGATTGCCTTTTCCCGTACGCCAGCCCGTAAAATAGCCGATCATTCTGCGGTCTAAATTATTGGCCAGCTTTTCGCGCCCCTCCAGATCGTACACATCACAATATGGAATGTTGGCAACACCCGAATCCCATAACCCTTCTGGACGGCAAGTCTGTTTTTTGCTTGGAGACTCTGCGGAAATGTTCTGGAACGGGGTCAAAAGTGACAGGAGCAGCATCGATGACAAAGTAAATAAAGCGGTTCTTTTCACTTCATTCATCCTCCTTTCTCATAAAGAGAGATGGGGAGCCCACTCTCTCTTTATCGTTTTCTATTAAACTGATTATTTGCAATCACCGATTAATTTCCATACACCCGACTCACCAGCCTGATCCGGCTGCTCTCCTTTCGTCCACCATTTCGCTTCATACACTTTGCCGTTAAAGACAACTCGGTCTCCGCCTGTGTAGACGACTGTATCTTTCCATTCTTTATACCCACATGTTTGATCAGAGTTTGTTGCTGCTTCTATCGTTGGCCCGGTATGGAGTTTTCCGTCCGCATCCTTTGCCGATACTGTAAATGAGTATGTCGTATTCGGCTTTAATTTCCCGATTGTCGCCGATGTTTCCTTGACCGATACGGACCCGCCTTCGTATGACAGCACATACTCTGAGATGTTTGCTCCGTCGCTCGGTGCATCCCACGCCAGACTGATACTGGTTGCGGTTTTTTCGGTCACACGCAAATTATCCGGTGCAGATGAAGGCGGTTCTGGATTACTCCCACCTGGAGCGAACCCTAAATCGGCTGCTAATTTGTTGAGCAAAGTCTGATTTGAATCACCGCTGAAATCCCAAAACATAGCCCCGCTTAATCCGTTTGATTGAATAAAATCGGTTTTGTATCCATATGATTCTTCATCATCGTAGGTAATGAAGTTTCCATTTTCCGCATTATACAAAAACGGCACTTTTGCTCGATCATTCCAATATCTTTTATAGCCGTTTTTATTGATGTAGTTCTTTTCAAGATCTGAAAAATCAAATACCCCCTTTTCCCACGTCCCTTCTTTAGCCGGTCCGCATTTTTGATATTCTCCATTGTCTGCAGATTCACAATCGCTCCAGCCTCTGCCATAGAACGGTGTGCCAAGCACTAATTTGTCCGCTTTGACACCGGCTTCCTTGTAGCGCTTCACGGTGCTTTCAATGTTAAATGTCTCAGCGTTTGGAACGCCGGCTTCTTTCGCTTTTGGATCATAGAATAATGGGGCGTTATGGGCGCTTATACTTTGCCATCCGCCATTAAAGTCATAGGTCATAATGTTAATCCAATCAACGGTTTCAGCAATTTTATCTAATTCAGTGTTGCTTACATATTCAGGGCTGGCACCGGAGGCGATTGTCAGCAAGTATTTCTTGCCATCCTTCGCTTCTGCGGCGTCAAGCTTTTCGCGCACATCCTGCAAGAGTAGCGTGTAGTTTCTCTGATCCTCCGGACGGGTGCTGTTTCCCGGCAGCCCTCCGCTTACCGGATATTCCCAGTCAAGGTCGACTCCATCAAACCCATATTTTCTTAAAAAATCTACTGCTGAAGCAGCAAAATTCTCTCTGGCCGCAGGATCTGCCGCAACATCTGAAAAGCGATTTGACCAGGTCCAACCGCCAACTGATATGAATGTTTTCAAATGAGGATGGTTCTTTTTCAGCTTCAATAGTTGTTTAAAGTTGCCCCGAATTGGCTCATCCCAAGTATCTCCGGGATTTGACTTTTGCACATCGATCCATGGGTCCCCCATCACGATTGATCCATTAGGAACATCAATCACTCCGTTTTCATCCTGGCAAGACCATGTCTGGGAATTCGGGCCTGTCGGATCAGGGTTTCCATGCCGCCCCTCCCAGCAAATATCAGCAAATGCATAATTAATATGGCTGACTTTAGAAGCATCCATATCCCATACTTGAAAATCCCTTCCATAAGCGCCCCAGGACGGATAGTAGCCGATCATTTTATAACTTTTGTCAGAACTGGCTTTTGCACTTTCCCCATTAAAAAAGGACAGACTTAAAAGCATCACAAAAATGAAAGAAAAAACGAGAAACTTTTTGTTTAAAAACAATTTTTTCATCCCCTTTTCATTAATTTTTTTGGCTGTTCATCACTGAAACGCTATTTTGTTCACCCCCTTTTCAATAGGTTTATATTCACCTTGTCATGACATAGCAGCTGATGGCACTGAAGACAACAACGAGAAAACGCTTACATTTCTAGTTTTCATATGCTTTTTCAAACCGTATATGTGAGTGGAGAGTAAACATTAGAATGGCATTTTGAATAACAGGTATGGATGTCTAGACCTTATTTGGCAAGAATAGCTTCAAGCAAAAACTTGATGATACAAAAAATTTGTTATGACAAATTCATGATAATTAGAATATTCTGAATTGTCAATGCTATTTTTGCATTAAATGCTGAAAATGCCTGAGACATTTCCAGCATCAAGACTTGGAGAACGGCAAGCTGACGTTCTCATGAGCCCTTTTCATATTTTTACAAGAATTGTAGATTTAAAGACCGGCATAAGAAATAAGGCGAATATCCGAACATTGTATTAAAGCCGCTTTCAACAAAGGATCAGTCAGTAATGAAAGCTCATAAACCCGAGGATAATGGAATGAAGATTTTTCGAGCAGTAATTTATCAACATAAGCCGGATGGCACATGACTTCAATGACTTCTGCGTCTTGATGAAGATCAAGGAAGGATGATAAGTCTTTCAATCTGTCCACTTTCAACTCAAAGGCATCATTCGATCTCACATTCTTCCACAAGGAAGGATGATGATCGTTCACCTTTCTGCAGGGAAGATCATACTCTTTTGCCAGTTTCACAAACACCTCGGGAAGATTTCCGTATGTATGGATATGATGATGGCTGTCGATATGCGTCGGATGCAAGCCGCAGGAGAGGGCTTTTTCTATCTGTGCTCTCCATTCCTGATACACTTCATCAAGATCGATGTCGAAAAAACCTTGATAGTATGAAAGCTTGCGAAAATTCCCATCTTCCTCCGTAACCGTTTGCAGGCCGCTGAGAAGCGGACGTCCTGCTGTCAATGTTAAGTGAACGCCGACCCCAAGTTCATGATTTTCCCTTGCAAGTAAGACGGCATGTTCCATTTCTAGCATATTGGTCATGAGCGTAGTCGATGTGAGCACCCCTCGCTGGAACGCATCAATGATGCCGAGGTTGACTCCCCGTGAAAATCCAAAATCATCGGCGTTTATGATCAAAGCTTTCATCCTTCATCCCCTCTTTCTTCATAGTCGCGTTCTATGAAGAATTCAACGCGGTCTCCGCGGAAATAAGCCAGAGAAAACTCCACGACTTCTTCAGACGCCAAAAATGTTTGTGTTGCAATCTGGAAGCAGGGCGTGCCTTGTGTGATATTCAAATGCTGTGCAATTTCTTCATCCGAAATAAAGATTTTGATTTGCTCTTCGGTTCTTTTAATCGTATTTCCTTGACTGTTAATACACTGGTACAGAGAAATATTGGCCATTTCTTCCGTTATCTCCGGCACGAGATCGGCTCTGATAAAGGCCATTTCGAACTGGATTTCTTCCTCATCCGCATACCGAATCCGCTTCACCTGATAGACCATTTGTTCATCATCAATCCCAAGGCAATTTTGGATCTTTTTGGCTGGTTTTAATTTTTGCAAATCGACAACTTTGATTTTCGGTTTAATACCTTGCGCTTTTAATTGATCTGCATAGCGAAGATTGCTGGAACTTAAGATCTGCTTTACTTTTCCTTTGGCGACAAATGTCCCTTTCCCCTGTTTGCGGTAAATAGCTCCTTCCATAAGCAAATGGTTCAAGGCAGTCCGCAGCGTTGTTCGGCTGACATCGTACATTTTGCAAAATTCGGACTCCGTCGGAAGCAGGCTGCCAGACGGGTAATAACCGCTCTCTATTTTATCTACAATATCTTGTTTAATTCGACTGTGGAGTTGTGGTTGCTTTGCCATTTATTTTCTCCTTTAGAGTGACATTATTAACTATAGAATAGCACAAAAAGTTCTCAAAAAAAATAATTTATCATAACAAATATGTATGGACAAATTTGTTACTACATGTTAAATTCCAATTGTGTAAAGCGCTTTCAAAAATAGAGATTTGAGGAGGGGGATTATGGCGTTGAAGTTAGTCATTATAGGCGGGGGATCAAGCTACACACCAGAAATCATTGAAGGTATCATCAAACGGTATCAGCATTTTCCAGTGAAAGAGATTGTCCTCGTCGACATTGAGGAAGGGGAAGAAAAAGTACGCATCACTTCAGAACTCGCGAAGCGAATGATCAAACATGCGGATGTTCCGATTGAATTGAGCTATACAAAAGATCGTGCGAAAGCGCTGAAACATGCGGATTTCGTCACGGTTCAAATAAGAGTCGGAGGATTGAAGGCCAGAGCGATGGATGAAAGAATCCCGCTCAGCCATGGTCTTATCGGCCAAGAAACAAATGGCGCCGGCGGTATTTTTAAAGCTTTGCGGACCATTCCCGTCATGCTGGATATCGCTCGCGATATAAACGAGATTTGTCCAGAAGCGTGGCTGATCAATTTTACAAATCCAGCAGGCATCGTGACTGAAGCTTTATTGAAACATGGATCCCATCAAAAAGTCATCGGGGTTTGCAATATCCCTTATAACATGAAAAACAGCATTGCAGAAATTTTTGACGTGAATGTGAACCGTGTCATGATTGAATTCGCAGGGCTTAACCATTTTGTCTTCGGACAAAAGGTGTGGATTGACGGGGTTGACCGCACAGAAGAGGCAATAGGTCTTCTATTGAATGACACCATAGACTATTCTCCTTCCAATATTGCGATGCTGCCTTGGAATCGCCAATTTTTACGTTCTTTGCGCATGCTTCCGAATCCGTATCATCAGTATTATTATCAGTATGAAGATGTACTTGCAAAAGATATCGAAGCATACAAAAACAAAGGGACACGCGCAGAAGCTGTCTTGAACGTAGAAAAGCAGCTGTTTGAAAAATACAAAGACGCAGACCTCCATGAAAAGCCTAAAGAATTGGAAGAACGCGGCGGGGCTTATTATAGTGAAGCAGCCTGTTCATTAATGAACTCGCTTTATCATCATTCGATGGATATTCAGACCGTCAACACATTGAATAAAGGAAGCATACCAGATCTTCCACATGATGCAGTGATTGAAGTCAACAGTGTCATCACAAAAAGCGGCCCTATACCGCTGACAGTCGGAAAACTGCCAGATTCAATCAGCGGGGCAGTGATCTCTATGAAAAAATTCGAACAATTAGTTATCGAAGCAGCGATCACGGGTGATGACAACATATTGTATTCCGCTATGATCATGAATCCGCTAATTCCATCTGATCATAAAGCCCAAACGGTGATGAATGAAATGCTTGAGGCTCATAAACGTTATCTTCCCCAGTTCTTTGAGGAGGCTGTACAATATGAAACAAAATAAAACCATGGCGTTCATCGAATCTAAAATCATGCCGATCGCTGGAAGAATCGGCTCCCAAAGGCACTTAATTGCCATACGCGATGGATTCATTGCCATTATGCCTTTAATCATCATCGGCTCTCTTGCCATACTGATCAATCATTTCCCTATACCGGCATTTCAAGATTTCATGACGAGTCTTTTTGGAGAAGGATGGACGGCTGCCGGCGGAGCTATATGGAATGGATCATTTGCTATTTTAAGTCTGCTGGCCGTTGCAGCTATCAGTTTCAAGCTTGCAGAGTCTTATAAGACTGATGGTCTTTCTGCCGCATTAATCGCGGTCGGGGCATTTGCCGTACTTACACCGACGACAGAAGACTTTGGTTTTTCAATGACTTGGCTGGGGGCTCAAGGTCTTTTCGTTGGATTAATCGTGGCTTTGCTATCAACGGAAGCATTTAGGCTCTTCTCTCAAAATGAGAAACTTAAAATCAAAATGCCTGATGGTGTACCTGATGGCGTTACAAAATCCTTGAACGCTTTATTGCCGGCTGCTGTGATATTGGCGGCAGCAGGATTATTTAACACTCTGATCGTGTATTTTTTCGGTCAAAGCATCCACGAGCTAGTCTTCAGCTCGATCCAGGAACCGTTGCAAGGCCTTTCCAACACGATTGGATCAGCTTTGATTTTTACTTTTTTGAATCATTTGCTTTGGTTTTTCGGATTGCACGGAACAAATATTCTAGGACCGATCATGGAATCCATCTATCTTCCGCTCATTCAGGAAAATCAGCATTTATTCTCGCAAGGAATGAGCGCGTTTGAAGTGCCTTATATCGTGACGAAGCCCTTTTTTGATTCTTATGTGTTTATGGGAGGATCGGGGACAACATTGGCTTTGCTCGCTGCTATTTTCATCGGCGTGAAATCGAAGCACTACAAAACAATCGGAAAGGTATCCTTCGCACCCGGCCTTTTTAACATTAATGAACCTATTCTGTTCGGCCTTCCTATCGTATTAAATCCGATTATGTTCATTCCATTTTTATTGATTCCATTAGTTTTAACGGTGACGTCGTACATCGCTTTAGCCTGTGGACTCGTTCCGAAAACTGTAGCTATTCTTCCGTGGACGACGCCGCCGATTGTCAGCGGTTATCTCGTAACCGGAGGATCAATCCGGGGAGTCTTTCTGCAAATCTTCAACTTGGTGCTGGCTGTCTTGCTTTACCTGCCATTCATTAAAGCAGCAGAACGAGCCTCTCTGCATCAGGCAACAAAATAACTAAACAAGGTGGGGAATATCATGGCGGACACACTACATTTAGAACAGGTCTCTTTTGAAATCATCTTGCATGCTGGAAATGCGCGTTCATCTGCAATGGAAGCATTACAGCATGTGAAAAATAACGAGTACGATTCAGGGAATCAAAAGATCCAAGAAGCAGAAGCGGAACTGCTTCAAGCGCATCAGGCACAAACCCGCTTATTGCAAAAAGAAGCACAAGGTGAAGGCCTTTCACCCAATCTATTGTTAATCCATGCACAAGACCATTTGATGACGTCAATGACTGTAAAAGATGTAGCAAAAGAAATGATTCAATTATATCAAGAGCTGAGGAGTGGAAAACCAAAATGAAGATAGCACTTGTATGTTCTGCCGGCATGTCGACCAGCATGCTGATGAAAAAAATGAGAGAAGAAGCGGAAAGCCGTAAAATAGTCGTTGAAATCAACGCTTATGCTGAAGCGGATTTACAAAGCCATATGAATGATATTGATGTCATATTGATCGGACCGCAAGTCCGCTATTTAAAAACACAAATTGCAGAACGAGCGGAACAATACCAGACACCGGTCGATATCATTGACCAAATGGCATATGGAATGATGAACGGAGCAAAAGTTCTGGACCAAGCGATCAAACTGACACAATAAAGCCTTCTCTTCACACTAAAAACAACCCATTTTCTTTTGAAAACGGGTTGTTTCAGCTTGTAGACAAAATCCTGACTCGGGAAAAATCCTCTACAAAAAAATAGAGCGCTGCTTTGCAGATTCAAAACAGCTGCATGGGCTTCGCTGCTGCCGATTGAGGGGACCGAAATGTGAACGAAGAACAAGTTCTCCTCACAGCCGCTTGCCAGAATATGAAGAAGATTGCCACACACTAGCGAAGCTAGGTCAGGGGTGTGGGAGTCCTTTTTTTGTTTCTTTCATAAAGATGAAAAACACATTATTAAAACAAAAAAGCTTGTAGAAAAACATAGGTTTCTCTACAAGCTGAGGCAGGAGATGCTCTCCTCCCTTTCTTTTTAATGAAGTACGATCTGTTCATTCATCAAATCAATGGCGTAAATTAACTGCTCATATTCATCTAACAGAAGATATACTTTGAGCGGGGCAGCTGTTTGATCTGTCTGCTGCGTGAATAGCACACAAGTGAATTTTTCGATCCCCTCTGGCAGCTTGCTTTTCAGAAAAGGATGAAGAATAGGAGAGGTTCGAAGGGTATCAACATCTTTCAGCCAAAGCTCATCTTGTAACGCAGGATAATGGTCAACCAAAAACTGACGAAACACTTCCAATGTACTCAAGGTAGATATCCTCACTTTCTTCTATCTTGACTTCAAACTCACCTAAACATAAACGTAATCAACTCATCATATGATCTCGGCACACGTATTTTCGCATACTACTTGAGACACAATTTCTCTATTCTAGAGATCAATTGTAGATCAACTGTACTGTCACGACTGTTTAGTATATATGACGTTTACTATATCTTCTCATTAACTCAACCACGAATCCAAACGATGGACCTATGATCATATTCTTATCTGTTTTCTTTCGTGATGAAACGACAACTTCCTGCTACAAAATTCCATTTTTCTTCAAAAAATAGGTTAAATAGACAGAAAAAAGAACAGCTCCTCACTGTTCTTTAAAAAGTCGTAAAGTGCCTTGTCTTCATTACTTCAAATGTCCTGTAATGGAATGAATTCACCACTGGCTGCATCTACCCCATAATGACAATCCAGTTTTCCGCATAAAACATATTGTTTTTGTGCAAAGTCAAAGACATAGATGGGTGTAAGCTCCAGGTACTCTCTCAATTTTTCAAAGGCTTCTTCCTTTGATAGGGTGATTTTATCTGGAGATTGGAGTTCATCCAACATCCCACACATCTTGAACATTTGTTGTCTATCTATGTAATTGACTGCTTCAAATGTATAGGCATCAATGAATATCATGATTTTACCTGTAAGCACGCTTTTCTCTTGTGTATTTGCTTTTACTGTTGCATGAATGTAACCATGATCACGGTGGAGAGAAAGTAAGATCCATTTTCCGGTGTCGTTAGGATATTCCTGCCGCAAAAAGATTTGAACTGCTTTCAAACACTTATCTTTTTCTTCTTCTGAAATTGGCATTGTATCTGGTGAAGGTTCACATGAAAAGGCTTGATCAGCTGAGATATCTTCTTGAATATTCAATTCCTTTCCTACAAAAGGTTCACTTATCGGGTCCTCCCATTCTATGAATTTATTTATATTGAAACAGTGATGTTCCTGAATCGTATCTTCAAACGGAATCGTTCCTGTTCCATCATTCTTAATATACACTTCTTCTAACGCATAAACAGGTCGGATTTTATTCTGCTCAAAGGAAGGCCATTCTACTCTTTGCACTTGCTGTTGTGCTAAGCTCTCGATCATCTCAATGAAAAGCGAATATTTTTCAGCTCTCAACATTTTTTTAGCTAGAAATGGCCCGTGATGAATAAAGTAAATGAGTTGTCCATGTTCATCCCATTTCACCTCTATCATGCCTGAAGGAGTCACTGGTACATCATCCATTTTTTCTTCGAAAAGAAGTTCCCCTTCTTTCTCCTTATGTAAGTGAAAATGCTCTCCATAGATCAAATTTGTTTCTTGTTCAATCCATTTGATGACTTCATTTGGATGGGCGTTATCAAACTGAACCCCTTTCTTTGCATATGTCTTGCCCATAACAAAAACCGCACTCTCAACCTGTCCCGTATTCAAATTCACTTCAATCACGGCTGTGCCATCAGGGTTTAAATCGTCATCCTCAGGTTCCGTTTCATAAGGAGGAAACCACTCCATATTCAATTTATAAATGGTTTCATTGAACATGTTGACATATCGATAAAAACCGTGTCTTTTTAAATGGTAATGAGCTAAGCCAAATTTCATCCTTGTCTGATCTATCAGTTGTTGAATGTTTGCATTCATTTATTTCACCTCAAAATGTTAAGTAATCAGTCTTATGGAAGGACAAAGACGATGATAAAGAAAAATATAACGATAACTGTCAAGAAACCTAAAGCTATTGCCATCATGTTTGTTTCCTTTGTATACCCTTTTAATTCATGCTCTTCAGTTGATCGGTCAATTTTTCTAAAGCGAAAAAGCATGCTTACATTGATAAGGGCTAGAGCAATAACCAATAAAAAAATTAGAAATATAGGTTCTATATCAAAGAATGGATTCGTGACATTTTGGAAGCTAAATGCCTGAAAGAACATAAGCCCACTCAATATCAATTTCCAAATATTTTCTGTTCTCTGTTCTTTTTCCCACTCTTTCCCCAATTTCGTCTTTTCATAAATGGCTACCTGTTCAAAAAGTGGAATAAAAGACTTCGTCGATCCTTTTTTGATAAAACCAAAAATGCTTTGAAGGAGCATTAAAATCCCTAAACAAAAAAAGAAATGTGTAAATCGAATTTCAGAAATTTGAATCAAGATAAAAAAAATTACGATCATGATGCCGGCTATTAAATTAGAGGCGGCGATTTGTTTTATTCTCATTTTTTTTAGCGTTGCTTGTTCCATGTAATGCTCCTCTCCGTTTCAAATGTTTCTGATGAGCGCTCTATCTATATTACGATTTTATTGAGTAAATGTTTCAATATTTTCCCTTTCATCCGTTTATTCGGTTTTTTAACAAATGAAAATAAGGGTTAAACGCCCATCATTTCAATGAACGCTTAACCCTTCGATCTTCCTTATCAATGGTGAAAAACATCACACTAATTCTTGAGCAATCTTTCTTTGTTTTATTTGTTGAGCTATCGAGCCTTTAAAATCCTCCATAGACATCTGCTCTGAAGCCTTTTCTCCATGCCGCCTAATATTTAGCGTTTTTTCTTGCATTTCTTTATCGCCAATCACAGCGATATAAGGCGTTTTTTGCATTTGTGCTTCTCTCATTTTATAGCCGAGTTTTTCATCCCGTTCATCAATTGTGACTCTTATCCCTACACTTTTTAAGTACTGCTGAACCTCCAAGCAGTGATTGAGGTGAACGCTTGAGACAGGTATGATTTGTACTTGTACTGGTGCTAGCCATAATGGAAAGGCTCCTGCAAAGTGCTCGATTAAGATGCCAAGGAAACGATCAAGAGAACCAAAAATGGCACTGTGAATGACAACCGGCCGGACCTTTTCGTTTTTTTCATTGATATATGTTAAGTCAAATTTTTCAGGCATTTGGAAATCAAGTTGAATTGTGGCGCACTGATGGCTCCGCTCTAGTGCATCTTTAATATGAAAATCGATCTTTGGACCATAAAAGGCCCCATCTCCTTCATTTAGCTGGTAGCCGACCTTTAGCTGGTCAAGCACATTCTTTAGGGCTGTTTCAGATAGATGCCAAATTGCATCATCCCCTAATGCTTTTTCTGGACGAGTCGAAAGTTCAACTGAATACTCAAATCCAAAAGTTCGATATACGTGATCAACTAATTGGAAAATCTGTTTGATTTCAGACTCAATTTGATCTTCTCTCAAAAAAATATGGGCATCATCTTGGCAAAATGTCCTGACCCTGAACAATCCATTTAATGCACCGCTATATTCATGACGATGCACCTGACCAAATTCGGCCATCCTGATTGGAAGATCCCTGTATGAATATAAGTTGTTTTTAAACATGAGCATATGCCCTGGACAGTTCATCGGCTTTAAAGCAAAGCTTGTATGGTCTACTTCTGAGAAATACATATTTTCATGATAATGATCCCAATGGCCTGACTGTTCCCAAAGTTCTTGGTTCATCATAAATGGCGTACTCACTTCTTCATATTGTGCTTTACCTCGCACTTCTCTTGAAAAAGCCATTAATTCATTTCTGACAATTTGCCCTTTTGATAAATAAAATGGCATACCTGGAGCTTCTTCAGAGAACATAAATAGAGATAATTGTTTGCCTAATTTTCGGTGATCTCGCTTGTTTGCTTCTTCTATGAAACGAAGATAATCAGCTAGATGTTTTGAATGTTGAAACGCAACACCATACACCCGCTGCAATACATCGTGATTGCGATCCCCTCGCCAATAAGCCCCTGCAACACGTGTTAATTTAAATGCCTTCATATATCCTGTAGATGGCAGATGAGGACCACGGCATAAATCTATAAATTCTCCTTGCTGATAAACCGTGATTGTCTCTTGTTTAGGGAGACCTTTTAAAATATCCAGCTTATATGGGTCATTCGCAAACAACGCTTCAGCTTCTTTGTAAGACACTTCGATTCTTTGGATCAGATGATTTTCGTTCATGATGTTTTCCATCTCTTTTTCAATCGCTGCCAGATCTTCTAAACGTAAAGTTCGATTTAGTTTCATATCATAGTAAAATCCATTTTCGACGACAGGTCCGATCCCAAGTGTTACATCATCATACAACCTTTTCACGGCTTGGGCTAATACGTGTGCAGATGTATGACGTAACACTTCAAGCCCTTCTTCCGAATCGAGTGTCAAAATAGACAGCACTGCATCGCTGTTTAGCTCATAACTTAAATCAACTGTTTGATCATTTACCTTTCCCGCCACTGCTTTCTTTCTTAAACTCGGACTAATATAGGAGGCAATTTCTGCGACAGTCGTACCTGCGGAAAACTCCTTCGCCTTTCCATCCGGAAATTGAATCTTCACCATGTTTTCTCTCATGACTGACACACCTTTCATTTTTTTGAAATAAAAAAACACACCCATCCCTCATAGAGGGACGAATGTGTAATCCGTGGTTCCACCCAAATTCCCATAATGCATATTCGCTTTATGGCTCTGGTGCCGTAACGTGGCAAAGACGGTATTGGATACTGCAATTTTCCCCAATACAACTCAAAGGTGGTAAGACAACTTTTCTGCGTTAGGAAGATTTCAGCTTTACTTCCCTCTCTGGTAACCGTTAAAAGCTGCTCATGTCCTTTTCAAAGCAATGATGATGTAGGAGTGAACAAAAAAACACACCCATCCCTCATAGAGGGACGAATGTGTGATCCGTGGTTCCACCCAAATTCCCATAATGCGTATTCGCTTTATGGCTCTGGTGCCGTAACGTGGCGTAGACGGTATTGGATACTGCGATTTTCCCCAATACAGCTCAAAGGTGGTAAGACAACTTTCCTGCGTTAGGAAGATTTCAGCGTGACTTCCCTCTCTGGTAACCAGTACAAATTGCTCATGTCCTTTTCTTCGCTTTTAATTTCTTCATATCTTACATGATGATGACTAATCATGTAAAGCTTTATTTTGTGCAGAGCGATTGAAATTCATTCTTTAAATAAAATGTTGAGTGATTTCACTTGGGCTATACTCGACTTGATACGTAGGAGATAATGCACGTTTTACTTCTTCCGTCATGCGCTCTCCTTCTTGATTGAACTTCTTTTCCATTTCTACCCCATCTGGCAGCAAGTCTTCTGTCTCTTCATCAAACCAGCGGCCATACTGTATGGCCCAATTCCAGATTTTCGAGAAGAGCGCATCGCTTAGAGGTACATCATCTCTTTCTAAATGGGATTGACAGTGTCCACATTGAAAAGGTTCACCACCGTAGGTCCCTTCTATTTTCACATAAGGGTGATCCTCAAACTCGCGACAGCACACCCATTTTTTGAAGTGCTGACCGAATTCTGTCAACTTAATCGAATAAAAACGCATTGAAGATCGTTTTCCTATCATGTCAAAAATACCTTGATCAATTAATGTCTTTAGACGATACTCAATAAAGTCATCACCGATATACTGATCTAAATGACCGATGACTTCTCCAATTAAGCGTGGAGTTTTGATGTACTCCCCTTCTGACTCGGACTGCTGAACTCGCTTAGCCATTTTCACTAAATAAGCATCAAATTCATCTTCTGGTACGCTGATCGTTTGTCCTTTTTGCCATATCCGCAGCGTATGATTTTCTTTAGCAAATGAAAGCCATTCGTTTTGTAATCTTTCTCTTTCTTCTTTTGTCATTGTGTGAATATGCTCTTTACTCTCGTACAAAATTTTAAATTTTTCAGATGTGATCTCCCCGGCATGTCGAAGGATCATTATTCTTGTATTTGTATTGAACAGCTGGTCAAAAGCAGTCGTTGTATTGATTAAAGACAATTCTATCCTTTTCTCTTTTAATAAATAGATGGCATAACGTAAACCAATTTGCTCATGTGCATTACTGCCTGTCCAGATGAGTATACGACTGCCATCTTTTATATCTTTTATTTGCTGAAGCATTCTGTGCTGATCGTTGACCATGTCGTCAATATGTCCAAATTCATTTGATATCACCTTACGCAGCCACTCTTTACGCTTCTCCTGTCCTTCATGTTCATGCAAATGCAGAAGAGGTCCAATCGAATAAATGTCATCAAAGGCGATAATATCATCAGCCTGATCTTGCTTCACTTCGCTTAATGCTTGTTTTAAACTACCAGCAGGTGCTGCCCCAAATACGATATGTATCATCATTCGTCTCCATTTATCTTACAGTTTATTTCATCTTGACCTATTCATGGTTCTTACGTCAATTCTATTGAGTCAATTTCATTCAAAAGTATGACATAGAAGATTTTAAAATCCAATTTATTCGCATAGAAAAAAGCCCTAACTCAAATAAGGGCTCGTTGATTTGATTGTTTTATTTTTCCTCCAACATGTGTTTAGCTGCTTCTAATGCTGAAGCTGCTTTAGGCCATCCGATATAAAAACTAAGGTGTGTGATGACTTCAATCAATTCGTTCTTCGTTACACCATTTTCTTTGGCTAGATGTAAATGGTATTCCAGCTGATTTAGGCTGCCTGCACTTACTAAGGCTGAAACTGTAATCATACTTCGATCTCTTAGCGAAAGTTCCTCTCTTCGCCACAAATCCCCAAAGAGAACTTTTTCGGAGTACTCAACAAATGCTGGAGCAAAATCTCCGAGGGTTAAATTCACAGTTGACTTAATTGGTTGATGCATATCTATTTCCCCTTCCATTCATTTCGTTACTTGATCATTTGAGCAAGTCCTTCTCCAAAGGACCAATTCTCCAAGCCCGTCTCAACCAGCATAATGAATACATTTTCTTTCGGTATATGGAGTTGGCTATATAACTGGTCAGCTATTTCCTTATATAAAGACTGCTTCTGTTCGTAAGTTCTTCCTGAACCACATGTAATATGGATATATAAGAGACGATGATCCCTATCATGACGAAGAAGATAATTGGGGTCATAATAAAATTCTTCTTTCTTATGTGAATGGAACACCTGAAAGTAGTCTTTTTCAGGAACATGAAATTCTTTCATCAGAGCCTTCATGATCGTTTGGCTAACTGAGGCTAAGCTTTCTTTATCGTACTCAGTTTCAATATAACTGACTCTTACAAATGGCATATGGATGTCAACTCCTCTTTCTGTCTTACTTCATTTTACGTCTCAACACTCGTTTTGTATAATTGAATAATATATAAAATATTATTCATAAAACGAATGGAGATTATCAGGAATGGACTTAAAAGAATTAAAAGCATTTCAAGCCGTGATTCAAGAAGGGACATTTTCAAAAGCCGCTCAAAAATTGAATTATGCACAGTCGACGATAACGAATCAAATCAAACGATTAGAAAAGGAGTTAGGGTTTCAATTGTTTGTGAGAGGATGGGAGGCTGAATTAACCCCTTCAGGGCAATTGTTTGCCAAAGAGATTGATCAGCTGATTCTCCACTGGAATTTTGTATTAGATCAATCTCAAAAACTCCAAAAAGAAGAAGTCGGAACCTTGAATATAGGTGTCATAGAACCAATTGCTATCTCTATTCTTCCTTCAGTCCTTCAAACCTTCAGAAAGCAAAAACCGAATATCACATGCCACTTTATCATCGGTAATACAGATTCCCTTCACAAACAGCTACTCAAGGGGGAGATCGATTTTGCTATTGCAGGAGAACCGGCGATGAACCCACTTCCGTTTGAGGAATTGTACAAAGAGGAAATGTCTTTTATTATCGCAAAAAAGCAGGCAGATCAAGTTGGAACGATTTCATTGATCAAGGATCTTTATCAACAACCACTGATCATAGGTGGGGAAAGTTGTTTATATCACATGAAGTTACAAAAGGAACTCTCAAGAATAAATATTGAGCCGTTCACTTATACTATCAGCCAGATTTCAGCAATTCCGCCATTTCTAAAGGAATTCCCCTCCGTCGGAGTCGTACTTTCCTCTACACCATTGTCAGACGAGTTTGTGAAAGTTCCAATCGAAATGGAGGACCCTTTTATTCCTATAGGAATCTTATCTCATAAGGAACCTCATCTATTTCTGAAAAACACCAAGCAGCTCTTGCTTGATCTATTTCGTCAAAAAGCTGGGAAGTTAACATGCTCGTGACCTTGTTCGGAAACAGAAGAAATGTTCCAAAAAAACCTAGATTTCATATCATCTAGGTTTTTCATTGTTTCAATCCATTCATGTTCAGTTTTTATCAAACGTACACATCCCTCACTCCAAACAATCCAATCTTTCAAGGCACTTTAATATGGTTCCGCTTTTAAAGAAATTGAAGATGGCACCATCGCAAAACCACTCAGCCATCACAACCCCCATGATGAGAGCCAGTACACACTGCGCATTTAAATCTGAAACATCCACATTCCCCAAATCGTTCGTTCCACCTTCAATGCCATTTTCTTTGAGGATTTCTCTGTAGCGAGTAAGCTCCATCTCTTGATGTTGTTCTGCAAAGGTATAGACATCTTCGATAAAGTGACGGACCGTTTCAGAATCATTCACAAAGGGCATCTGGATTGGGTGTTCAGCTGTTCCATCATTTGCTTGATCGATTTCCCATTCTCCGATACGATCCTCCTGAAGCATCGGTTTGTATTTTGTCAGGATCTCGAATTGGCTCATCGTTATCCTCCTATATTTTTTTTGAATGCTTTTAAGCCCAACAATTAGTTACATATAATAAAGGATTCCGTTTGGATCCATGAAAATAAATAAAAGGTTATGGAGAAAAAAGCAGCCTAGCATTTAATTAGTGATTATCTTGAAGGCAGCAGTTAAAAAACTCTCCCGAATGTAGTCAATCCATGACCAGTAAAAGCCCTATGATTTGATAGTGCTGACAGGAGTGGTATTAGTTCAGAATTAGAATGGAGCCTTCAAATATATCGAAGGCCCCAATTCCAACTATATTGCTTTAGCTAAAATAATAAATCGGTGTTGTTTTGCGTCAAAATAACCCTTTTGTTCAATGGTTTTATGAATGGTGTATAATTCATCCTTGAAATTACTTATTTCAAAACCTGGCACTTGCCAAGGAATTGCTTTAAGATAATACACCAATGCTCCAATATCATAAAATCTTAGAATGGGGAACTCTTCGGCACTTTTCAAAACCTCAAAATGATTCTCCTGTATTTCTTTTAAAGCTAGCTTTAAGTTCCAATCAATAAATTCCTCATTTATTGGTTCCCTTAGATGTTCATTAATCTCTATGCAATCGAGTCCACCGACTTGTTGTGTTAGAAAAATACCTTCTTTCGAGATAATTCTTCTCACCTCTTTAGATGAAAATGACTCATGTTGATTGATGATAAGATCAAATTTTCCAGTCTCAAACGGAAGAATTCCATCATTATCAATTTGAACTACCTTAACTCCTAAAGGTGTTAATCGTTCTTTTGCGATAGGTACATTAGGCATGTAACCTTCTGTAGCATAAACTGATGTTGGAAAAGGTCTTAATTTTGATAAAAACTCTCCACCACCTGTTCCCATATCTAGTATTGATTTTGCACTTTGAACAAGAGAAATAGCTATACTACCATATGACCATGAAAGCAACTCACTTTTCATTCTTCCAGTTTCAGATATGAATGAGAAATCCCACCCAACAAAAGGTTCATCTGCTTGTTTTATAAATGAAGAAAACTGTTTGTCATTCATCATAATCCCTCCAATAATCATTTTGCAGTTTTAATGATTAAATATTTGGTGGGCCTCTTACGAATGTATAAAGTTGTTATATTTCATGTTCTTTCAGTCTCATATTTAATAACTCCCTGTAAAAATTGTGTTTAAAGAGTACCTTGCCAAAGACCCTGATTGGCTATTATATGCCTTTTTGGGTTTTTAAAATTTATTTTATATTCATACAGCTGATATTTGAGTGAGACAATAAAAAATGATTTGTTTGAGAATCGAGGGCTCCTGATGGATGTCTCATTATAGAGTACTAAGTACAATGATAGAAGAGAATACGAAATGAGCGCTTAGGAAAAAAATAAAATAGATTGTTAGTTAAAGTAAAACCCCTCCTGTTGGAAGGGTCTTTTATTCATTTAGATAATGTGCCTTTTCTATTGCTGTTTTCGTTTTCGGTCCATCAATTCTGCTGTGTCCATGCATGGTTGGAATCGTTTGACCGCATTTGCTGTTTTTGGTCCATCATAGCCGTCAATTCTTATTATTTAAGGGATAAAGACACCACACACTCCACATGCGCCGTATGCGGAAACATGTCGACTGGCTGCATGTATTCGATCTTGTAGTCTTTTGACATGTATTGCAGGTCTTTTGCTAGTGTGGATGGGTTGCAAGAGACGTATACGAAGCGTTTTGGTTTGACTTGTTTGACGGTGTCTAAGAAGGTGCTTTCGCAGCCTGTTCTTGGCGGGTCCACGACGATGACGTCAGGGCGGAAGCCTTCTTTGACCCATTTTGGGAGCCAATGTTCAGCTGTCCCTGTCACATAGGTTGCGTGTTTCATGCCGTGTTTTTTGGCATTTTTCTTGGCATCATCGATCGATTCTTTGATGACATCCATTCCTCTGACTTCTTTTGCGCCATCTGAGAGCCACATGCCGATGGTGCCAACGCCGCAATAGGCATCGACGAGCTTTTCTTTTCCTGTCAGTTTGGCCGCTTTTTTCGCTTCATCGTAAAGCTTTAATGTCTGCTTCGGATTCAATTGGAAGAACGCACGTGCACTTAGTTCAAATGAGACGTCTCCTAAAAATTCTTGGATGACCATGTTGCCTGCTAGTTGAGATGTTTTATGCCCGAAGATGACCGACGTTTTTTCGCCATTGATATTGTGCATAATGGACGTCACTTCTGGCAGACGTTTTTGAATGGCTTCGGCAATTTCTTTTTTCTTTGGAAATTCAGGTTTTGATGTGACAAGGACGACCTGTACTTCACCTGTTTCAAAGCCGACTCGCACGACAATCGACCGCACGTCGCCTTTTCTTGTCCGTTCATTGTAAACCGATACGCCGAATTTCTCTAAAATTTTGCGGACAACGCCTGTTGTTTTGTTCGTTTTCGGATGCTGCACAATACATTCCTTAATCGGCACAAGCTTATGAGAATTCAGTCCATAAAGCCCAGCGATGATGTCGCCGCTATGAGACCGCCCTACTTGGAACTGACTTTTGTTCCGGTAGTGCCACGGATCTTCCATGCCGATCGTTGGTCGAATGTCTAGCGTTTCAACCGATAGCTTCGTGTGTCGTTCCATTGATTGAATGACAATATCACGTTTTTCCTTTAGCTGCTGCTCGTACGCCAAATGCTGAAGCTGACAGCCGCCGCACTGCTCGTATACTGGGCATGGCGGCTTCACTCGATGCTCCGAGCGCTTTCGCACTTTTCTGACCGTACCTTCTGCATATTTTGCCTGTACATTTGTTGCTTCAACGACCACTTCCTCACCTGGAAGCGCACCCGGGACAAAGACCACTTGCTTTTTAAAATAACCGACCCCTTCCCCATTAATACCAAGGCGTTTAATGGTAAGCGGGAACTGCTGCCCCTTTTGCAGAAGGGCCCCTTGCTGTTTTTCTTTCAATTTCATTCTCTCCGTTCTATTTGAACCGTTATAGGTTGTCCTCATTTTATTCCATCTCATTAGTATATCACGACTTGGACAAAGAGAGAAAATGCCTTTCATTTATTTATCTGTCTCAATGCTTCTCCATAAATAAAGGGAAGCGTAGCTTAAATAAGGCGTCCACTCCTTGCTTAAGGCTGCCATCTCCTCTTTTGTCGGTTTTTCAGGCAGGTCAAAGTGCCGTTTGATGGCGTTTTGAATACCAATATCTGCTACCGGAAAGAGATTTGGTCTTCCAAGTCCATTCATCAGGACATTTTGAACCGTCCAAGGTCCAATGCCTCTAATCGGAAGCAGACGTTCCTCAATTTCTATATCCGGCAAATCGTGTAATTCCTCTAAACAAAGAGAGCCGCTCACAATTCGCTTTGATACATCAATAACGTATTCTGCCTTCCGCTGACTGAATTGGAGCTTTCTCAGATCGTCTGTTTCAAGCGATGCGATGGTTTCCGGTAAAGGGTCAAACCAAACGCCTTCTATTTGCTCACCGTACGAATGAACAAACCGTTTCGTGAGCTCATAAGCAAACGCAAGATTGAGCTGCTGATGAATGATGCATTTCATCAAACAATGATATAAATGAAAGTCCAGCATGAGCGGTGTTCCGATGTGACGTTCAAAAATAGACGCTAGATTCGTTTGAGAAAAATGGTTATGAACAACGTGTAATTGATGCTCCATGCCAAAAATCCGCTTCACTTCAGAAATGATGGGTTCCTCAGGGCCGTTTGATTGCACCCGAAACGTAGGCGTTTCTTTTGTTCCTGTGGCTTGAACGACTGCCACGTACGGCTTTTGATCCAATCTCATCGGCACTTTGATTTCTCTTTTGTTTAAATCGACTGCCTTTAATGGATCACTTGATAAGCGTCTGAGCACTTGATCAAAGTGATATGGCGGCTCAACCACCAGCTGTTTTTCCCACATGTTTTTCCTCTTCCTTTCTGTAAACACACGCGGATGTGATTGTTTCATTTTGCGTGAATCATTCTCTATATTGAATACTTTTAAATATAAAGAGTACAAGAATTTATCAGTTATATCTTCCTTATTCTTGGTCATTTTCCTTTTGGATTGATGAAAGTTTTAGTCGAATTTAGCTAATATTCGACACGATTATTCAACATTTTAGGATCATTTTCCTTAAATTAGAAATAGAACCTCTGGGTGATATCTTCTATTTCAAAAATATTTGTATAATTATGACATATCAAGGAGGTGAACAAAGGAATTAGCGGATTAGGCAATCATTTGTTTCATCTTGCAGGAACATATTTACCTCATTGATTACCGGCTTCACCTAGTTTCACGTTTTACGAAAAAGAAGACCCAAAAAATTCAAAAACAAAGGAGATCCGACCAATGAAAAAAACTATTCTTTCTGTTGCCCTTGCCACTGCTGTTTCTTCAACACTACCAGTATTCGCTGATGCTGCTGAGCAAAAAGCTGCTCCAGTTTCAACAACTGTTCAGCAAACTGTTTTAAACAAAGCTGCTGAAGGTAAAGCATCGACAAATGCGGCAAACGTAAACATTAACTTTGACGTTCTTGGAATTGCAAATGCACTGATCAATGCTGCAAATGCAAACACAAACCGTGAAGGCTTTGTCAAAGGTTTAATGGAGTCTGCTTTCTATGCTGCTGGCGCTAAATACAATGTCATGGTATTTAACTTAAGCCAAGGCTACGAAACTCGTTTTAGCGGAGTCAAAACGTTCGCTACTGTGAAATACGGAAGCATCACTTACGGAGTTTGGGTATTTGAAAATGGATCTTTCACAAATAAAGGTGACGGCGGCTACATCAACTGGGCATTTAGAGGCTGGTTTGACCGTAACGGTGGTTTCGTCAACTTCCGTCGTCCTTAATTCTCGCTTTTATCCATCAATCATACACGCACATGGACCGATCTCAATCATGAGATCGGCTTTTTTTGTGGATAAGATGAATAAGTTTGTGCACGCTGCTTCATGATATAATGCAAGTCTGGAGGGGTGTATATGCTGAAAAAACTTGCAGTGACAAAAAACGGAGACTTGATTGAACATGCAACATTGCAGCAGCTTTCAAGCCCCGATATCGCCTGGTATTGGATTGACTTTCATGCGCCAACGGAAAAAGAAGCAGCGCTGCTGAAGGAATTCTTTCAGTTTCATCCGCTTTCAATTGAAGATTGCTTCCATTATTTACAGCGGCCTAAGCTTGATTTTTATGAAGAGTATTTATTTTTCGTTCTTCATGCGCTCAATCAAAAAACACTTCGTTCAGAGGAAGTGGATCTGTTTGTTGGTGAAAGTTATATTGTCACCTTTCACTTAAAGGAAGCACCATACATTGATCGTGTGATTCGAAAGCTAAAAGCATCTGAACACGCACGAAATAGTGGACCTGAACATCTTGCCTACATGCTGATTGATGATCTGGTTGACGATTATTTCCCGATTATTTATCAAATTGAAGACAGGCTAAATGAGATTGAAGATGAAGAAGGTCATAAAACGTATGGCACTTTAATGAACGAAGTATTCGGGATTCGGTCAGACTTGTTAAAGCTAAGAAGGACAATTATTCCGATGAGAGACCTTTTATACCGTATCGTGAACATGAACATGATGAAAAACGACAAAAATCGCCAAGCCTATTTCAATGACATCTATGATCACCTTCTAAAATTGACAGAGATTGTCGAGTCGAACAGAGACATGACAGCAGATTTAAGAGACAGCTATCAGACGCTGAATTCCAATCGGATGAATGCGATTATGATGACACTGACGATTGTGTCGACTATTTTTATCCCACTGACCTTTATTGTTGGGGTTTACGGGATGAACTTTGATAACATGCCTGAATTGCACTGGAAATACGGCTATTTTGGCGTGCTTATTTTCATGGGTCTGCTCGTCTCGGGTATGCTTTTATGGTTTAAGCATAAAGGGTGGTTCCGGATTTTTAAATAACCAAAAAGCCTGCAGTTCCTCTGCAAGCTTTTTTCTATAGCTGCGGCAAATGCCATACTTTTTCAAGCATGAGATCGTCTAGGCTTTTAAAGGAATACCCCTGTTTTTTAAGAGCTGTGATGGCCTCATCCAGTGCCTCGGCATTGTCTCGTGAGACGGTGTGAAGTAAATAAATCGCACCTGGATGTGCCTGCTTCATCATTTCATCATAGGCATATTGTTTTCCTTTTTGATGATGGATATGCCAATCCACAAAGGCAACTGACCAGAAAACGGTTTGGTAGCCAAGCCTCTTTGTTTCCTTTAATACTCTTTCGCTAAATACCCCGCGCGGCGGACGTAGATAGAGGTTATCTTGTTTTCCCGTAATTTTGTACACCGCTTCATTTACACTGTCTAGCTCTTCTTTAATTTCTTTCGCACTCTTTTTCGTTAAGTCTGGATGGTGATAGGAGTGGTTGCCAATGATATGTCCTTCCTCTGCCATACGTTTCACAAGCTGCGGCTGATCCTTCACGAAGTGCCCTGTCACAAAAAAGGCGCCTGGTACTTGGTGTTTTTTCAGCACGTCTAAAATTTTAAGTGTGTACCCATTTTCATAGCCATTGTCGAATGTGAAGTAAATCTCTTTCTTTTTCGTGTTTCCTAAATAAAAGGCATCATATTTTTTTAGGAGTGTCGTCATTTCCTTTCCAGCATCTGCTGGTTTGTGCTCTTTGCTTTTAGCGAATCCCCAGTGGATGGGCTTATTAGACTCGGCTGCTGCTTCTGACAGAGGCATTGAAACAAAAAGCACACATAAACAGATCAGCATATATTTTTTCATCTACGTCACTTCCCAGTTTTTCTTTTATTGTGCAGAATATGACCGAGACTCATACGTCCATTCACCTGCCAATTTAAAGAAAAAAGCCCGCATCCGCGCGAGCTATTCTTCCTTCCAATCTTTTTTAAACCGTTCATATTTCGCTTCTAGATCGTCAATCATCTGGATCAGTCTGTCTATATCCTCAACGTCTGTTGATTCGGGATCTAATGAATCAATCACATTCATAAACATATCTAATCGGTTCTTTAAATAATCAACCTGCTGCTCTTTGCTGTCTGCTGCCTTGCCCATAAATACACTCCCTTTAGCATTTGTTTATAGCTTATCTTTCTTTCTCTTATAAATCAATTGTCTCCCCCCCTTGCGTATAACGGGCATGGGGCTTAAAATTAACTGTTGGCGGGTCTGCGTTTGCCCGAATGAAAAGGAGATAGATACCATGAATCAAAAAACAGCACTTCGTCCGATCACACCTGCATACGACCCTTGGGAAGCCTATCTCGATGTGCAGGATTACGGAGAAATGAAGCTGACAAATATTGAACTGACGACAACGACTTTATGTAACATGAGATGTGAGCACTGTGCGGTTGGCTATACCTTGCAGCCAAAGGACCCACATGCACTGCCACTTGATTTGCTGCTTCGCCGTTTAGAGGAAGTTCCGCTTTTGCGCTCACTAAGTATTACAGGCGGAGAGCCAATGCTTTCTCTCAAGTCTGTGCGGGAATATGTCGTACCTATATTAAAGTATGCCCATGAACGCGGCGTCCGCACACAAATCAATTCAAACTTAACACTTGATTTGGCGCGTTATGAAGAGATTATTCCATACTTAGATGTTCTGCACATTTCACATAACTGGGGCACTGTCGAAGAGTTTGCAACGGTCGGCTTTGCGATGATGGATAGAAAACCAACCTTGCAGCAGCGCGAAAAATTATTTAACCGCATGATCGAAAATAGTCAGGCACTTGTGAAAGCGGGTGTCACAGTATCCGCTGAAACCATGCTCAATAAGCGCACGCTTCCTTACATTGAACACATCCATCGTCAAATCGTGGAGGAGATGAAATGTCAGCGTCACGAAGTTCACCCGATGTACCCAAGCGATTTCGCTAGTGCACTTGAGTCATTAACGCTTCCGCAAATGCGTGATGCGATTCATCAGCTGCTTGATATTCGTGATGAGAACACATGGATGCTGTTTGGCACCTTGCCATTTTATTCATGCAGCACAAATGAAGAAGACCATCGCCTCCTAAAGCGATTGCGCCAGGAGAAAAATATCACTGTACGAAATGATCCTGACGGCCGCTCAAGGTTGAATGTGAATATTTTTGATGGGAATATTATTGTGACAGACTTTGGCGATACGCCGCCGCTTGGAAATATTGAAACCGATACATTGCAATCTGCATATACACGCTGGATGGACACGAAATTAGCGAAAGAACTGAATTGTCATTGTCCAAGTGTGCAATGCCTTGGTCCGAATGTTCTTGTGAAAAACAGCTATTATCAAGATGTTGATTTTACTTCTCGTACAGCCAGGGGGTAACCGATAAATGGACGATACATTTCTGACAGTGGTCAAGAACAAATACATTGAAATTCTAATTGTTGGGCTTGTTCTTTGGTTTGCCGTCTTTATTATCAACAAAGCCCTTCAAATTTTCTTTAAACGAACGGAGTTTATTGAAGATAAGAAGAAGAAAACGATCGAGAGCTTGGTCAAATCTGTGACGAAGTACACAGCTTCAATTTGCTTTGTGTTCTATGTCATTTCTCTCTTCTTTCATGACTTTGGAAAAATTCTTGCTGGTGCTGGTGTTGCCGGAATCGTCATCGGTTTTGGCGCCCAGACGCTGATTCGTGATATTTTAGCAGGCATCTTCCTGATCTATGAACGGCAGATTCATAAAGGTGACTACGTGACGGTGAATAATCTCTTTAATGGAACCATTGAAGAAATTGGTCTCCGTTCTCTGCAAATTAGAGAATGGAGCGGCAAGCTGTTAACCATTTCTAACGGAGACATCCGGCAAATTCAAAACTACAACATACATTACATGCGTATCACGGAGTCGGTGTTAATTAGTGCCAATCAGAACCCAGACATCGCCTTTCAAGCGCTTGAATCAGCTTGTGACCAGCTGAATCAAATGCATCATGATTTTCTCAAAAAAGATGAATTCCAAAACGCCATTGAACCCTTTCAGGTTCATGGAATTATGGGTCTCAATAAGCTTAATCGCGGGATAGAAATCACTGTGAAAGGGATGGTCGAAGATGAAAAATACTTCGAAGCCGCCCTCGCTGTACGTAAAGAAATCATCAAGCAGCTTCATAAGCACGATGTCAAATTGCTTGAAGAGCTCGTTTATCCTCAGCCTGCAAAATAACCTCATTCTTTGTGAGGTTATTTTTTGTCATTGTTTTTTGTTAACCAGTTAATTATAATGTTATTTAGTTAGTCAGTTAATAAAAAGAGAGGATGTTTATAGATGACAAAGGCAGAAGCGATTTTTTTCATCAAGAAAATGTATCAGGAAGTATTAACTGAATTAGATGTACAAAAGGTGGAGACTTATTTTTCTCCTGACTATCAGCAAGTGACCGATGGAAAGGTCTCCATGCTTGATGAATTTAAAAAGCATCTATCCACATTAAAAGAAATGACAAAACAGCTCAAGATCCCCGCCTTTCATGATGTGTTATTTGATGAAGAGACGCAGCAAGGATGTTTTCGTTACACTGTACATGTCGAGCTGACCAGCGGAGATCGTGGTCTTATAGATGTAATGGCTTTATTTACTTTATTAGACGGCAGGATCATTCAATGTGACGAGCTGACTAGACCTCATGAGAAACATGAGACGCTTGAACAGCTTGGACACATCAGCTAAGGAATTTCTTCATTTCGGCCCTCTTGCTTCTATCCCCTTGACTGATTCATGTATAATAGAGGGCAGAATGATTTCATGCAGCATGGGGACCCTCATACTGTGTATTTACTAAGTGAAAGAGAGTGAATAAGATGGGTCGTAAGTGGAACAACATTAAAGAAAAGAAAGCATCAAAGGATGCCAATACAAGTCGTATTTACGCAAAATTCGGGCGTGAAATCTATGTGGCTGCCAAACAAGGTGAGCCAAACCCAGAATCAAACCAAGCACTTCGCTTTGTCCTAGAACGTGCAAAAACATATAGTGTCCCAAAACACATTGTGGACCGTGCGATTGAAAAAGCCAAAGGTGGTTCAGAAGAGAACTTCGATGAGCTGCGCTATGAAGGATTTGGTCCAAACGGATCGATGGTGATCGTCGATGCCCTCACCAATAACGTGAACCGTACAGCTTCGGATGTTCGTGCGGCTTTTGGGAAAAACGGCGGAAACATGGGCGTCAGTGGATCTGTTGCTTACATGTTTGACCAAACTGCGGTCATCGGTGTCGAAGGGAAAAGCGAAGAAGAAACGCTTGAGCTCTTAATGGAAGCAGACATTGATGTACGTGACATCATGGAAGAAGATCAAACGGTCATCGTCTACGCTGAGCCAGATCAATTCCATCACGTACAAGAAGCATTCAAACAAGCCGGTGTCGAAGAATTCACTGTCGCCGAAATCACGATGCTTCCACAAAACGAAGTGACATTAGATGATGAATCTAAAGCACAATTTGAGAAACTAATCGATGTATTAGAAGAGCTTGAAGACGTGCAGCAGGTTTATCATAATGTGGATTTAGGGGAATAAAAGGAAATTTTGCCATAACATAAGTTTATTTAAATAAACTTATGTTATGGCTTTTTTATTTAAAACTCATAATATCTTTTGAAAGCAAAACTTTATATTCAAATTAGGAAAAGCGTATCTTAATAGAGTAAAGTTAAATATTCTATTATTGTGTAAAATTTAACAAAAAAGGTTTACTACTCCTTTGTCTAGTTGTATTATAGTGATTACGAGAAATAATACATAATTTTATATATAAAAGTTAGGTGGTGTTATTATTTTTAAAATATGGTGGAAACAGTATTTTGGATTTATGATCATACCATTTATTACTATGGGGTTTATCTTTAACAACTTCTCTCACTTTACAAAAATTATCTATTTCCTTTTCCTTGCTTGGTTATTATTTAATGTTATTGACTTTTATAGAAGTGAGGTAAGAAACAAAAAGGACAAAAAGTCATGAAAGGGGGTGTAGACGTTGATATTTGAAATAGCCACGAAATTTTTTTTAACTATTGCAACAGCAACGGAAATAGTTAATGCTGTAAATAATGGTTTAGGAATTCTAACGATAATAGGACTTGCTGGTGCTACGTATGGCTGGGGAGCAATTGCTTACCCACTTATTAGAGGTGCTGTCGCAAAGTGGGGAACAAAACAGGCAATACACTGGTAGTATACTAGATTTAACAAAGAGGAGAGGATTCTCTCCTCTTTTAATGAAAGGTTGTTCTTACGTTATGAGATTTTTCAAGATTTTTTATCAGCCATTAGAATTGATGTACTCTCTTAATAAAAAACCTAACATAGCTCTTCCATTATTATTTTCTGCTTTAATACCCTTACTTTATATTCAAGTCATTTTTGAACGCTTTGAACATGTGGAAAGCAAGTGGTTATATTTAATAGCTTTAGGTATGAGTTTTTTTTCATTAATGACTTTTTTCATTACTTCTTTTACCATCTATTTGTTATTAAATACTTTTATGTTAGATAGAGAAATCAGTTTCAAAACGACCATTTCAATTTATGGATTTAGTCAAATGCCAAAAATCTTTTTTGCCATCAGCCTTTTATTCTTTCCATTTTTAGATAACACCAATATATCTCAGTACGATCATTTTCTAACAGCCCTTGCCATCTTTATCATAAATCCCTTTAATATCTGGAGATATATGTTGTTAATATGTGGATTTCATGTACTAATCAACATGAAAATAAAAAAATTAATTGCTATTGCGATAATTTTCGTAATCATTGAGGTATGTATTATATTTTTCGGAAGTGATATAACTCATATTTTTAGATAAAGGAGAATCATTTTTCTAATGAGAAATGTACTAACATATATTTATTTTAGACAAAAATCTTTTTTTTACTATCGACTTCCAAAATTAAAAATAAAAAATGACTTATTTGTTTATGTCGCTCTATCCGTCATTCTTTTATTCAGCGCAGTTTTTACCACTATAATGACTCAATTATATACCAATCATTTATTTTTACATAACGAGATCTTTTACATATCAACTTTTTTCATCATTACTTTTTTATTAACAGGAATTCAGCAATCCATTACAAATACTGTTTATAAAACATCTACAAAAAATGACCTGAAATTATTAATTGTATCACCACTTTCTTTTCACGAGTTGTTACTAGCAAAATATTTTGAAACCACATTTTTGAAAGAGGTTTTAATCTCTTCAATTCTTATTCCAACACTTTTTTTATATCATTATTCACAAATAGGTTCGGTTTTTTTAGGCATTGTATTTACACTTAACTCTGTATGCTTTCTTTATATAATGAAATTTGCGGTTTTCTACTTATCTGTCATTGGGTACCGTTATATTGCGACAGCATACCAATTGTTTTTTTCAATTCTGAGAATTTTTGTTTTGTCTATATTAGCTGTTATTTTTTTATCCAACAAAATAGATTTCCAATCTCATTCAATGCTTAATTGGTTTTTCAACTGGATATCCAAAATGCCTTTTGCGATTTTACCAAAAATTTTCCAATATAAATTCATCATTTTTTTACAAATTTCATTATTAATCATCGTTATGTTATTGATTCGAACTTCTTTTTCTAATGGGGTAAGAGCACATTTCATTGGTGAAAATTCAAAAAAAAGAAAGGTTAAAACAATGATTTCTCACCTTTCCTTTCATGAAAGAAAGGAGCTGTCTCTCATCCAGTTAATGATTGCTTACATCAAAAGACAAAGAAAACAAGAAATTATTATGACATACTTGCCTTTATTTAGCTCGCTATTTTCTATCATACTTATTTTATATTTGCTTTATTATAGAATACCAACATTTATGAATGCTAATGAGAGTTTAGTTTTTATCATTCTGTCAGCTGCCATTGTTAAAATGTTATCAGATACATATTGCTTTCTCGCAAGCATCGATTTTCATGGTGCACGTTTTCAACTTCTGAAATTGACTGGGATTCATCCCAAATTCATCGTACGAAGTCACATTATTCTCTCTAGTTCAATTAATATCACGCTGTTCATTATCCTTTTTACAATAGCTGCAATCATATTTCAAATGTCTTTCCCTTTCTTTATTTTCATTTGTGTTATGGCAATAACACAAATGATCTTATTCAATTGTATTTATTTCTTATCAAGCATTAGTTATCCAGAATTTAAAAGAAATTTTGTAAGTAATCTTCCTTCAAGCAAAGCAAAAATGACTGCGAATTTGCTAATTCTATTTTGTTTTTTGCTGGAAGGACTGATGCTAATCATATTTGATAAACAGCATTACCTTGCTTTTATTATCTCTACATTGATTTATTTGATATTTATTTTTATTATTTTGAAAATCTCTAGTCTTAAGATACAATTTCTTAATTTAAATAAGTAAAAAGGGGAAGTAAAATGTTAAAGTTAGATAATATTCATGTCCAAATTAACAACAAATCCATTCTCCATGATTTGTCTCTTCATGTTAAGCCACATGATTCTGTTGGTATTATAGGAAAAAACGGCGCAGGAAAAACGACTCTATTTGAGATCATTTGTGGCATACGATTAACTGATGATGGCGTTATCCGCTTTTTAGATAAGCAACCTAAGGATCGTCATTATTCAAGTCACCTTTTCTTTGTACCTGATGATTCTCTTGTATATGAATACTTAACTGCATCCGAGTATATCAATTTTGTTTCTAGACTCTACAACAAAAAGTTAGACTCAACAGAAATCAATACTATGCTTTCATTCTTTGAACTTGACTACCTGTCCAACAAATTAATTAGAGACTATTCTAAAGGAATGAAAATGAAATTAGCTATTTCACTTGCTCTTTTATTAAAACCTCGATTACTTATTTTAGATGAACCCTTTAATGGGCTAGATCCATCTAGTTGTATTAAATTAGTTCAGAAGCTAAAAGAATTTCTTCAATTTGGAAGTGTGCTTTTTTCATCACATACTTTAGATTTTGTTGAAGAGCTCAGTCACTCTACATATCTTCTTCGGAATCAGCAATTAACAAACGTGACGACAGAAAATTTAAAAGAGCTGTTTACTGATGAGTAAAGCAATTAAGAGTTACTTAAAAGATTTTTACCATGCTTTAAAAGTGCTTATTTTACCTTCTATTTTCTTCATAACAATTGGAATGGTCATGGGATTTTATATGACAAACGGAGATTATTCAGAGGATATTGTTAGAATAAATGATCAACGTCATTTTTTTGATTATTTCTTTCAAAATTTATCTATATGTATCATGATGATAGTTGGAATGGTTACTTTTGGTTTATCTAGTGTATACATATTGTTTATCAATGGATTAATGATTGGTGGAGCTTTTAAAATTTCGATTCCGTATTTAATGCATCCTTTACAATCATTACTTCTTATCTTACCTCATGGTATAAGCGAATTGATGGCTATTATGATTTCTGGTGGTATTGGTTTTATCCTTCTGAAAGAGGCCATCCTTTTATTGTTTGGTAAAAAGAAGAAAATAAATTTTAGAAATATATGTAAAATTACTTGTACAGGGCTTGTGCTAGTAACTATACTATTATTTTTCTCGGCCATCATAGAGTTTTATATCACGCCTGACATTAATAACTTTACGACAAATTAAACCCCCTCTTCTATAGTGAAAGAGGGGGTTTTACTATGTTAATTCATCCCTTGAAACCCAAACGTCAGGTGATCCTGCACAGGAATCCATGCGCCGATTCCTTGTGAGGTCACGTTTTTCACGACGAGTTTGCGTTTATTTCCTTTTAGCACAAGGTACACTTCTCCGTATGTGACCTTTCCTTTTTCGTTAATGGCTGGTGCAAAGGCATGAAGTGATGCTGCTTTTTTCGGAGAAACATGGTATGACTGATCTCGTTTTGTTCCTGCGCCAATCACCGTGTCGAAGGCGAGCGGCAGCTTTGTTTTTTGGATGGCTTTTTGCATCATCAATGTTTTCACATCTTCTGGGTTTGGTACTTTTGCTGTGAGCCCTCCGCTTACTTTCACTTGCTGCTTTTGAACATATTTGCCGATGGCTGTTTTGTTTCCGCCTCTGTTATCAATGTGATTGGTGTTCACTTTTTTGTATTCCCAGTTGGCGACGGTTTCATTTGAATCGTAGCTCAGTGCCCATCTTCCGAGGAAAATGGTCGCACGATATCCAACAGCTAACGGCGTTCCTGAGATGCTGGATTCATTCAGCATTTTAATCAAATGGGTATTTTCAATCGGTACATTCGTTGTTTTAAATAATTCGGCCGTCAGCTCGCTCGGCTGAAGCAGCGGCTGATCTTGTGACGCGTTTGGATACGTATTTTCCTTTGAGATACTGGCGACAGACGATGGTATCTTAAACGGCTTAGCCGCCTCGGCTGGAAAGCTGTATAGAAAACTTAAGGATAAGAGAACAACAAACATGATGCGGGGCATCTTTTTCATATCATCACTCTTTCTCATTCATTTTTCCATAGTATTTTCCGCAAAGACGTCCCTTATCCACAAAAGATTATAAAAGGAAAAATCCAATCGCCATAATAAAATAGGCAGCGAGTAATGTGGCCCCTTCAAACCAGTTCGTATCACCATCATTTGATAGAATGACCGTCAGTAAGACAGCGGATGCCATTGCAATGAGTTCTGGTAAGGAAAAAATCAGCGGCATCTGCTTTTCGAAAAAAAGAGAGCTGATGACAAGGATAGGCGCCACCATCATGGCGACCTGAAGCGTTGAGCCGAAGGCAATTTCCACCGCCACATCCATTTTGTTTTTATACGCCATGATGATAGCAGAGGCGTGTTCCGCTGCATTGCCGACGATAGCGACAATAATGACCCCGATAAACAGCTCACTCCAGCCAAATTGTTCTCCGACCGTGTCAAATGTATGAACGAGCCGCTCTGAAATGTACGCAACTGCAATCGTTGCAAGCAGCAGGATCACAGTGGCAAACTTCCCGGACCATTCAGGTGTTTCTTCTTCCGTTTCAGATTTACCGTTCACGCTCTCCTGCTTGGCAACATAGACTCCTCGGTGGCTGACCAGTTTGAAATAAAGCGCTGCGACATATATCAAAATCATCACAATGCTAATGCCAATACTTAAAACAAATTGTCTATCCTCTGCCATCTCCATTGAAAACACTTCTGGAATGACAAACGCCACAATGATGGCAAACATGAGCAAGCCAGAGTTGTGCCTTGCATCGTGGACATTGAACTCTTGGCGCTTATATTTTAATCCGCCAACGAAAAAAGACAGCCCTGCCACGAGCAGTAAATTCCCGATGACCGATCCAGTTAATGAAGCAAGTACAATGGCAGTCAGCCCTTGCTTTAAGGCAAAAAACGAAATGATTAACTCCACTGCATTTCCAAATGTAGCGTTTAATAGTCCACCGATTCTTGGCCCCGCAATGATGGCAAGACTTTCTGTGGCTCTTCCCATAAAACTAGCAAGACCAATAATGGCGATACAATAAACAGCGAACATGACAACCTGCGGGAAGTGAAGAAAACTGCCAATGACAGATAGTGGAACACCGATTGCGACAATCACAAGAAACAAACGATTCATACAGCCATTCTCCTTTTCATATGTCTGACTGTTATTCTTTCGTGAGTGCCGGCATCGTATACATTTAGATTCGCTCGTGTGACATGGTGATGTCGATACTTCCTTTAACGGATTGCACCATGGAACAATGCTTCATTGCAAGCTTCATCACTTTTTCTATTTGTTCATCAGAGGTACTGATGCTTTCAAAGGTCATATGTAAGTGGATGCGGGAGATTTTGTTTGCCGCTCCTTCTCTTGTCGTTTCAGGTGTGATGGTCAGCCCTTCATAGAATATTCGTTTTTTCCCGCATACATGAATAAGCATTTCTCCAAAACAACCTGCAATAGCTGAGATGAACAATTGATATGGCCGGTATCCAGCTTCTTCTTTTCCTGAAATATGCAGCTGTCCATCATCAGTATGTGCCACCCACCGATCATTTTCGTATGTCAGCTTCATTCCTTTTCCACCTTTCTATTGAAACCCCTATGGTTCCATTGTACGATGAAAGCATGAACTTGTAAGGAGCTTCTTATGCCGAGAATTCACTTTATGATTTTAATTTTACTTGTATCCGTATCTGGCTTTTCACAGGGAGCGTTACTTCCTGTTATATCCATTATTTTCGAACATGCGGGCACTTCCCCTACGTTAAACGGACTGCATGCCACTGGCTTATATCTCGGCGTGCTGCTTGCATCTCCTTTTATGGAAGCGCCGCTTCGCCGTTTTGGTTTTAAGCCGTTAATCGTCATTGGAGGCGCTGCGGTCTTTTTAAGCTTGTTCAGCTTTGTCTTTTTTGAATCTTATGTCGTCTGGTTCTTCCTGCGGCTTATGATTGGCATTGGTGACCATATGCTGCATTTCTCCACACAGACGTGGGTGACCTATGCTTCGTCATCTAGAAATCGCGGGCGGAATATTTCATTGTACGGGTTATCCTTTGGACTCGGTTTTGCCGCTGGGCCTTTTTTAACTCCACTGATTGAAATCAATCCATCATTGCCTTTTATCGTTTCTGGTGCCGTTAGTTTATGTATTTGGCTGCTTGTGTTTGTTTTAAAAAATACATATCCAGATACAGGCGAAATGCAGACGTCAGAGCAAACAAACAGTTTGAAGCGCTTCAAAAAAGCCTTTCAATTTGGCTGGGTGGCCTTTATGATGCCTTTTTGCTACGGCTTTTTAGAAACGACGCTCAATAGTAACTTCCCTGTGTATGCACTAAGAAGCGGGGTGACAGTAGATGCTGTTGCATTTATTTTACCTGCTTTTGCCATTGGAAGCATTGTCTTTCAGCTTCCTCTTGGCATGCTCAGCGACCGGTTTGGCAGACGCCGAATCATTTTATGTGTCACACTCGCTGGGTCCTTCTTTTTCCTTTTGGCAGGTATTTTCATTCAATCCGTTTTGACTGTTGCAATTTGTTTCTTTATTGCCGGAATGGCTGTAGGCTCTACATTCTCACTTGGCATCAGTTATATGACCGACTTATTGCCAAAGCATCTGCTTCCTGCCGGTAATTTAATGTGCGGGATGGCGTTTAGTGCAGGCAGTATTCTTGGACCGGTTCTTGGAGGAATCTTTGTTCAAACGTTTGAGGGGATGAATTTACTTTACCTTGTCAGCATCGTGATTCTATTCGTGTTTTGCTGCGTTCGATTTGGGAGAACGACGGCAATGGTTGAAACTAATTAAAATGGAGGATCAATTTCTTGTTTACACTAGACATCACAAATGAATTGAAATTGGAGATTTTACAATTAGCTGATGCCGAACCATTATTTACTCTCATTCAAGAGAATAAGACTCACTTAGGAGAGTGGCTGCCTTGGGTTCATCACTGCAAGAGCATAGAAGATGTCAAAACATTTATTCAATCGACTCGCACCTCCTATGCCGAACAAAAAGGAATGGAAGCTGGCATCATGCTGAACGAGCAATTGATCGGTGTGTTCCGTCTGACGTTTCATAATAGAATAGGCAATATCGGTTATTGGATTGGTCAAGGTGCACAAGGTCGAGGTATCGTGACGAAAACAGTGAAATATATGACAGGAACATTTGCTCATAAAGTCGATGGATTTGAAATCTTTTGTCCTGTTGGTCATGTTCGAAGTGAACGTGTAGCGATTAAGGCTGGGTTCCAGCTCGATCCTCACTATCAGCCCAAACCTGATACAGATTTTGTCCTTAGGCGGTATATACGAATGTTGAATCAATAAAACCTCCCCTGCACCTGTGCAGAGGAGGTTGTTTTCATCTAATGATATCCATTTTGCCCGTTCGCACTGCCGCTTGTTTTGTGCTTTGGCTGATGGCCTTTGTTTTGTTTTGTGTTGCTTCCGCCTTTTTTCGATTGTTTGGACATATGTGATTCCCCCATCTTTCAAGATTGAACTCGTTCGTTCTTCTTTAGGATGCCCTGTTTTCTTTAGAGCTTGCCTGGTACGATTTTACGCTTATGTAAAAGCGCATTGAGCTCGCCTCCGAGGATAATCATGATGCCGGTTAAATAAAACCAGATCATTAAAATAATGATCCCCCCGATGCTACCGTACATCGCACTGTAGTTGGCAAACTCGCCTACGTAAAATGAGAACAGCATGCTCACCAGAATCCAGCCGATAGACGCAAAAATGGCGCCTGGCAGAACAAATTTCAATTTCAGCCTGATGTTTGGGGCAAAATAATACAAGGATGTAAAAACAATCAGTAAAATCAACGGACTAATGATCCACCTCATGGCTGTCCACATGGTGAGGAAGGCATCTGACTGCCCAACTAATTTGGCAACAAATAAACCAAGCTCTTTGCCAAAGACAGGCAGCATCAAGGCGAAAATAATCGTAAGAACCATCGCAATGGTTAAGATGATTGATGTTAAACGTACGAGAATGAAGGAACGATTTTCCTCAACTTCGTAAGCGTGGTTAAACGCTCTGACGACCGCATTAATGCCGTTGGATGCAGACCAAAGGGCGGCAATAATCCCGAACGACAATAACCCGCCGTTACGGTTATTCAGCGTCTGTTCGGCAATGGATTCAATCATCGAAAGCGCTCCCTCTGGCGCATAACCAGAAATGACGCTCAGAACATCCTTTGACGTCAGCGGCAAATACCCAACCAGCGTCAGCACGAAGATGAGAAACGGAAATAATGAAAGTAAAAAGAAGTACGCAAGCTCAGCAGATTTAGCCGGTCCTTCATGCAGTAAAAAGCGTTCAATTAACGCTTTAACAAAACCCATACGCCTCATCTCCAATGATCAATCTTTCTGTTTCGTTCGAAAGTGATCCTTTGTTTCTTCAATAATCTCTAATACCTTTGGGGTTGTTTCCTTTAACTGATTCACCTGTTCATTTAAAAATGATAAATCATCTGAGACCGTTCGCATTAGCTGCTTCGTTTCTTCCATTTTTTCTTTCATGCAAGCAGACATCCTGCCCGGCTCCTGGCGGTACTCATCCAGCTTTTGCTGGCAGTCATTCCATTTGTCTTTTAGTGCAAGTCTTGTTGGCCGATGAAATAATGTCAGCAATACACCGCAGGCTGCTCCTATGACAGCTCCTTGAAGCACGATTTGATTTTTCTCTTCCATCTCATCTGATCTCCTTTCAGTTAAAGGTGTTTCTCTTTCTTTACATACGTCAAAAAACGGTCAATTCCTGTTTCAATTAAATCATGTACTTCCTCAAAGTTCCCTGTGTAATAAGGATCTGGCACATCATCTCGATCGTCGTCTTCAACAAAGTCAAGAAGACGGCCAATAAAGTGATGTTTCCCATAGCCGGCTATACTGCGGAGTGCCCCTGCATTTTCAGCATCCATCGCAATGATATAGTCGTATGTTGTGATATCCTCATCGATAATTTGTCTTGCGGTCATTCCTTCATAGCTGATTCCTTTTTCTTCAAGCAGCTTTCTTGTTCCTTCATGGGGCGGACTGCCTTGATGCCAGCCGCCAATGCCTGCTGAATCAATGACAAAGTGCTCGCTAAGGCCTTCATCTTCTACTCGTTTTCTAAACATGGCCTCTGCCATCGGTGACCTGCAAATATTACCAAGGCACACAAATAATACATGAATCATCCTTCATTCTCCTCCTATCTTTTCCCTAAGAGTCCCTTTCAAAAACCTTTCCCCTATCATATCAAGACCATTTTCTCTTGAAAACTTTGCAAGAAAAACTCTCATCGGCATTGACAAATTACACAAAAACAGGAGAAACTTTAGGAGAATTACACAAACAAAGGGGGATATTTGATGGGAATAATTGAGCAGTTTGTCACGACGATGAACAATTTTTTGTGGGGACCTCCCCTGTTGATTTTAATTGTTGGTACTGGAATATACCTCACCTTTCGCGTTCTCTTCATTCAAATTAGATTACTTCCTTATTCTTTAAAGCTCGCATTTTCGAAACAAGACAAAACATCAGAAGGGGATATCTCCCATTTCCAAGCATTAATGACGGCTCTGGCTGCAACTGTCGGCACAGGGAATATCGTAGGTGTTGCTTCGGCAGTTATAGCTGGTGGTCCTGGTGCTGTATTCTGGATGTGGTTTGCCGCATTTTTTGGGATGGCAACAAAATTTGCAGAAGCCGTTCTTGCTGTTAAATACAGGGTCAAAAACGAAAAAGGCGAAATGTCTGGCGGACCTATGTACTACTTAGAGCATGGCTTGAAGCAAAAATGGCTAGGGGTGCTATTTGCTATTTTTGGTGCCTGTGCTGCCTTTGGGATCGGGAACCTTGTGCAGTCTAATTCAATCTCAGGGGTTATGAATTCTACCTTTCAAATTCCAACATGGGTGACAGGTATCATTATTACTGCCTTTACGGCACTTGTCATTTTAGGCGGAATTAAAAGCATTGGCCGTGTAACCTCTATTTTTGTACCAGTCATGGCTTTATTTTACGTCATTTGTGGATTAATCATTCTTATTATGAATGCTGATCTTGTCCCAGGCGCAGTTGGGCTCATTTTATCTGATGCCTTTACTGGTCAAGCCGTTGCAGGAGGTGCGATTGGAACTGTCATTCGCTGGGGTGTGGCACGTGGAGTATTTTCAAATGAAGCTGGTCTTGGCTCCGCACCGATCGCAGCTGCTGCTGCCAAAACGGATATGCCTGCCCGTCAGGCTCTCGTGTCTATGACACAAGTATTTATTGATACAATCATTGTTTGTTCCATTACTGGCATTACCATTGTGATGGCAGATATGTATTTAACAGAAAAAAGTGATGCACTGACCTCTTTATCCTTTGCCCATTTCCTTGGACCAATTGGCTCAACTATCGTAGCAATCGGGTTACTTTTGTTTGCTTATTCAACGATCATTGGCTGGTCGTATTATGGAGAGAAATGCTTTACATATTTGGCGAAAGATTCGTACGTCATGTATTATCGCATCGTGTTTGTCATTGCTGTCTTCTTCGGAGCCGTGTTTAAGAATGACTTCGTATGGGGTTTTGCAGATATGCTAAATGGGCTTATGGCCATTCCAAACTTAATTGGGCTCATCGGTTTATCAGGGGTTGTGGTATTTGAATCAAAACGAATCATTGATAAGATCAAAGAAGAGAAAAAGGAGAAAAACACCTCCTTGTTGTCTTAATAGCCCTTTTATTCTTTTGCATTTCTGTTAAAATAGACATATTATTCAACACACATGCAGGAAAGGACGTGCCGCCCTTGTCAGAGCAAAAAGCGGCTGAAGTCAATCAGCTGATTGAAGACATTTCGCAAAAGCTAAATATGCTGAACATTGGAGTCATCAAAGCCGAGGACTTCAGTCCAGACAAGTACGAAGATATTGAATTTCTTCACCAAATGGTGATGAAAAAATCTTCATTCAGCCCAAGTGAAATGCAAGCCATCGCAAGCGAGCTGAAAAGCTTACGAAAATAATTGTGCAAAGGGAACTGCCCTGTGGTCTTCGTGCAGTTTTTCTTGATCAACACGCAGAAAATCCAGCACTTTATGAAGTGCTGGATTTTTTATGCTGTAACAACTGCTGTTTATTTCGCAAGCAGTTTTAATGATTCACGGTTAAATGCTGGAATGTCGTCTGGTGTACGGCTTGTCACAAGCTGATCCTGACAAACGACAACTTCTTCGTCTTTAAATTTAGCGCCTGCGTTTTCCATATCGACTTGAATGGATGTATAGCCAGTTGCGCCTCTTCCTTCCAGCGTCTTCGCTGTAATAAGCAATTGCGGCCCGTGGCAGATCGCAAACACAGGTTTTTTCTCGTCCATAAATGCTTTAGTGAATTGGACGTAACGCTCATCTGCACGCAGAATGTCTGGTGAGAAACCGCCAGGAATGAGAAGTGCATCGAAGTCTTCTGGCTTCACGTTATCAATGGACGCATCCACTCTCACTTCAGCCTCTCCTTGCTTCCCTTTGACTGTTTTTCCTTTTTCGTTTTCAATCACTGTGATGTCATGGCCTGCGTCTTTAAAAGCTTTTGCAGGCTCGGTGAATTCAACATCCTCAAAGTAATCTGTTAATACAACTGCAATTTTCTTACCCATGTAGAAACCCTCCTGCTTGATTATCGTTTACACTACACACTATACCCGGGCGCGATGAAATCAAACATCCTATCCCTATCAGAAAACCCCTTATGACAAAAATAAGCATTTAGACTCATCCTCTTTCCCTTAACAAGGTAATTCGTATGATTTATGTTATCTTTACAATAATCTGCAAAAAATAACTACAAAAGTTAACGAAACATTTCTACAATAGGTATTGTGGTCAAAAAAATTAGAAAGGCGGAGATCAGGTGAAGAAGCATACGCATAGGTCTAAACGAAAAAAAAACCTGTCTATTCTGCTCACTTCCATTATGATGATTAGTCTCATTCTCCCAGCAGTACCTACTCATGCAGAAACAGAAAGCGGCAATGCCGTGAAGATCAGCATCTTAGCCACAACCGATGTTCATGCGAACATGATGAATTACGATTACTACAGCGACAAAGAAACAAATGAATTCGGTTTGGCGAGAACAGCCGAACTGATTGAAAAACACCGTTCACAACATCCTAATACACTCCTTGTTGATAACGGAGACCTGATTCAAGGAACCCCTCTTGGAGAATACGTTTACAAAAATGAAAAAGACAGCATCATCAATCAAACAAAGGTTCATCCCATTATTCATACACTCAACAAACTAAAATACGATGCAGGAACACTTGGCAATCATGAATTTAACTACGGATTATCCTTCCTTGACGGTACCATTGCGGGCGCCAACTTCCCGATTGTCAATGCGAACGTCAAAAAGTTAAATGGAGAACATCGCTTTACTCCTTATGTGATCCAAGATAAAACCTTTCAAGATGCAAACGGAGTATCACAAAAAGTGAAAGTCGGTTACATAGGATTCGTCCCACCACAAATTATGACGTGGGATAAGAAGCATTTAGATGGACAAGTTCAAGTGCAGGATATCGTCGAATCTGCCAATGAAACCATTCCTGAAATGAAGGCGAAAGGCGCAGATGTCATCGTCGCTCTTGCCCATACAGGAATTGAAAAAACCGCTTCGCCTAAAGGGTCAGAAAATATGATCTTTGACCTTGCCACTAAAACGAAGGGTATCGATGCGATTGTGTCTGGTCATCAGCACGGCACATTCCCAAGCTCTGAATATAGCGGCGTAGACAAATTCGATGTCTCAAAAGGAACCATCAACGGCATTCCAGTCGTCATGTCAAAAAACTGGGGAAGCTACCTCGGAGTTATTGATTTGACACTAGAGCCTGACGGCAGCAGCTGGAAGGTCACAGACGGAACAGGAAAAATTGAAGCTGTTGCTGGGGTGTCACCTCAAAACAATACAGTGAAAGATGCCATTCAAACGACACATCAAAACACACTTGATTATGTCAGAAAACCTGTTGGTAAAACAGAAGCAGACATTAATAGCTTTTTTGCTCAAGTGATGGATGACCCGTCTATTCAAATTGTGACAGATGCACAAAAATGGTATGCACAAGAAAAAATGAAGGACACGGCGTATAAAAATTTACCGATTTTATCTGCGGGTGCACCATTTAAGGCCGGCGGCCGAAATGGCGTAAATTATTATACAAATATCGCAAAAGGAGATTTAGCGATTAAGAATATCGGCGATCTCTACCTTTACGATAACACCGTACAGATTGTGAAACTCAAAGGCAGTGAAGTGAAAGACTGGTTAGAGATGTCTGCTGGGCAATTTAACCAAATCAAACCAAACGATTCAAAAGAACAGCCTATTTTAAACGAAGAATACCGCTCATATAACTTTGATGTGATCGATGGTGTGACGTACCAAGTCGATGTGTCTCAGCCTGCTAAATATAGCACAACAGGCACACTAGTAAATGCCAATGCGCACCGTATCAAAAATCTGTCTTACAATGGAAAGCCTGTCTCTGACAATCAAGAATTTTTAGTCGTAACGAACAACTACCGTGCTTCGGGCGGTGGAGGCTTCCCGCACCTCACGCAAGATAAAGTCGTGCTTGCCTCAGCGGATGAGAACCGTCAAGTGCTGATGGATTATATTATCGAGCAAAAAAACATTAACCCAACTGCGGATCAAAACTGGTCCATTGCACCAGTCAAAGGCGCTACTTTAACGTTTGAGTCTTCTCTTCTAGCAAAGCCTTTTGCAGAGAAATCAAACAGCGTAGACTTTGTTCGCAACGCAAGCACAGATGGCCTTGGCGTATACAAGCTAGCCTTCAAAGAGGACGGCACAACAGAACCGCCTGCCTCAGACAACTGGAATTTAACGGTGATGCATACGAACGATACACATGCACACCTAGACGATGCTGCAAGACGTGCGACAAAGATCAAAGAAGTTCGTGCTCAAAGTGAGAACAATATTTTATTAGACGCTGGTGATGTGTTCTCTGGTGACCTATACTTCACAAAATGGCAAGGACTTGCCGATCTGAAGCTGATGAACTTGATGAAATACGATGCCATGACGTTTGGGAATCATGAATTTGACAAAGGCCCAACTGTCCTTCGTCAATTCCTGACAGGAGATGCATCAGACGTAGATGCTAACAACCGTCATCAATTTGAAAAGCCTCACTTCCCAATTGTGTCATCAAACGTTGATGTTTCTAAGGAAAAACAGTTAAGAGACCTAGTGAAAAAACCAGCCATGTTTAAAGCTGGTGAGAAAAAAGAAGCCGGGATTTACCCGTACATCCTGCTTGATGTAAACGGCGAAAAGGTGGCTGTATTTGGCTTAACCACTGAAGACACGGCCATTACATCCAGCAGTGGTCCAAACATTCAATTTAAAGATGCATACAAGAAAGCAAAAGAAACCGTCAACACCATTCAAACAGAAGAAAAAATCAATAAAATCATTGCTTTAACACACCTCGGCTATAACCGTGATCTTGAGCTTGCTCAAAAAGTAGACGGCATTGATTTAATCATTGGCGGTCACACACACACCCTTGTTGAAAAATTAAAGGTCGTCAATAAAAAAGAACCTACGATCGTCGCTCAAGTGAAAGACTACGGACAATTTTTAGGGAAAGTAGACATGGCCTTTGACAAAAAAGGAGTTGTACAGCCAAAAGAATCTTCTTTTGACCTGATCCCCATCGATGACTCTGTCAAAGAAGATGCGGATGCAAAAGCGATTCTTGATCAATACAAGGCAGATATTCAAGATATAAAAACGGAAAAAGTCGGGACGACCGCTGTCCTTTTAGACGGGCAGCGTGAGCACGTTCGTGCAAAGGAAACGAATCTTGGAAACTTTATTGCTGACGGCATGCTGCAGAAAGCGCAAGAATCTGCCGGTGCTGACCTTGCACTCACAAACGGCGGCGGGATTCGAGGAAGCATCGAAAAAGGTGATATCACATTAGGTGATATTTTAACGGTGATGCCTTTCGGAAACACACTTTATGTCGCAGATTTAAAAGGCAGTCAAATTAAAAAAGCGCTCGAACAAGGACTGTCAGGCATCGAGGAAGGCGGAGGCGCATTCCCTCATGTAGCTGGCATTGAATATACGTTTACACTGAGTAAACCAGCTGGCAGCAGATTGATTGATGTGAAATTGAAAGATCAAAAAGGTCAACTGACGGACCTTAATGATGAGAAAACATACCGCGTAGCCACAAATGCATTTGTCGGTACAGGCGGCGACGGCTACAGTGTCTTTACAGAAGCTTCTCACGGCGAAGATTTAGGCTATGTTGACTATGAAATCTTCAAAGAGCAAATTGAAAAGGCAGACGGTCAAATTTCTCCTGTCATCGATCATCGAGTGAAAGAAGTGTTCCTTCCTCGCATGACAGGAAAAGGTGCTTATGACATTCAAGATAATGAGAAATTCCAAACGTATGTGCAGCATACAAACAAAGCATTACTCTATCTAGACAAAGCAACCGAAGCGAAAAACGTTCAATTGTCCCTTTCAAAAGCGCAAGTAGCCGAGCTGAAGAAAAGAGAGCAAGATCCAAACGTCACCATCTATCATGACAAAGTCGGACTAAAATTACCGCTTTCCAATTTGTCAGATAAAAGTGCAGATATACGAATGGCGAAAACAGATAAGGTGAAAAACGCATTAACCGAATCGTATGATTTCCAAATCAAACAAGATCAGAAAAAAGTTTCTACCTTTAAAGATCCTGTCACACTTTCCTTTACATTAGACGAGCCTCAAAAGGCGGAGAAACCTGGTGTTTATTATGTGGATCGTGAGAAAAATCGTTACACTAAAACAAATAACGGTTCGTTCGAAAACGGGATCGTAACAGGTGAAACAAAACACTTTAGTGAATACACAGTGCTCAATCAAAGTGAAGCAGCTGGAACTGCCCCAGATCAAACCGGTGAAGACGGCGGAACATCGGCACCAGGCGGAACGGATCCAAGCCAAGATGGAACCGGGCTACCAGGCGGCACTTTGCCGAATACGGCAACGATGATGTATACGGCTGTATTGATTGGCTTGCTCATGCTCGCCTCAGGCGGTATCCTTTATTACTACCAGCGCAAGCGAACAAGAAAAAATATATCATCCTAAAAGAAATGGACAGAGCTTATGCTCTGTCCTCATATTATTGACAAAGGGCTAAAATGATTTTAGCCCTTTGTCTTCTTTTCAGCGTGTTTTGAAAACCCTTGAAGTCTAGGAAGGACGAGTACCGGAGCGAATTTGACATTCGTGAGCATCGGAACGCAGGGCTGACACAGAATGCGAGGGGTTGTCTACACGCTGAAATAGAGCATAGGCTTTGTCCTTTTTTCATTTCCACATCAATCTTGAGATAAATAAATCCAATTTCTATCGTCAAATTCTTTCACATCATCTGATCCTATATGACGTAACATTCTATTAAAGAAAGTGACGTCATCTTCATCATCGACATCATATAAATCCTTTAGAACATATTCTCTCGTAATAAAATTCGTTAAGTTCGTATTATTCACAAAATCAGCAAAGTACGATTGGACAAGAGTTAAATCCTCTTCATTCAATGTTTCATCACTAATAATTGAAATATGAAACACATTCAAAATCGCTTGAATATCTTCTTCATCCATATAACATAATGGATCTAGTTTTCTGTCTTCTTCCGTAAATGGTTTTCTCGTATCTTCAATGATGACGTAACATAAAATCATGTGATCTTTCATCACGCTAAAAATTTCTAAATCCCGTAATTTTAGTGGTCTATTCAGTCTAATCATTTTTCCTCCTGAGATTTTGCTCTTGTCGTTGTTTATCCCCTTGCTCCCCCAAAACCTGAAATAGACAGAGCCTATGCTCTGTCCATTTTTTCTCTTCTTGCAAAATCGACGAATCTGAAGCGGTCTAATCGGTGACGGCTTTCTGTGTATTGAAATAGACTTGTATCCTCTAAGAACACGTAATTCTTCACCACTACTACATGGTCAAACCCATTCAAATCAAGATACTTGGCATCCTCTTCTGTACATGGCTCCACCACAAATTCCTTCTGAGCATAGCTAATCGATACACCGAGTTCTCCTTCAATATACTCGTAGATCGATCCGTTGCATATGTCCTTAGACAGTGTCTGCACATGCCTTTGCAAAAAGTAATCCTTGTCTAAAATGACTTCTTCCCCGCTAATATTGCGAGAACGAATAACTTCCCAGACGTCTTCCTGCCCATTTATTTTCAGCTGAGACTGAATATACTGATCCGGTTTGATTAAACCAAATTCATGAACAGTTGTGACCGTCTTCCGGCCAAGCGTTTGGGAAAGCTCTTTAAAGCTGACGAGACCTGAAACAGGGAACTGCATTTTCTCCCGATTCAGCAATACAGAGCCTTTCCCGCGGATTTTTTGAATATAGCCATTTTGCACAAGGATGTTTAATGCCTTTCTCACCGTCTCCCGGGACGTGTCGTACATTAAGGAAAGCTCATGCTCTGATGGAAGGATGCCTTTATCCTGCCATTCACCTTGTTCAATTCGTCGTGCGAGCTGATCATAAATCACTCGAAATTTATTCTCTTTCATTTTCCTTCCGCCCCATTTATTAGCGTTTGGTTAAATGATAAACGATTGACTCGTATGGACGCAACGTAAAGCCCTTGATCTCTGCCGGAACATCCTCATAATTGGATAGCAGGACTTGAACGTCCATTTCATCTGCATCCTTTAATAGCTCATCAGGAAGCGTAAAGTCCGCTTCTCCTGCATAAAAGTGGTTGATCACGAGGAGCTTCTCATCCTTTCTTTCTCTCACATAAGCAAAAACCTTTGGGTCATCTTCCAAAAGTAAAGTGAAGCTGCCATACGTGATCACATTATATTCTTTACGCAGTCTGCAAAGAGCCTGATAATGATAAAAAATAGACGTGCGGTCTTTTAATGAAGCTTCCACTGAAATGTCGTTATTGGCAGGCTCAATCCAAGGCGTTCCTTTTGAGAACCCTGCATTTTTTTCTGTGGACCATTGCATTGGTGTACGGGCATTGTCTCTTGATTTGATCTGTAAAATCGCCAGTGCTTCTTCCTCTGATTTCCCTTTTTCAAGCATGGCTTCGTACATATTGAGCGACTCAATATCTCGATAGGACGAAATGTTCTCAAAGCGAGGATTCTTCATGCCAATTTCCTCACCTTGATAAATATACGGAGTTCCTTGCATCAGATGAATCGTGGTCGCCAGCATCTTCGCTGATTGCTGATGATACGTACCATCATCACCGTATCTTGAGACGATACGCGGCTGATCATGATTGCACCAGAAGAGTGCATTCCATCCGCCTCCCTCATGCATTTTCGTCTGCCACTCAGCCAGAATCGACTTCAATTTTTGAAAATCAAATGGCGCGATGGCCCATTTTTCACCGTTTGGATAATCTACTTTTAAATGATGGAAGTTAAACGTCATATCGAGCTCCTGCCGATCTGGTCTTGTATACCGAATGCAGTCTGCGATATTCGTTGAAGACATTTCTCCAACTGTCATGCTATCGTATTTTGAAAAAACCACCTCGTTCATTTCATGCAGGAACTCATGAATTCTCGGACCATCTGTATAGTACATACGGCCGTCCCCCTGCACAGATTGTCCGGCATCATCTAGGAACCGTTGATCCTTTGAAATGTTATTGATGACATCCAGCCTGAATCCATCAATTCCTTTTTCAAACCAAAAGTGCATGATGTCATATACTTGCCTGCGCACCTCATTATTTTCCCAATTGAGATCCGCTTGGGTGACATCGTATAAATGAAGATAATAGTCACCTGTCGCTTCATCTAGCTCCCAAGCTGGACCGCCAAATTTTGACTGCCAATCATTCGGCGGAGATCCGTCCGCTTTTGGCTCCTTCCAGATATAATAATCTCGATAAGAGTTATCCTTTGACTCACGCGAGGCTTGAAACCACTCATGGAAAATCGATGTATGATTGACTGCTAAATCCATGATGACACGAATTCCTCGTTCATGTGCTTCCTTCAGCATGTGCTCAAAATCAGCCATTGTGCCGTACATATCATGGATTTTTGTATAATCACTAATATCATAGCCATTGTCATACTGCGGTGACTCATACATAGGGGTCAGCCAAATACAATCTGCCCCCAGTTCTTTTATATAATCGAGCTTTTTCGTCACACCATTGATATCACCTGTACCAGAGCCTGTTGTATCTAAAAAACTCTTCGGATAAATTTGATAGACCACCGCTTTTTTCCACCACGGTTCGTTTGTTTGTTGATTCAAATTCCTTCACCACCACTAGTTAAGTTCTTGTGAAAAATCCTTCTTCTTTTTTAATTTTGCATATAAAAGGGTACCAATGAACGGAACAATCAGCACAATCACCATGCCTATTGCAAATGCGCCCCAATATTTCGGAATGATCGAGAAGATCCCCGGAATGCCTCCAACTCCGACCGAGCTTGCCAGTACACCTTGAGAGGCGATAAACATACCAGCTAACCCTGAGCTGATCAGTGCAAAAATAAACGGGAATCGATAGCGCAGGTTGACCCCAAACATCGCTGGCTCGGTAATCCCTAAGTAAGCGGAAATACTTGAAGTCAGCGAAAGTCCTTTTTGCTTTTCATCTTTTAAGACAAACATCATCGCAAGCGCAGCTGATCCTTGTGCGATATTGGACAGTGCGAGCATCGGCCATAGGAACGTGCCATGCAATTTTGAGTTAATCAATTGAATATCGACAGCTAGGAATGTATGGTGCATACCTGTAATAACTAACGCTGCATACAATCCGCCGTATAAAAGACCGCCAAGTGCTGCGAATTGCTGGAATACGGTCACAAGTCCAGAGGTTAAAACGTTTCCGATCGCAAATGTAATAGGTCCAATGACGATAAACGATAAAAACCCAATGAGTAATAACGTAATCGGTGCAACGACTAACAGCTGAATACTTTCAGGTGTCCGCTTAGTCATAAATAATTCGAGCTTTGCAAGTAAATAGGAGGCGACGAGTATCGGAAGAACCTGTCCCTGGTATCCTACCTTCTGCACTTCAAGTCCAAACAAATTCCAGACAGGAATGTCTCCAGACTTTTCAGCCGCTCCATAGCCCCACGCATTTAACAGATCAGGATGTACGAGCAACAGTCCAAGAACCATCCCTAAAAGCGGATTTCCTCCAAATCGCTTCACAGCCGACCAGCCAATTAATGCCGGCAAGAAGGTAAAGGCAGTTCCTGCAATCAGGTTGATCATATTCGCTAAATCAGCCCATGCCGGATACACATCCACAATCGATTTTTGATCAAAGAAAATATCAGGAGCTGTTAAAATATTATGAATCCCCATTAATAAACCGGCTGTGACGATAGCAGGAAGGATCGGAATAAAGATATCCGCAAGCGTTTTCACAGCACGCTGCAATGGATTTAATTTCTGATCAGAGGCTCGTTTGACGTCCTCTTTCGTTGCTTCCCCAATTCCCGTCTGTTTGACCATTTCAGCATATACCCGATTCACGACCCCTTGGCCAATGACGACTTGGTATTGTCCATTCGCTGAGAAAGATCCCTTCACTTCTTCAATTTGTTCAAGTGCTTTCTCATCAACTTTTCCTTCGTCTTTCAGCACAAAGCGCAGTCTTGTCACACAATGTGTCGCTTGATCAATGTTTTCTTTGCCGCCGATGGCTTTCACAATCTGATCTGCTGCTGCCTGATAATCAGCCATGCTATCCCCTCCGAGACCGTTTTTTTATAAGAAAAAAGAATCAAAAACTTGTATATACATGTTTACTTCATATTTTATATTTGTATATACATGTAGTCAACAATAAAATGTAGCGCTTTCATAAAAAAAGCTCCCTCAATGTGCTAGAGGCAGCGACGTGTCATCATCTTTTTTTATGCTCCGTTAATTTTTCGTAGACCCTGTTTTTATAAAAAGAGGAGGCTGGACGGGCAAACGTTTGGCGCTTTGATGTGAGTTCATCCAGACGTTTTTGTTTTTCTTCACATATGAGAGAAAGTTTTTTTCTTTCTTCTCCATCTATACTGGTTTTGAGTAATTCTTTGACGGTCATGAGTTCTTTTTTAAGTGCCGTTTCTTCCCCAGCAAAGCCGGCATTTTTCATGATGCGGTAGCCCATCCTCAGTTCTTCAGGTACATGAGCAGCGTCATCCTTTGGCAGAGGTTTCCCAAAGCCTGATAATCCTTCAAAAGCTCCATTGTCCATCGCCTTTTTGATCCGTTCTTCTGACAATCTCTGCGCAAAATCCATGGCGCTTCTCCTTTCGGCCGCATGTATTTGATTAAGCATAGCAAAAAAGCTGACTCTCTCACAAGAGCCAGCTTTCTGCTTATTTTTTGTCGATTTTAAAGGTGGATACCATCTGGGCCAAGTCCTCTGACATATCAGAGAGCTGTTCAATCGCACTTGAAATTTGCTGCATGCCAGCACTTTGCTGTTCTGTTGCTGCCGCTACTTCTTGAGAGCTCGCAGCATGTTCTTCTGACACAACCGAAATTTGTTCAATCGATGTAGAAATCGTTTGATATGCTCGTTCTACCTGCTTGATGGATTGAAGCAAATTGTTCGTTCTGCTTGCAAACTGAGACACTCCATCATAAATAACAGCGAAGTTCTGTGACGTGCCTTCCATTTGCTCACGTCCTTCTTCCACTGCCTTACTGCTTTCCTCTACACTTTCAAGAACACGCTGACTGTTTTCCTGTGTACCGATGACTAAATCTGAAACGGTTTTAGCCGCATCAGCTGACTGCTCAGCTAACTTACGCACCTCGTCAGCCACAACAGCAAACCCTTTTCCTTCTTCTCCAACACGCGCTGCTTCAATTGAAGCATTCAGTGCAAGCAAATTCGTTTGCGCTGAAATGTCGGTAATAATGGAGATGACACTTTCAATCTCAGTTGAATGTGATTGTAATTCTTCTGCTGCCTGCTTTGAGTTTGTCATCTTGTCGTGTAACATATTGAGATGCTCAAGGACATGCTGCACCAGTTTTTGACCAGATTCTGACTGCTCTTGTACTTCTGATGAAACAGATTTCATTTCATCTACTTCTTTCGTTACGCCTTCAATTTGAGTATCGATTTCCGCAACAGAGGTCGTACAGTCTGTAATATTTGCTACAGAATCATTAATTCCTTCACTCATATTCGTCATCGCTTCTGACACTTGCTGCGCACTTTGACTCGATTCGTTCGTCACGGTGCGAAGCTGTGAAGACATTTTCGATACTTCGCTTGATGAGTTTGAGATCTTCCCAATGAGCTCTTTGATCCGTCCCTGCATCTTTTGGAAAGAAGCGGCTAATTGACCGATCTCGTCTTTACTTTCAACCTCTACCATTCCAGTTAAATCGCCATCTGCAATACGGTTCGCTGATTCCATCAATGAACGTGCTGGCTTCGCAATTCTTCTTCCCATGAAGAATGAGAAGAGTAATCCGCCGATGAGCACAATAGCAGATGCAATCGTGATATAGATCGTCAGCTTCTTCGTTGTTTCTGGCACAACAGACGCATCTAAATCAATTCCTAGAATACCAGTAAGCTCACCGCCTGAATCTTTGATTGGTAAAAAGACTGATTTATGTGTTCCAAATGAATCTTTGTAAATATCACTTTTGACCATTTTATCTTCAGAAAGAGCTTGTTTCATCTCATCTGAGAATACATAATCTTGATCAAAATCATTGTCTTCCCCAGTTAACACAATGATTCTTTCCTTGCCGCCTTTATTTGATAATACGTATAAGTTCTCAAGCGTATGATCTTCTTGAAGCTCTGTGATTTTCTTTTTAATCTCGATATAAAGAGGATCGTCCTTCCCGCTAATGCTTAGGACGTTTCCATCGATACTGTCGATCTCTTTTTTAGCTGTATCGATATCTGTCGTTAACCGATAATCAAATTGCTTTAATAACTGGGATGATAAATCCTGGCTGACTAAATAAAATGTTAGAACGAATAGTGCAACGGTTGCGAGTAATGTGCCGACAACGACTGACATGATTTTGGAGGATATCGTGAGTCCTCCAAATTTCCTTTGTTTCGCCATTTTTTTCTACATCTCCACTCTCAGATTTGATTTAAGCATGTACACTTTCAAATTGTCCACAAACAGATGCAATCACGTCTTTTAAATAAGATACGATATGAGGGATATGCTCCGGTAACGTATAAGGTGAGATCACAAAAAACTTACTTACACTTAGATAAAATTCTTGACCTTCTTTCGCATTCACAAGTAAAAACTTTGTTGTATCGCCAAAGAACATTTCGTCTCTTTTCTCTCCAAGCTTTTCAAACAGCATTTTGTTCAATTGATTGTTCCGCTCAATTTCCATTGAAGTCGCCTCTCCGGAAATCTCTTCTTTAAAGCGCGGAGATCCGTCTAGGTAAATTCTAAACAATGTAGCCATTCCGACGTTGCCATCGTTTACGACTTCTGCTTGCGGAATTTCCTGACTGAGTGCTTCTCTGAATGCAAGGTTCACCTCTAAAAATTGACCGAGCAAGCGCTGGTATCCTTCAATCCCAAACGTTAACAGCACGCTCAGCATGCTGATAGAGCTTCCCATTCTTGAGCATTCAAGTGTATAACCCGTATGGTATTCCCCGTAGCCTCTATGTCCAACATATGGTGTCTCTTGTTCTTCTAGGTCTAAACGCTTTAAGTCAGCAGCGTTTTTCACTAAGAATAAACTGGATGTGTAAGGTGTTTGACCGAGCTTTTGAAAATCAAAGCACATCGTGTCTGCAAGAGAGAGGTGCTGGAATTTCACTTTGATTTCTTTTAGCATACGAAGAACACCGTCTGAGAATTGCAGCGGGTTTTTAGATACATCATACTCATTAAAGAAAGCAAAGAATCCGCCAAGCGCCGAATCTGCATGAATATGCGGCACCTTTAGACCATACTTCTCAGCAATGGCTTCTGCTGTTTCACGTACCCCTTTTACATCATCAATTGCGATGGCATCTGTTGTTCCGGTTGTTGCCACAATATAAACGGGAATTCCCCCATTTTGCGCAACACATTCCATTTGACAACGCAAATCTTCCATATCCATTGAATGATCTTTATTTGTCTTAATTCTGATTAAATTGTCTGTGCCAAGTCCGGTTGCTTCCATTGACTTAAATAGGCTGTAATGTGCTGCATCAGAACAAAACGCATAAAGATTTTGCGGGACACCTTTTCGTAATGACTCCGGTGCGACTTTCGCAATCGCTAAACGAAGCCCTGAGAAAATAGCCCCCTGACCTCCCCATGTTGTGTATCCCCCGCTCACATTTGGATCATATCCGATGAGCTTAGACATCATTGAGACCACTCTGACCTCAGCTTCCGCACCTGCTGGTCCATAAACATCCCATAGGTTGTTTCCATTTACCAGCATCGCCGTCAGCATGCCTAGAATTCCTGGTGTACTTGCCATTGGCAAAATGTTCGTGAAGAAATACTTTGTGTGGTATGGATGGTTATGTAAAAGCTTAAGTAATTCTTCATTCACAAGTTCCGCTTGTTGTCCGTTCACCGGAATTTGACTTGTTTCAGTGAGCTTTTGATAAAAATCCTCCCCACGATTCTTTTCACCTTTTAGGTGAGCACGGTTCGGATCCTTCAGGTGATCGACCCCTGAAATGATTTGTTCCATTAATTTGATGAATTCTTTACGCTCTTCTGCATTTCCGTCCTCACTCGGAAACCAGTTCTGAACGAGGTTCTCAGCTCGTACAGTCATATACTATCAATCCTTTCAATGGAAGATTTCCTGTCAATCTCTATATCGACTTCAATTGAAAAGTTTATAGTCTCAAAATGTCCACTTAAGTATATTCAGATAATTTGTTCACTCATCAAAATTAACAAAACCCTTACAAAACAAATAAAAACCATTTTTTTGTGAAACAACAAAATATATCAATATATTATCTAGCAGGAATTTTTATCCACCATCATTCACTGTTCATTGACTCATTTTTTTTACTTAACTTGCATAAACATTAATAAACACTGGAAATTCTCTCGAAATCACCATTGTAGAAATCAAATTAATTCTTTAGACTTGTGTCTTTTTACCTGTTTTATTGATATAACAACAGGAAAATTACTGAATTTTCTGTTAATATTAGGATAAATTTCATAAAAAGTTTTTCGAAGATCGAATATTTTCGATTTCTTTCCTTATATTGCTCGGACAGGCTGAACACGTAGTTCATCGGTTATGACTTTTCTATTTGCGGATTTCGTGGTATATTCTAATGGTTCGTTTTCTTTCGTTCCGCCTCTTCCGTATAACGGAGAAAAGGAGTGTTTATATGAAAACATTTATTCAAAAAAGAGGCCTCGGTTTCTTTGTGATTGCGGCCATCCTACTTTGGCTCAAAACGTATACAGCTTATTTAATCGAATTCAAACTTGGTATATCAAATATGCTTCAGCATATTTTGCTTTTCGTGAATCCTATTAGCTCCAGCTTGTTCTTTCTTGGCTTTGCTTTATTGTTCAAGAAAAAATGGCAGCCTGCCGCTATCATTGTGATTCACTTTTTCATGTCTTTTTTACTTTATGCAAACATCGTGTACTATCGATTCTTCAATGACTTTATCACGCTGCCTGTTGTGATGCAGGCAGGAACGAATGGCGGACAATTAGGTGATAGTGCATTTTCACTCATGCGTTGGACTGATGTGTTTTACTTTATCGATACAATCATCTTGATCGTACTCGCAGTCCGCATGAAAAGGCAGCAGCAAACAAGTACAGCAACTGTACCTGTTCAAAAGTCAAAATCGTTTAGACTCGTTCTTGCGTCCTCTGTTGTGATCTTTGTTCTCAACTTAGTCGCTGCAGAGATTGATCGTCCAGAGCTTTTGTCAAGATCGTTCGACCGCAATTATTTAGTCAAATATTTGGGTGCTTATAACTTTACCGTGTTTGATGCCATTCAAAATGTGAAATCAAACAGCCAGCGTGCACTGGCAAATTCAAATGATGTGACAGATGTAGAGAATTATTTAAAGGCGAACAGTGCTGATCCAAACCCGGCTTATTACGGGAAAGCGAAGGGCATGAACGTGATTACGATTTCTCTTGAATCTCTGCAAAACTTTGTCATTGATTATAAGGTGAACGGAAAAGAAGTCACTCCATTCCTTAATTCATTGGCACATGCCAACAAAACGTTTTATTTTGATAACTTCTTCCATCAAACTGGACAAGGTAAGACATCTGATGCCGAATTTATGATGGATACTGGGCTATTCCCACTATCACAAGGCTCTGTTTTTATTAACAAAGCGCAAAATACGTATCAGGCACTTCCCGGCATTTTGAAGAAGGATCAATACACGTCAGCAGAATTCCACGGGAATACGAAAACCTTCTGGAACCGTAATGAAATGTTTAAGTCCTTTGGATATGACAGATTTTACGATTCTGAGTACTACGATATGAACGAGCAAGATACGAAGAACTATGGTTTGAAAGACAAACCGTTCTTCAAAGAATCAATGCCAATGCTTGAAAATCTGAAGCAGCCGTTTTATTCGAAATTCATTACGTTATCGAACCACTTCCCATTTGGCATGGATGAAGGTGATACCGATTTCGAACCTGGTGATTTCGGAGACTCTGTCGTCGATAACTACTTCCAATCTGCTCATTATTTAGATGAAGCCATTGAACAGTTCTTCAAAGACTTGAAAAAATCAGGTCTATATGACAATACAGTGGTCATTATGTACGGAGACCATTACGGCATTTCGGAAAATCATAATGAAGCGATGGAAAAAGTGACTGGACAAAAAATTGGAGATTATGAAAATGCCCAGCTCATGCGTGTGCCGCTCTTTATTCATGTGCCAGGCGTAAAAGGCGGACAGATTCATAAATACTCTGGTGAAGTCGATATCGCTCCAACCCTTCTGCACCTGCTCGGCGATGATACGAAGAACTATTTAATGTCTGGTTCTGATATCTTATCGAAGAACTTCAAAGAGCTTGTGCCATTTAGAAATGGAGACTTCGTGTCCAAGGACTACACGAAAGTAGGCAATAACTATTACAGCAACAAAACAGGCGAGAAAATCGAGCCAACTGAAAAAGCATCGCAAGAAAATGAAACGGTGAAAAAGATGCTAGAGACATCTGATAAGATCGTCACAGAAGATTTACTCCGTTTCTACAAGCCTAAAGGCTTTACACCGATTGACCGCAATGAGTATGACTATACAAAGAAAGTACAGGATGAAGAAGATTCCTCTTCCGCCAAAGATGAATCCAGCACTTCTTCAAAGTAACTTTCTCAATCAAAGAACCAGCCGATCCTGATCAGCTGGTTCTTTTGACGTTTGATCCTGATTGCACCGGGTATAGGAGATCAAGGAGGGATTTATCATGAAAAAAACAGCAGCTTTTATCGTGACTGCCTCACTTGCTTCTTCCGCCCTATTCGGTTTCAGCCCTGCGATCACAGCACACGCCATAACCAAAACGGCGGCAGAACAATCCATTCCCCAAGGTCCTCAAGCCTCACTAAACAGCATTTATAAGCTGGCGAATAAAGGACAAATGCCCTACTATGCAGAAGGGCTCAAAATAGGCGTTCTAACAAAAAAAGACGTTCATCATAAGCTCGGACAGCCTTATCCAGAAACAGGTCAAAGTGGCTTTGATTTGTATCATGCTGAAATGGGGAATCCAGGATTTGCTTTTCACTATGACAAAAAAGGCAAAATTGACGAAATCCGTTATTTCGGAACAAATGTAGAAAAAGAAACGAATATCGGCGGAATGACCCCTTCCCTATTAAAGAAACAGCTTGGACCGGCCGATTCAGTGAGCACCATCCCACAAACAAAAGAGAAGAAATACGTTTACCGAACCGGTGATTATGAGCTCGAATTTTTCGTCGGACATGATCCAGATATCAGCCAGCACGAGCTCACTGTCCTGCATATCAATCTCATCAAAGCCGATTCTTAAATAAAAAGGCATCCTGAGCATAAGCTGAGGATGCTTTAGAATGTTGACAAAGGGCTAAAATGATCTTTATTTTAGCCCTTTGTCTTCTTGTCAGCGTGATAGAAAACCTTTGCAGTCTAGGAAGGACGAGTACCGGAGCGGAGTGAATTTGACATTCATGAGCACCGGCACGCAGGACTGACACCGAATGCGAGGGTTTGTCTACACGCTGAAGCATCCTGAGCAAAAGCTGAGGATGCTTTTCTTTATGATGATGCCACTTCTAAATGCGGCTTTCTTTTTATTGTTCGTTTGAAGACTGGACCTGCTACATAATCAAGACCAAATTTCCCTGCGTTTCCTTTCGCTGCCATAATGATGACAGCAATCAGAAGAAGGAGTGGGTTGACAGAGACGGTACCAGCAAGTAAGAAAGAGACATTCATCACGCTACCGAAAAAGGCTGCCGTTGTTGTGAACAATCCAACAATTAACCCTAGACCAACTAAGATTTCTCCCCACATGACCATCGCACTGAATAGTCCGGCATTTGGCAAGGCGACATTTTCTAAAAACCATACATAGAACGGATAAACAAGATGGCCATCTTTGACAACGGGTTCAGATATCGCAAATTGCAAATACCCTGATGCATCGAATCCGCCTGTTAGTTTTCCAATACCAGATGTCAGCCAAGTCCATCCGATATAAAGTCTTGCTGCCAAAAGTATAACGGCTGCCCACACATTCGTTTGTAAGAATTTTGTAAACATGATGATGCCCCCTTTTAATTTATGTGAAATATTTCACATTTTCTTTATGATCTTATTATACTATGTAACATCTAATTTGTGATCTTTTTCACATATATATTCACAAATTGTTCATGAATATCTAGTCGAGGTAAACTTTTCCCTTCCTTTAACCGTCTAAGTCATTTCAGACAAATAAAAGGGGTTTGAACATGTATGAAAACATTATTCCATTTCGCTTATTTACAGGCCATATCGTGTCTATTCCCTGTCATGATCTTTGCAGCACTTGCACTATCGAAAACGGTAACTATTCCTTTTCTTCATCGCTATGATTTCATTCTTCTGCTTTGTCTCATGGCACAGATCCTCATGCTGACGCTTCGGCTAGAGACGTTGACTGAACTGAAGGTCATTTGTTTATTTCATCTCATTGGAATAGGTTTAGAAATTTATAAAGTACATATGGGTTCTTGGTCCTATCCTGAGGATGCTTATACGAAAATCTTTGGGGTACCTCTCTATAGCGGCTTTATGTATGCGAGCGTGGCAAGCTATATTTATCAGGCACTTTCACGACTTCGCGTAGAGGTGACGGCCTGGCCTCATCCGTTTTTTTCGATTGGAATCAGTATGTGTATTTATCTAAATTTCTTTACTCATCACTGGATCTATGATCTCCGCTGGTGGCTGACATTGCTCCTTGTTGTAGTGTTTCGAAAAACGACGGTTTCCTTTCAGGTCGGTTCATCTGCCTATCGAATGCCGCTTGTTGTTTCATTTCTCTTGATTGGTTTTTTCATTTGGATTGCTGAAAATGTCACTACCTTTTTAGGGGCATGGCAATATCCAAATCAACAGCACGCTTGGTCTCTCGTACATCTAGGGAAAATCAGTTCATGGTTTTTACTTGTTGTCATCAGTATTGTTCTAGTGATCGAACAACGCAAACAAAAAAACGTTCAGCCCATTTGACCTGGCTGAACGCTTTTTTTAATCTCGATCGACTTCCTTGCGGAGATCATCTGCGACAAATTCCACATTCGTTCCAATGATGATTTGTACGGATGTTTTCCCTGAAGTCAGTACCCCTTTAGCACCTGCTTTTTTCAATGTGCCTTCGTTCAATAAATTCGTATCCTCTACTGTTAAGCGAAGGCGGGTGGCACAATGATCAATGGTGGTGATATTGTCTTTGCCGCCAAGCCCCTCTACGAGCATACTCGCTCCGGCAGTATTTGCATCATCTGCTGGGATATCTTCAATGTCATCATCTTCTCTGCCCGGTGTTTTCAGCTTTAACAGTTTAATGAGGAAATAGAAGACAACAAAGTAGATAACGCCATAAATCACCCCAACCACAAGCAGCATGATTGGTTTTTGAGCAATGCCAAAGCTTAAGACGTAATCAATCGCACCTGCTGAAAAGGCGAAGCCGCTATGAATCCCCAGGGTGTTCACGATAAAGAGTGACAGACCAGTTAATATAGCATGGACACCATATAAAAGTGGAGATAAAAACATAAATGAAAATTCAATTGGTTCTGTGATCCCTGTAATAAATGACGTTAGCGCCATTCCAATCATCAGACCAGCTGTTGCTTTTCTCTTTTCTGGCTTTGCTGTTACAATCATGGCTAGACATGCCGCTGGCAGACCAAACATCATCACTGGGAAGAACCCGGTCATGAAGACGCCTGCACTTGGATCTCCTTTAAAGAATCGCGCTAAGTCCCCTGTTGCCCCGTTGAAGTCCCCAAATTGAAACCAGAATAAGTTATTAAGCACATGGTGAAGTCCTAGTGGAATGAGCAATCGGTTAAAGAAACCAAACAGCCCCGCACCCGTTGCACCAAGACTTAAAATCCATTCCCCTAAATCATTGATCACACTTTGAATCGGAGGCCATACATAACCGAAAACGGCTGCTAATAGAATGGTGAAAAGTGCTGTCATAATTGGCACAAGCCGTCTTCCGCTAAAGAAACCTAAGTATTCCGGCAGTTTCGTATCCTTAAATTGATTGTAAACGTAACCTGCTAAGAGCCCGCATAAAATACCGCCCAATACCCCCATATTGTTGGTCGAGTTAATCGACGTTGTACCTGCTGACAATATGAAATAAGAAATGGCCCCTGATAACGCCGCTGCTCCGTTACCATCCTTTGAAATGCCGATCGCTATACCTATTGCAAAAATCAAAGCCAAATTCGCAAAAATTGCATTCCCTGCCGCATGAATAAACGGGATATTGAATACATCCTCCCGTCCAATGGCCAAAATAATACCTGCTGCAGGAAGCACAGCGATTGGAAGCATAAATGATTTTCCTAACTTTTGAAAAAACTGAAACACCATCTGAATTTCCCCCCTTTGTCATCATCATGACCAAATCACTCATGATGTTCATAAAAAATATATCATATGCACGTCTAGTTATCTATACCAATTTGTCCATATCTACTCGAAATCGCACTTTTACTCTTCTGCCGTAAAATGTGGTAAGCTATTGAATAGAATGAAGTTATAGAAAGCGGGAATGAACAGTGATTGTCAAACATGATCATGAGTTAGAAGCCTTAAAAAAAGTCGGCCGAATTGTCGCTTTGGCAAGAGAAGAAATGAAAAGCCAAGCGAAGCCAGGCATGTCTACAAAGGAATTAGATTTGATTGGGAAAAAAATATTAGAAGAGCATGGGGCCAATTCAGCGCCTGAAAAGGAATATGACTTTCCTGGTACCACTTGTATTAGCGTGAACGATGAAGTCGCACACGGTATTCCAAGTGAAAAAACCATTTTACAAGAGGGAGACCTCATTAATATTGATATCTCAGCAGAGCTTGATGGATATTATTCCGATACTGGAATTTCATTCGTACTAGGCACAGGTGATGCTCGGCTTAAAACATTATGCCAGTGTGCGGAGGATGCATTCCTTGAAGGGTTAAAGCATGCAAAAGCCGGTAAAAGACAAAACCAAATTGGCCGTGCGGTTTACAATACCGCCAAAGAACAAGGTTTTACAGTGATTAAAAACCTGACAGGACACGGCATTGGGAAAAGTCTACACGAAGCACCAAACCATATTTTGAATTATTATGATCCATTCGATAATGCTTTGTTTAAGAATGGCACAGTCATTGCCTTTGAACCTTTTATTTCAACAAATGCTGAATCCATTTATCAGGCTGATGATGGCTGGACATTTAAAACGCCAGATAAAAGCCTGGTGGCACAGATTGAACATACCATTGTGATCACAAAAGATGAACCGATTATTTTAACAAAGCTGTAAGTCAATCCATCCTCTCCTTTCAATGGAGGGGTTTTTTTCGTATCCCTTTCACGAATCTGTCACGACTAAACAAAAATGCCTGTGGTAAAATAGGCAAAGATATGCGAAAGGGGTCTTATTTGATATGTGGTTCATCATCATTGGTGTCATCTTTTTCATCGAAAGTATTATCTTAACGGTTGTGGGTCTCAAGAAAAAACAATCCATGATGACATATCTTGGTGTTGTCATCATGATTATGACGATCGGGATGATCATTGTCACCCTCAATCCACCCAATTCATAATTCATCATTTCCAGCATATACATGCACCATAGGCAGATAGAATCAGTTTTCATTTCTTAACACCTGCACACTTTTCACGTCCTTTTTTGAGATGTTACAATGCAGGCAGTTCCAATTGAAAGGAGTTTTCTATCATGCATTATGGTAGCAAAGGCTGGTATGTCGAAGAATTAAAGAAGCTTGGTGTGACCAAGCATGAAGGAAGAAAGCTTCAAAGCTTAAAAACTTATTTCCTTGCAAATCTTCTTGAGCAAAAGAAACCAAGCTCATAAACGCTGAAAAGCCGTACATCTTGTGCTGATGTACGGCTTTTTTTAAATATGCCGGATTCGTTTTTCTAAAGACCTCCTCACTGCATCTGCCAAGGCATCTACTTCAAGAACGGCTTTCAGCCTCTGTGGATCTGCTTGATGGTATTTTACTTCGTTGACCTCATGAACCGTAATCTGATGGGACGCTTTCTCTACTAACACAAGAGGTTCATCAGGCGACACCATTCCTTCTTTTAACACACGCAAATAAAAGCCTGTATACCCAGTTTGCTGCACTTCCTTCACAAGCTTCATGTTGCCGTGCTTAAGGGATAGCTTCACACATGGCTGTCTTGGCTGACTAACCTCAACAAGCGCTTCTCCAAGCTGAAACACATCTCCAATGCACACCTCTGTCTCCACAAGTTGATGCACTGTCAAGTTCTCGCCGAAGGCCGCCTCCTGTAACGAAACACCTAAAAATTGCTCAAAGTAATCATAATGATCATATGGAAAGACGCAGATCGCTTTATCATAGCCCCCGTGATGAACCAAATCACCTTGGCCATCTCCCTCAAAATTGAGCTTGCTCAAATACACAGGTTCATGAATACGCCTTTTGTTGATGGCTGTTTTGATTTCTTTTCCATTTGCATTAGTGGTGATAGGTTGTCCTACTTGAATCCCTTCTATGTCGTAGCTTTTCTGTCCCACTATGGCCATCTCCTTTGGTTGTCTCATTGCTTTTATTTTACATCGTTTGACAGCCAAATCAAAGTCGATGCGTGAAGGAACGATGCTGGCTATGGTACGATGAGAAAAAGGAGAGATGACATTGGTTCATTATCACGCCATTGTAAAAGGACGAGTGCAAGGGGTCGGATTTCGTTATTTTGTCCAAGGTGAAGCCGTCAATCGAGGGATGAAAGGCTGGGTGCGCAACACAGATGAAGGTCATGTCGAATTAAAAGTAGAAGGTGAGCAGCAGGAGGTTCATGACTTCTTAGAGACAGTCCGAAAAGGAAGTCCTTTTTCAAAAGTCACAGATATGCAGATGGAACCGCTCACCGAGTTAGTCCATTATCAGGACTTTCGGATAAGAGGATAGTTTATGACTATCTTTTCTATTTCATAACAGTAAAAGTATTTGCAACATAGTAACCGATCAGCGTCGTACGTGAAGCGTCTTTGTACAGGCTCACATGAACATCATAATTTGCTGATCCACTGCTAGGAAGAAACAAACGAGTAGGTGCTGTGAAAGCTGCTTTTCCAGAGATAGCCCCCTGGTGTGTAAAGGCAGGAGTCACTGGGAAAGTAAGCTTTCGAATACTTGCTGTATAATAGAGCGTTTCATTTGTCGTTGTCGCCATGTTGACATTGATTTGAGGATGAAGCGAGGAGTAAGTTGAACGGTCTGTTTTAACCTTCAAATCGACGGAGTTTTGTACCATTGAACCTACATCAGTTGCATTCGCACTTTCAGCACATAACGGTAAAAATCCCAACATACTTAATACAGCCGCTAACATCATCAATGTGACTTTCTTCATCATCATTCCCCCTTTTTCAATCCCCTTTCATTAAACTATAAATTCCCAATACAGGCATCATTCAAAGGATTCATTTTACAGAAAAAACCCAGCTTTTGGCTAGGCTTTTTCTGTCCCTTGATAGGGCTTTTCCTGATAAAAATAGTTCGGTTTCAGAGTGGTATTGTCATAGTGCCGGTGGAAGATGTGGGTAGCAGCTGGTGACACCGGCGGAATCAGCCATGTCCAATCTCCAGTCAGCTTGCGATCGGCCTTCTCTTCCTGCTTTTCAAACTGTTTGAGTTGATGCGCAGCTGTATGGTGATCGACAATGGTCACCCCTGCTTCGCGGTAAGAATGAAGAACCGCCACATTCAATTCCACAATGGCTTTGTCCTTCCAAAGTGATGCATTCTTTGTCGTGTCCAGCCCTAAAATAGAAGCGACTTTTTTCAACATATTGTAGCGATTTTCATCCGCTAGGTTACGTGCGCCAATTTCTGTTCCCATATACCAGCCGTTAAACGGCGCAGCGTTGTAATGGATGCCGCCTATCTCTAACTTCATATCAGCAATAATCGGAACAGCGTACCATTTCAATCCTAAATCACGAAACCCTTCATATTCAGGATGGGTAATCTCGACTTCTTGAACGATCTCTTTCGGAAGATCATACAGAACCGGCGGCTGACCTTTCAGCTGAAACATGAGAGGGAGAATATCAAAATGCGTGCCCTCCCCTTTCCAGCCATAGGCTTCACACAACTTTGTTAATTCAAGGGATGCCTCGTCGCCGATGATGCCATATTCCGTTTCATAGCCTGCATAACGAACAAGCTGATGATTATAAATGACGACATCCTTCCGTCCCTCTTGCTCTGGCGGAAAGATCGTGATGGACGGTTTGATTTTCCCGCCATTTGTCGCATACTTAATATGATGAAAGAGCGCCTCTTTCACCTCATCCTCTGTCTTCACATGCCGGCAGTCGTGAACATGCAGGGTCGACCAAAATAAACGGCCAATGCAGCGGTTACTGTTGCGCCAAGCCATTTTCGCCCCGTGAGCTAGCTCTTCTGGTGTATGGGTGTATATACCTTCAGACTCTATTTCTTTTTTTATTTCATGCAGACGTGCTGCTTTCTCTTCATTTGATTTGTTTAATTCTTCATAGCATAAAGAAACAAAAGCTTCTGCTTCATTCCACAACGCTTCTTGGTTACTCAAACATACTCGCCTCACTTTAATACGAATATATCCATTGTAGCGGTTTCTATTAATAAATTCACTTGTTTCAAGCCATTTTTTATCAAATCATCCGACTATTGTCCTTAGACAGTGGATGAATTAATCAATTCTAGGGTCTTTCGAAGCCAATGAACATACCCTTTTTCTCTTTCAATGGCTCTTGTCAGCACTAAATAATGCCCAAATTGTGCTGAATGCAGCGATTCGGCGGAAGGGTCTTCCTCCGTTAAAGCGTGCAGCTTTTGTTCAAGCATATCTACTTTTTTCGTGCGCTCTAGCAGTTGATGTGTAAACAGATCAGCCGCTTCCTTTTTATCCATGGAGGAGATAAAGAATGTTTTTAGCATAAATTCATCCTTTGATGTTTCTGGAATCGGGTCTTTTGTCCTTAGCCACTTATGCAAGTCCGTTTTTCCTGCTTCTGTGATTTGATAGACCTTCTTCTCTAGCTTCTTTCCTTGTATGTGAATATCAAATTCAATAAATCCTTCTTCCGTTAAACGCTTCAGCTCGGGGTAGATTTGGCTGTGCTTGGCACTCCAAAACTGTCCAAGGGAATCCTTAAAGTGTTTTGTGATATCATATCCCGTCAGCTCACGCTGATCTAGTAAGCCAAGAATGGCATATTTCAGTACTCTCATGATGGGCCTCCAACGCATATTCTTTGACAATAGTATACCATACACTCTAAAATAAACATGTAAATCATGACATGTTTGAAACAACATCATTCTAATGAAAGAAGGAATAAACATGGAACAATTCGTTGGACTTCATATGATTTATACGTATGAAAATGGCTGGGAATATGAGATTTACATTAAAAACGATCACACCATTGATTACCGCATTCATAGCGGAATGGTCGGAGGCCGCTGGGTCCGTGATCAAGAAGTGAATATTGTGAAGCTGACAAAAGGCGTCTACAAAGTCTCCTGGACAGAACCAACGGGGACAGACGTTTCTCTGAACTTTATGCCTGAGGAAAAACGTATGCATGGCGTCATCTTCTTCCCAAAATGGGTGCATGAACGTCCAGATATCACGGTTTGCTATCAAAATGACTACATCGATCTCATGAAACAATCTCGTGAAAAATACGAAACATATCCGAAATATGTTGTTCCAGAATTCGCTGACATTACGTATATGAACCATGCAGGTGTAAATGACGAAACGATTATCGCAGAAGCACCGTACGAAGGCATGACAGATGAAATAAGAGCTGGGCGAAAATAGTAAAAGCGGCACAATGCGTGCCGCTCAGATTGTAGAGAAACTCATGTTTTTCTACAATCTTTTTTATTTTTAACGTATGTATGAAGAATGAAATGTAT
>NZ_JAWJBV010000011.1:0-98379 GCF_046536015.1 Bacillus sp. SIMBA_154
ATGATGTATCATAGGATTTTTTTATAAAAACTCGAATTAACAGGTACGTTTTGTCTTGTTTAGTTTTCAAAGATCATCTTCGCCGTTCTTAGCGGCTTTAATAATATAACATTTCGCTTCATCTTATGTCAATAACTTTTTTCAAGTTTATTTCCCGAAGCGTTTTGTGTTTGTCACTGTGTGTCAGCGACGATTAATAATATATCACAAAAATATTCTATTGGTCAACGCCTTTTCAAAACTTTTTTTGAAATAGTTTTATTGTGCATGTCAAACCCTTGTCCTGCATACAATCAAGTAACAATCTTGGACAAGGCAGGAGTGTTTGAATTGAGTCGATTATATGTGTTGCCTATTAAACGGCTGAAGCAAGTTGTCATTATTCTTGTAGCAGCCCTTGCAGCTGCAACCTTTTTTTATGTACAAAAGGCACCGCCGCTGTCGGTATTTAAAACAGAACATGGACCCCGAGCGATTTATAAAGGAGAGACTTCATCAAAACATACCTCTCTTACTTTTAATATTGGCTGGGGAGATGAGAAGGCCGTTCCTATTTTGAATGTCCTTCGAGAGTACGGTATAAAGAACGCCACTTTCTTTCTGTCTGCTTCTTGGGCTGAACGTCATCCTGATATCGTGAATCGTATTAGAGAGGACGGACACCAAATCGGCAGCCTTGGCTATGCTTATAAAAATTATAGCCAGCTTGAAGAAAGCGAAATCAAGCAGGATCTTGTCAGGGCACAAAATACCTTTCAAAAGCTTGGACTAGATGATATTCAACTATTAAGACCGCCAACTGGACAATTTAATGAAACAGTATTGAAAATTGCAACACAGTACGGCTATTCCGTTGTACATTACAGCATCAACTCACAGGATTGGCTGAACCCGGGCGTCGACCAGATTGTTCAAAATGTAAATGATCGAATGAAAAGCGGAGACATCATTCTCCTTCACGCCTCGGATTCAGCGACCCAAACCGCTCAAGCCTTACCAGCTATTTTGAAACACTTAAAAGAAAAGAATTTAAAGAATGTCACGGTTGGCGAGCTTATCTCTAATACAAAAACAAAGTCAACGGAAGTTAAGTAGCTTTTGCCTTTGAAAACCGCGGCATAGCTAACAGCTGAAACGCATTACAGCTTAATAGCGGGAAAAGCATTAAATACAGCCAGTCCTCTTCATTGACTCTGAGCGCCGGGAACCACTCTAACGACGTGATGACGACCATGAGAAACATTGCGGAAATAAATGTTTTCTTAGAGGACTGCTTCTGTTTATAATAAGCCACGATCAATGCAAACACACCGATAAAGACAGGCAGCCATAAATATGGAAGAAATGATTCATTCTCCCCGAAAAACAGAAATCGCAAATAGGCTAAATCAAACAGTACAAAAATCACAAGAAACAGCTGAATGGTATTCCATAAAGAATGTGACCGGAAAATCTCAAGTGCAAACCGGTGCACAGTTAAGAAGACGACAAATCCCATCTGACTAATCACACTAAAGATCATCCCCACACCAATGAACCAAAACAACACAGATGCGATCTCTAGAATTTCAAACGATACAAACAGCTTCTGATACTTCCCCCACTCCAGCGCAAAGCCTACCACGCTTGTCATGACCGCTCCAACAGCTAGCACTGAGAAGAAAAAACGAACTAAATCCCGACTTTTCATTGAATTGATCCAACCCCTATTTTTGTTATGTATAAATTCACGTGAAACATTCATATTAAAAGTAAGACATGTAACGAAAGGAGCCACAGTATGTCAAAAGGCATCTTGCGTATAATGAGCTGTTTTCTTCTTTTATCTCTAACAGCTTGTGCTCCCAAAACCCAATCCTCATCTAATATGGACTATGACGAAACAAAGAAAATGGTCGTCGATATTTTGAAGACAGATGACGGTAAAAAGGCCATTCAACAGTTATTAAATGACGAGGCAATGAATGAAGCTTTGGTAATGGATGAACAAACTGTGAAAAAAACGATAGAGAAAACACTGACTTCTGATAAAGGCAAAGAGTTCTGGAAGAAGGTCTTTGAGGATTCTAAATTTGCCGAGACTTTCGCAAAATCCATGCAGCAACAGCATGAAAAGATGTTAAAACAGTTAATGAAGGACCCTGACTATCAACAGCTGATGATGGATATTCTCAAGGATCCTGAGATGGAAAAGAAATACGGTGAACTGGTCAAAAGCAAAGAGTTCAGAAAGCACTTAGAAAAAGTCATTACAGAAACATTAAGCAGCCCTCTTTATAAGAAGAAATTCGAAGATGAGCTGAAAAAGGCAGCATCTGAAAGCAGCAGTGATTCCGGTTCACAAGACCAAGGAAGCGGCAGTTAAAAATCATCACCCGAGTGGCATAAGATCCACTCGGGCTTTCATTATGCTTTTACTGCTAATTGTTCAATCACTCGATTGGCAATGTGTTGATACACTTCTCCTGTCGGATGACTCGCCTCATAGACAGACGGCGCAAAATCATTTTCATTCCAATCAGGCTGTCTTAAAGGAATTTGGCCAAGGACCGACACACGCAGCTCTTCAGCCAGCTTGTCCCCGCCGCCTTTTCCAAAGACATATTCTTTTTCACCAGTTTTTTTGCTTTCGTAATAGCTCATATTCTCAACGACCCCAAGCACCTCGTGATCTGTTTGCAGTGCCATTGCACCTGCTCTAGCAGCAACGAAAGCAGCCGTTGGATGGGGTGTTGTCACAATGATCTCCTTACAGCTTGGAAGCATTGTATGAATATCCAGCGCCACATCTCCCGTTCCAGGTGGAAGATCTAATAATAAGTAATCTAATTCTCCCCACTCGACTTCGTGGAAGAAGTTATTTAACATTTTACCAAGCATCGGCCCTCTCCAAATGACCGGTGCATTTTCTTCAACAAAAAAGCCCATTGAAATCACTTTGACGCCAAAGCGTTCCACAGGTATAATTTTTTCCCCTTTAACCGTTGGTCTGACGGTAATCCCCATCATATCCGGTACACTAAAGCCGTAAATATCAGCATCAATCAGTCCGACTTTTTTCCCTAGACGAGCCAGTGCTACAGCAAGGTTGACGGAAACCGTTGATTTCCCAACGCCACCCTTTCCACTCGCAATCGCTAAGAATACAGGCGGATTTTTAGAGTTGAGCAGGTTTTCTTCCTCATCTTGTGATGGCATAAACTTTTCAAGCGTTTCCTGAGGCAGTTCTTCAAAACGAAGTCCTACTGTATTAGCGCCTGCCGCTTTTAAGGCTTGTACGATTTCTTGCTGCAGCTTCATCTGCTCAGCAGTGCCTGTTTTAGCAATGGCCACTTTTAAGCTTACATGCTCTTTTTCAGGCTTTAGGCTGATTTCCTTGATGGCATCCAGCTCGCCAAGCGGTATATGAAGGAAAGGTTCGTCCATCTTCCCAACTAGTTTTCTCACATCATCTTGTCCGATCATAGCAGAACCTCACCCTTTATTGAATTCGTTTACAATCCAAGTATATCATACATATCCTTACAATGTCTGTCCTGTTTGCCTGCGATCAAAAGGAAAAAGCCCCTTATTCAGGCGGCTCTTTTTGCTCTGTTAAATATCTCAGAATTCCTTTATAAATGGAGGCAGCAATTTGATCCTGATACTTAGGTGTTGCCAGCTGACTAGCCTCCTTCGGATTAGAGAGGAAACCGACTTCTACAAGGGCTCCTGGCTTCGTGACATTTTGCATTAAATAAATGCCGTTAATCCGCTTCGCTTTTCGATCTGTGTTTTCGAGGTTGTTGCGCAATTCATCTTGAATGAACTTCGCTGCCTTTTCATTCTCTTCATACTTTCCGTAAAAAAACGTTTGCGCCCCGCTCCATTTGTTCGATGGAATCGCATTTAAATGAATGCTTAAATAAAGATCCGCTTCAGACTCATTGATGGCTTTCACACGGTTTCTCAAATCCTCCGCTTTCTTACGGGCATATCCCTTTGTATTCTTTGATGATAGATCAGAATCATCCTCCCGGGTCATGAGAACAAGCGCTCCCTGCTCCTGCAAATAGTCACGTATCTTCATGGACACATCCAGTGCAATCTCTTTTTCAAGCAGCTCTCCACCTACAGCCCCGCCATCTGGACCGCCGTGACCCGGATCTAAATAGATGATCTTCCCACTTAGAGGCAAATTCCACGATTTCCATGAATCATCATTTAGAAATTGAAATCTGAATAAGAATAAGAGGACAATAAACCCAATTAAAAACCCTGTCCACTTCAGCTTTCTTTTCATCCCTGTCCCTCCCATACGCCATTATTTTATAGATATGGGACAAGGGCTCGAAATATGCTTAGTGCAGCCGAAGCTTATGTCTTTTTTCTGATTCTCGAAAACCTTCCTGCCACCACATGTTTAAAAACTCTTTGGCAAATGGATACAGACATGACGTCTTTCGCTCCATTCGGAACATATTTCCCCACGATTGCAAACAACCAGTCAACTCCTCAATCAGCTCATCATCCTCCTGGGATGACCGCTTCTTAATATTATCGAACGATTCTCCGTACTTACTTAACTCACCGTATCTTCCACCGGCTAAAAAAGCTTCAATTGCGAAATCAATACAGCCGTCACTCATCATACCGGCTGGATCATCAGCAAACGGAAACAGCTTCTTCGTGAATTTCTCCGAAGCGGCCGTCACCTTTTGAAGAGACAATGTACGCAACAGCTTCTTTTCAAGCGCGACATCTCGTTTTGTTTTCAATTGATAAAATGAAAGCACTTCTGCCATGGACTGAACTCCTTTTTTCTTTGTATTGTTCGTTGCTTTGAACAAAACATGCAGTTCAGTAAATGGAAAATCAGTGGTCAACCTGAATGGAAAATTGTGATAAAATGGGCTTTTGATTATAGAAAGAATGGTAAAGGGGCAAAAATAAATGAAGAAATGGATGTATATCCTGCTGCTATTGACAGTCATTCTATCCGCATGCAGCAGTCAAGCCGCCGAGAAAGAGAGCGACATCGAAGGAATAGAAGACATATCCTTAAAACAGCTCTCCAAGCACAAAAACACGTATCTTGGTGACAACTCAGCAATTCACGAAATTTTATCAAACCTTCCTGGAGGCGTGATTCGAGAATTTGAAATCGTCGATGGAAAAGCATTAAAAGTGACATATGGAGTAAAAGAGAATGCCGATTACACCGAAAAACAATTTGACGCATACTGGTTTGATCAAAAGGACACAATTGAAAAAACGTATTTATACAATGCAATCGCACTTTTTATTCTTGTCGATAACGTAGAGCAGGTAACCCTCAAGATGAACTCAAGTGACGAGCCTTCCGTCACGTTCAAAAGACAGCAGCTAGAAAAAAAGCTTCCTCACTCTTTTAAATCGTACAAAGACGATACAGCACTTTGGCAGAAGGAGCTTGTAAATGGAGTTGTGAAGTCGAAAGAAAAACGCCAAGATGTATACAACACGTTTCCAATGCAGAAATAATAAAACAGAGGGGAATCTCCCTCTGTTTTTTTGATGATTATGTAGTGAAAGCTTGAATCAATCGTTGTCGAAAACTTTGATCCACTGCTGCAGTAAGCATAAATTCATTGAATACTCCCCCAATCCAGTGAGAATGATTCGCTTTCGGATCATTGATAAAAAGAGAAATGGATATCGATGATGTATCCGTTTTTCGATATAAAGCAGCTGTGAAAACAAACAATGTTGAACCGCCTTTATACCAAAGATATTGATCTTTTTCCGTCTTCAATGTTTCTCCCAGCACAATTTGACTAAAAAGACTCTTTTCTTCTTTTGTTAACAGCTCATCATGCAGACGTTTCATAAAATGTGCATATTCATTAGTTGTAGACTTTGTCATCTTTTGCGTCAGTAATGATTGAATACGCCAGCTTAATAAGTTCTTTTTCTTCATTTTTTCTTCTAACGCCTTTTTTTGCTCTGGGTCATTTTTCATGATATTAAAAATCTCAATCATCAGAGATTTGTATTGTTCATGGGATACACCGCTCATTTGCTTTAATGCATCCCGCCGATGATCAGATACATAGGATGACCACAAAAGCTTTGGGGTAACTGGCATGAGTTCATCATGTTCTGTAAGACCTGCTTGTTTCATCCGATCATTGATCTTCTCTAAGCCCAGCCGGTCAATCAAATAATCCGTACAAGCATTCGAACTGACTTGCATCATCCCTTTGGCGACATCTAATAAAGTCACATGCTCAGAAAAATCATTGACCTCCAGCCAGTATGTGTGTGCACCACCGTCTGTTCTATCAATATAAAACCGCTCTACATCAGACAACGCCACTTTTTCATCTAGCTTGATGTCGCCGCTGGATACAGCTTTGACAAAATGAAATAAAACCACTAATTTCATTGTACTTGCAAGTGGCGTTTTTTGATCAGCATTCCACTCTAATACCACATCATCATTTTCAATGATTGTCACTGATACGTCCTTTTTGTTTTTTGTGACAAATGTCAAAAGATCTTCCTTCGTTTTCTTCATATCTCTTTTATACAGCAAGATTTGAATGACCACGTAAAGTATGACCACACTTAGGACAACTAGACCGATTTTGAGTAACATGTTTCTCCTTTCCAAATAACAGAGGATTTACACAATAAATATAACAAATATTTGAAATGAAGGCACAAAAAAACAAAGGCTTGTGAATCCCTTTGCTTTTTTGGTGTATTTATTGACGAAGAAGATGCAGCTTCATCCCATCATGCGTAGCTTCAAACCCCAACTTTTCGTAAAAACGGCGTGCATCTGGTCTCTGTTTGTCTGTTGTCAGTTGAATCATATGACAGCCGCGGTCGCTTGCACGTTGAATGGCCCATTTTATGAGCAGCGTGCCGACTCCTTTCCCTCTATGGGTCGAAGCCGTACGAACTCCTTCTATTGATGCTCTCCAACCTCCTTGATGTGTAAGAAATGGCGTCATGGTTAACTGGAGAACACCGACTGCTTCTTCCTGATCACACGCAACAATGAGTTCAATATTTGGATCTGCATCTATAGAATGAAAGGCTTTCATATAGCTTTCTAATAATGGGCGAGTGTAACGCTCTCTTTTTTGACCTAACATGTCATCTGAAAGCATGAAGACGATCTTGTCAAGATCTTCCCGCGTGGCTTCTCTACAAGTCAGTTGACTTAAATCCAATGAACACACCTCCTATGAAATGAAGTGGAACTCATTGACCAAAATACCAATGATGTGCGTTCTTATATAAGATTTGATCAGATGCTTTTTCATCAAAAAGCTGTTGAATCAACTCAACATCACCGTATTCAAATGGACGCTTCGCCCTTGTGGATGGAAGGTCTGTACCAAACATCAGTGCATCAGGGTTCGTTTGATAGATAGACGTCAATGCCTGTTCAACGTTTAAATCGACACGCCCAAAGCCCGTTGCTTTCACGCGAACCCCTTGGTCCACCAAATGCAGCAAATGCGGCAACCCTTCTTCCGATAAGCCTAAGTGATCAATTGAAATGGACGGCAGCTTTTCGAGCGTAGATGACATGTCAGGCAGATACTTAGAATCAATATAGAGCTCACTATGCCACCCCACCAGCTCATGCACTCTTCTGGCAAAGTAATCGAGCTTTGATATATCTTCCGAACCGCCTCGCTTCACGTTAAAACGTAGCGCCTTTACCCCATGTTGATCCAATCGAACAATTTCATCATCGGTCACCGTAAACGGCAATTGAGTCACACCGCAAAAAGCCGGCCCCATTTCACCTAGCGCTTTCAACAAATAGCCTTGATCAAAGCCCTGAAATGACCCCGAAACAATCGCTCCACCTAAAATCCCCAAATCAGCCGTCTCTCTTCTATAATCATTCACCACATAACTCGGCGGTGTATATCCTTGGTTTTCTTGAATGGGAAAATCAAAATCAATGATATGAAAATGTGCATCAAAGATCCTCATGACCGCGCCCCTCTTCTGCTTAGTTGACCTGATTATATCAATTTAAAAAGCCAGAGAATATTTAGGGTGATGAATCACTTCATATGATGAAAACTTATCAATCCTTCTTTGCGTGCCATTCCTGTTGTAAGATGGCATAGTAAAACTCATCCCACCACTCATTTCCTTGGGGTATACACTTTTTAAAATAACCCTCTCTTCTCATCCCCAATTTTTCCATCACTCTCCACGAAGGGATATTTTCAGGCTGACAAGTGGCGATGATCCTATGTAAATTCATTATTTTAAATCCATGATTTAATACGGAATAAGCCGCTTCAGATGCATAGCCTTTGTTTTGGTATTTAGGATTGAAGACCCACCCAATTTCATATGTGTGATCACCAAAGTATGGATGGAACACCATATGTCCGATGCATGTATGATCTTCTTTTAATAGGACAGCGAAATTCTTAGCATTTTCATGACTATTATTTTTGACAAATTTCTTTGCATCTTCCTTAGAGAATAGGCCTTCCGGAATATACTTCATAACAGTTGCATCAGATGTATATGCATAAACATCCTGCCAATCATCATAAGTAAATCTACGAATGAGACACCTTTCTGTTGTTAGATTCATATGACATCCTCCATAAAAATCGTTTTTCGTGATTGAAAATTAAAGAAAATAGATAGGGCTAAAAATTTCTAGAATGCTTATCACCAAAAGGAGAGAGCGATTACAATTTAAAGTTTTGAACAGAAAACTTTCCATGACCTAATATAAATATTGTATATGTATCTAAGTGGATGAGACAAATAAATATCAATCACATAAAAAATCACAAATCAAAAAGCACCAGCAAGATGCTGATGCTTTTGTTATATGGTTTGTCTGTAACAAACCTTTGTAAAACGTCCATACAATATAAAATTGATTAACGTTTTGAGAACTGAGGAGCTCTACGTGCGCCTTTAAGACCGTATTTCTTACGCTCTTTTATCAATGAATTATTCAATGTTGTTTATTGTTGTTTAAAGCCTAGTATATCAATGTTTTAAAAAAACACATTCCGTAATCTTTTTTTACTTTATTTACTTTTGTGGGTGTTTATGTGGGTCACCCACTTTCAAAAAAATAAGTTAAAATGAAATATAAAAAGGAAGTGAATACATGAATATAAATAAAATAAGATCGGTCCTTTATAAAACATCAAAATACCTGGGTGACGCCAATGCCGTTCAAAAGGGTACTATCGGAAAACGTATCATGCGACGTGCTGCTGGTAAAGCATCCGGCAAGCTAATGAAAAAGATATTCAAATAAAATAGTTCACGGTGGTGATTTCATGAATGATCTTGAGAGGAAGCTATAAAAGAGAAAATAGAATGGCGGTTTTAAATTTCACTTCAACCATTCTTTCTTATCCAGGTGCCAGAATACAAAACTAAAAAAGGCAACTTCCATTTAATCTTCAGGATCCTCAAAGATGCCGAGAATTTCATTCACATCGTATTGATAAAGTTCATACAGACTGTGATCTGTAATCTCTCCTCTTTTTATTCTTTGATTAAGAACAAACATCATATCAATTGGTTCTCTTTCATAAGATATCATGTCATCATCAGCATCATTAAAATATAATACTGGCTTATTTAAAAAGGGATGTGATTTAGGCTTAGTAAAGTATGTCCACTTCACTTGCGGATAGTTTCTCCTAATGGTTTCCCCATAATATATACCGATATCCATTGCTATTGCATAATCAACTTTTCCAATTTCAACAGGATTAGCTAGTAATCGTTCTTTTTCATCTTGATAAATAAAGTCAGGATATTGACTTAAACTTTCCAGTTCTCTACCAATATCTTCTTCTGATAACTCATATATTTCAATTTGAGATAAGTACCAGCTATACACCTCAATTAAAGATTCCGGTGTATAATTAAAATCCACTTCGCCATTCGTAAATTCTTCTAAAACAGATATCCTTTGAGGAATTTCATCAATAAACCAATCAAAAAGAATTTGCGCCTTTTTTTTAGAAAGTAATTCGTGTGATCCCACTTCGAAAGGTGGTTCCATTAGAGGGTAATCCATTTAATAGCCTCCAAAACATTAGTCATGATATTGATAAGGAACTTTCTTTTTCTTTAAATATTCTCTTAAATTTTTAGTCGCTCCTATTTTACCAGTTTTAGCACTTTTAAAAAAGTGCCACTTGACTCCATCCACTTGACCAGCCTTTCTTAAAGCTGCATCTTTATCAATCTGTTTTCTAACAAAATTCGATAGGCTTGTGTAACCAACTTTTGATTCATGTGCCACTCTTGTCTTTGGAACATAAGCGTCCACAATCCTTTTCTCTTTTACCCATTTTCCTTTTTTATGATCATATACTCGAACATTTTTATAAACCTTATGCCCAACTCCACCTACATAATCATTTAAGAATTTTTCACCTGCTGCACCAGTTTTGAACCCTCTTGCAGGAAGCTTAGGTTTTGCTGTTGGTTTTGGTGTTGGTTTTGGCTTTGGTACAATGGAACCACCTCCACCACCGCCTCCAATACGGCCTCCACCAGTTCCCCCGTATGGATCCCAAGATTTAGTAGTTATTTTAATTTTTTTTAATTCTTCTTCGCTTAGAGTACCTTCGTCTGAATTTTCTTCGACTCCTTGAATTTCTTCAAGTTCTTCCTCAGCATCAGTATCATTATCTTCCTCAATAATCATGCTACTATCTTCTAAATAAGCCTCATCCTCGTCTTGACCGACAGCTTTTACTTGCGGAATAAAACCTGTAACACCTACAAACAATGAAAATATTAATAGCAAACTTAAAACCTTGTTAGTTATTTTCACCTAATATTCCTCCTATTTATGTAATTTTAAGCTCCTTTAGTATAGTTTTACTTCAAATTTAAATAAAGACTTCGGAGGATATTTAATGTAAATTTAAGATTTTATTGTAATACAATAGAATTATTTGGATTTTGAACTTTTTAATATTATTATTCTCATTTTTTTGAAGAGGGATTATGAAGTAAACATTTATAAAGAATATCGCATTGGAAAATAATCGTACTGATACCGAAAGGGTGGATTAGTAAAAAAGTATGTAATTTAAGACAAATAAAAAAGCCCCTATCCGTTAAGGACAGGGGTTTAATTGTTATCATTTCTATAGACTAAAGTCTATAGATTTTTATTTTAATAGCTTTTCTAAAGCTGCTTTAGTCTTCGGTCCATAAATGCCATCGGCAGCAAGCCCATGCATCAATTGGAATCGTTTGACCGCATCCGCTGTTTTCGGTCCGTAATAGCCATCAACACCGTTGTTTTTTGCTCCTTTTTCCGGGTAGTAGTAAACCGCCGCTAGAGCTTGCTGTACGGCTTTTACTGCTGATCCCTTTGTAAGAGGCTTTGTCACTTTTAAAATGCCTGTTGGCAAGCCATATGACTTTTTAGAAGGCTTGGAAGCCGCTGTTTTGGATGGTTCTGCTTTTGTTGGTTTAGCAGACGGCTTTTTATTTGTGTGAGCAACTGCGATCCCGGCTTTGAAGCTGTCCCAACGATCAAGCAACCTGCGGGGACATTCTTTTCCACTCCATCTTTTATGAGGAACAACGTTTGACAATGGAATGCCTTGATCCTGCATTAACTGGCGAATCAACCATTGAGCGTTCTCGACTGCCTTCTCAAAATTGCCGTCTGCATTTTCACAAATTTCAATGCCGATCGACTTCATATTGCCCGTGCCTCTGCCGTCTCCTGCGTGCCATCCGTTTTCGTTTAATGGTAAATGCTGATAGATACAATTTTCATCCACAGTGTAGTGCCAGCTAACGGCTGTACTAGATCGTTTAACAAAAGCTGCGTGACTTGCTGCGTCTGCGCCCTTTGACGTGTTAGATGTGTTATGAACTGTAATATATAAAGGCTTCATATAGTTGCCTGGTCTGTTGCGGTTACTCTTTGAAATATAGTCTTGAATGATTTTTACCATTGTTCATCTACTCCCTTAAAATTATTTTAGGTATTAAAAAAGAACTGGCTGGGGCAGCCCTTTATTTTGTTAATCCTTTTTGTTGCAGCGCTTCTTTTTGGGCTTTCCCTCGACTTGTCACATAGTTGTTTTTGAACCATGCGACAAGGGTTGTTACTAACGTAAAGACCATTGAGAAGGCAAGGTACAATGTGTCAGCCAATGAAGTGACTTGGTCTTCACTGATCGGCAAAACAGGTTTGCCAAACATGATTAGCGCCTGGTTGATTAGTGCAATAAAAAGAAGCACCGTGCGGACCACTGTGCCTTTGTCAAAGTTTTTCATATTAATTCCTCTTTTCTTATTATTTTTGGTTTCTTTCGATTCTGTCTAGTTTTTCTATGACAACATCATACTTCTCACTAAACTTTGCTAGTACGTCATTTTGTGCGTCAATTTGTTCGTTTAGCTTGTTCTCACGCTCTTTTGTCGTGTTCAATACATAAAACAACACCCAACAAAAAAGCACCGCAAAGGGTCCTTGTGTCATTAAATACTGCGCCAAATCCATTTCCATAACTCTCACCTTCTCCCGCCATAAGCATAAAAAATAAGCCTATACCTCGTATGGCTCACCTGTTATTTCCTCGTATTGTTCGGGTGTGATTCTCCCCGCTGCTACTGTGTTATAAACCATTTCTTTTGTCCATAATTCTCTATCATAAAAACCTTTGATTCTACTGAACCAATCGAAATCACTCACGATGGATCACCCCCTAATGCAAACAAGTAATAAAGCTCGGCAACTTGTTTCTCCATGAGGTCTATTTTTGACGGCTGCGGCGTTGGTTGCAAGCTCTCTATATACTCTTTAGATGCTGATTCAAACCATACTCTTTTTTTCTCGTCATACTCGGGAAGATACAACCCCTCTTGTGGTCTTACATCCGTAGCATTTTTCGGCAGCTCGTCATGATCAATTACATCTTCGCCTTGATATTTAAAATTTTCGTCATAGTAATAAATGTGCATGATGCTTCCCCTCCTTTACCACAACGGAATAGATTCATTTATTTCAAATCTACTTACAAAAGAATTATCGTTAGCGGACATTCCATCAAAGCGTAAAGAACCATCTTTCTCTAATGTAAATCTAGCAGACCCATAAGAACCTACTGTTGCACCGACAAACACAGCTTTTGATGCCGGTTTTTGAGTAAAACGGGCAATGACTGCATCATTCGCCGGGACTCCCTCAAACGATCCCCGAAGTAGTAAATCATTTTGACGTATGGAAAATTGGAGGGGGTTTCCCGCAAATTGTTTTACTGTTCCAGCGACTAACGTTACCTGATTCCATGTGCTGATTGAATCATCATCCGTCAGCATCCGTTTCCATCCTCTGAACGATCCGTCCGTATGGACTGTGCCGAACCAATGTAAATTATCGCCGCTTCTAACAATATGAAAGTACTTACGGTTGTTACTGTTGTCAATAACGTAAATATTGAACCACGATGAATCGGTTTTACTCGGCATATTGACGACATTTGTGCCTACTGCATAGTAGTAGCCGGACGGCAGCGTTAATATGTCCGTACCATTCGGCAACAATTGGCTTTGCCCTGTTTCAGATAGCAAATTGTGATTAGACAACCTCGCCCAACCGCTCCATACGTTATTGTTAAGGTAATTTGTATAGATATTGTTGATATAATCCGTTGCATATACCCATCCGAAAGAGGCTACGCCGTTCGTGGAATCAGTCATATGATAGAAACCTCGGAAAGAGCGCTGATTCGGTAAATCTTTTGAACCGGCAATTGCGTAGAAAGTTCCTTGCCCTACTCCATTATTGATAATTGCATCAAGAATGCTCTTGGATGTATCTTTCAGAGAGATCAACGGCATGCCTGTATCAGCCGTGATTTTCTTTTGTTGAAAACCCGAGACAAAGTCTTTCGCCTTTTTCAAGGCTGAATCTGCTTTTTCTTGAGCCTTTGCGGGTGTCTCTGCGTAATCCTCCGTATATTTTTTAGCTGCTGCAAGCGCTTCGGCTACTTTAGCTTTTGCACCTTCTTTTGTTTCAAGCGCTTCAAGATCACCTAGTTTTTCTTTCAAATGTTCAAGCTGCTCTTGAAGCTCTTTGGTGATCTTATCAATGTTTCCTTGCATATCGTCAGTTCGTTTATTTATATCTGCTTCAAGTTCCGCTGCCATGCGCTCAATCTGCTTTTTTAATGATTGAAAATCATCGATATAAAATTCCGCTGCTGTGGCAATGTCCTGGTCAATTAAATTTCGATCAATCTCAAATGTAAATTCATGTACTGACAAGGCTTGTCTATTTCGATAATACAAATTTAATGAGGCTTGAACCTTGCCATATAGCTTGATCTCGTCATTATCTAGGACGTATTCGGCGATCCCTTCGACTTTATCAACAAGCGTGATATTCCGAATGTTCTTCGATCCATTTGCGAACTTTAGTACAAGTTTTCCGTCAACCGCTGAAAGAGGCAAAGGCACGCCATCTTTACGCAATTGAAAGATTAGCTTTGCTGTGCCTATGTCCTGGGTTGAGAAAACAATTTTTGAATCGTACACGCTTTGATCATAGGCATCAACCACAAAAGGCAGCACACCATTTTTAAAAAGTTGATTCGTCATGATATCCCCCCTCAAGTGATATTTTCAACGGTACGAATAGGATCAACGCTTTTATCGTTTAATGCAGATACTTTTCCGGCTCCTTTTAATCGGTTGCCGTAATGCTGAATAGCTGAACATTTGCTTGTTAAATACATACCGTACCTTCCCGTTTTCCCAATTGCTGTATTATTACGAACGGCGCTATTTTTCACGCCATCCATAAATAAAATAAAATCGTAATCATCACCACGCTTGCCCGCATTCATAATCGTGTTTTCATCTATCTGTACATATTCAGAATCACCCGAGACAGATATACCCGAAAATCCGATCTCTTCTAGCGTGTTATCATCCACGGAAACAAAATCGCAACTTCCTTCCTCGATCCGCACGCCGTTACCCTGGATGTCACGTCCTGTGTTGTGGTGTACCTTTCCCCGTGTGCTACGGGTAACTAAAATGCCATGATGCCCGACATTTTCTAGGGTATTATCATCAATAACAAAATGCTTTACATCTGACACATGAATACCGTGCCTTGTTGTGCCGTCAATTTGATTTTTTGAAATGACCACATGATCAATGGTTTGATAGCCTTTACGACCGTAAACCTGGATTGCATGATCAGCCGACATGTTTTTAAATTTGTTGTTTGTAATTGTGTGACGCTTTGTCTTATTAACACGGCCAGTTTGATTTCCGTTTTTATCTTGTGTATAAACGCTGTTTGGTCCAGGCAATAACGTTCTAACGCCGCCGGAACAGTTTTCAAAGGTATTGCCGTCTACAAACACATCTTGCCATTTGTTGCCCGACACTGCCCATTCTGTGCAATCGTAAACCTTGTTATTGAGGAATCTAATGCCCGAATAGAGAACACCGTCAGTGCTTGTATGTGAATCTATCGCTCTAGGATAGCCCCCAAGCTCTGCTGATTTACGGATAGTACAATTTTGCATTGTAAGGTTTCTTGTCGGTGTGTGATCATAAGCGCCAAAAGCGCCAAAATTGCCGGATGATCTCATCAAATCAACTTGAACCGCTGCGGAAAACCATCTGTCCCCTACATAGTCCGCAAACCCTTCGAATGTCACATTGTCGATCATCACGTTTTCATTGCCCGCACAATCAAGAGCATGTCCCCCGCAAACATTTTTCAATGTTAGGTCTCGCATGATAATTCCGGATGCATGAGCGAACCCAAAAATAGAGCATTGCTGCTTGATTTCGTGTCCCATGCTGTCAATTGTTCCTTGTCCGTCAATGATCAAGTTTCCGTGCCCTTTGTACCCGGTGAAACTCTCATTTGAATCACCATTTACAAACATGCTGCCTACAAAGCCACGCTTGATTGTTGCCCCTGCCTGTAAAGTGATATGAGTATTTTTATAAATCCTCACCCGTTCACGCAGCGTATAGCCTCCTGGGGGAATATAAAGCCAAATGGGGCGATCTTTTGACAAATCAAGTGCAGTTTGAAGAGCTTTCGTAAAGTTGCCGTATTTGTTCAGAAACGGCTGCAAAGACACGATTGAAAGCATGTCATTCACTTTCTGCTCCAACCTATCAAAGTCATATTCAAGTCGGTCGTTTAAGGTTGGATGAATGGTGGCATCTATTGCAACCCGACCATCCACGACCTCTTTCACGTCATTACCGTCGTGATTTACAATTAAGTTAATCAATCTAGCCCATAAACTATTAAGCCAGTGACCAACGCTTTTCCCACGATGGGTAATATGCTCGGCTTTGTGTGCCGTCTCGCTTTGTTGGTGCCTCTCATCTGCTCTATTCAATTCATTCAAAGCATTTTCAGTGGTGCGGGCATTGTCATTCAGCTCTTGTATTAATTTTGAATGTGGGCTAGGCGTGTGCTGTTTCTTCAAATTAAACATGTGATCACCTTCTTATGAATAGCCGACAATACCAACCGATATTTTTGAAGTATCGGGCACTTGATCCGGCTTTATTTTTTTTCCACTCTGAAAAAAGGAAATGATGAATGTATCAGTTTGATTGTCTTCATAGTCGATTGAAGGCGTGATCCCGTTCTGTTTAAGCAGCGACGAGCCGTCTACAGTCGCATAAACCATTTCATAATTTTCAGGTGTTTCAAATATTAAATCGCTTCCGTCTATATACACATCACCAGCAGAAGAACCCCACGATCCACCTTTAAAGACCAAACTAAAACCCGCATTTTGCGGGCTACCTGTTTTTCCTTTTTCAATTAGATCGGACAATTCGTTTTTTGCTGCTTGAATTTGAGCCAATAAACTATTTTTTTGTTCCTTGATATAGCGCTCTTGGTTTCTGATTCTTCGCCTGTCTTCAAGCTGCAAATCAAACATATCCTTCTGTACATTGGTAAAAGTCACATCAGGTTTTTCAGTCAAGTCTAACGGGTTATAAGTCATGCTGACGGCTCTTACATCATCTTCAAACGTGATACCATGTTCAGTTGTATCGGCTATAACATGCAGCGTGTCACCCTTGTTGAGTTCATCCTCTAACCCTTTTAGCTCTTCAACTTCAAATTCCTCAAAATCAATTGCCACGGTCACTTCCGGGAATGGATTGACTTTTTCTTTCAAAAGAGTGTTCATATCTTCTGCCTTTGTAACGGCATCATCTTTAATTGGCTCGGCCCATGTGGGCTGTCCGTCAATTAAAAAATCCTTCTCGTTTGGATGAACGAAAAGGACCGGCTCGAATACATATTTTTCATTTTCATTTTTATATTCCCGATATGTTTCAATGACGTTGTCTCTCAATAGATACATGATTGGGGCCGCTGTCTTCTTCCCTTTTGTATTGGGATTTTTGCTGTCTTTTCCTTTGAATGTAGCAATGACTTTATGTTTTTTATGTTCAAGACCTCTAATGACTTCTATCGTTTCTTTTTTAGGTGATTGATCTTTATAAACGCTGATCGTTTTCGTCTTATCGTCATCAATCTTAAATTCCCATTTACCGCCTAATTTTGAAGTTAAGGTAACAAATCGGAATCCGGTCCCAGTGAAAGAAAAAGTAAAAGTGGCGCCAGGCTTATTCGTAAAATCAGCTTTCAAAGCATCGTCATAAGACCACGTACCGGTTTTGCTCTCATAACCCATAGCGCTTTCACTTATCGTGTCTTTTTCTTCTTTTTGCTTGCCGAAGCCTCTGCCCCGTGTGGCCGTATTGTCTTCCGAAATAGTGACAGTAAGACCGTTTATATTCGCTCTAGTATCAAGCGTTTTATTGATTTTCTTTCCTATTTTCTTGTGTATATAAATCTCGTAATTATTTACATCAAGCTCAATTTTATAATTTGAAATAATCGTGTCTATCAGTTCAATAGAAAATGCATCACCAAACCCTTCATTTTTGACAGGTTTGATGCCTTTCGCATCATCCATAATTTTGAACGTGAATTTACTCCCTTTCAAGGCATGAGCAAACGCCTGTTCAAGTGTTAATTCGCCTTGAATAACCTCATCTACTCTGTTTTTTGATAGCAAAAAAGCATAAATATGAGTAGCTGAAACACTTTTAGACAGTACATCACCATCTTGAGTTTTTGAAAAATTTCGGATAACGTATTTTTGCCGCTTGTGTACCTTTTCATCCACAATTAGAAGGTTTCTGCCGACCAATGCCTCAAAAGATACGGGATCAGTAAAACCCGCTTCAATCTGTAATTCCATTGTTTTTTTGCCATCAGTTCCATCCGTTAGGCGGGGGCTGCTGTTCACTATTTCATATTCTTGTTTTGTTCCTTTATCCTGGACAAATAGCTGATTCATGCCTACCCTCCTTTGTAGTAAAAATGAGTAATAAATTCAATGTCGATATAAGTTGCACCCAAAATCACAAAGTCATTCTTGCCTGGCACGAGTTCAGGAAAACGACCTCTTCTTTCCACAGCTTGCGAACCTTTAAAAACATACTGCTTTATCACGTTCAACAAATTGTTTTTTGATTGAGTGCCTACTAATGTAATAGATTCGCCTGTTGTTTTGTTCTCAATTTTTATGTCTGAACCAGCCAAAAACATATTGACTGTATACTCATGATCAATAGGCGACAATCTCACATCACCATAGTTATAAACAGAAAAAGCCCTTTCTTTAAATCGAAAAGGCTGCTCTCTATAACGTTCAAAATTTCTTCCCATGAATCTCTCACTTTGCAATTCCTGTGGTGATCGGCTATCATGCACCGACTGTGAACACCCTTCAATGGCCGTAAGCGTGATTGTAAAAGTTCCACCCGTTTTCCCCTGCTCCTGACCAATGGTATATGCGTCATCACACACAACAAGCCATTTTCTTTCAGGCCGAAACGTACATATGATTTCGTATGGATCGGGCCGGCCAAGATATTCATATACTTCCGATCTTACTAGATAAAAATGTTCTGCGTTTGCTGCGTCTATTGTAAGATCAACAAGTATTTTTCTTTCTTTCAAACGTGTAAAACGACTCTTTCTTTGCGTCTGAATGCCGTGCCGGCTCGAATTTGTAAAGTTTTTTCTATCGAATGACGGCGCTTCGGGTTCAAAGGATGTTAGAAAGACATTGGGGAAGACATCATTTAAACGCTCCCCGTCAATAATAAGATCAAATTCCATCACCATCCCCCCATCAATACCGCTTTATCTTGAAGCTGCTTCATACCGATTTTATTCATGACTTTTGCAAATGTTTTTTCTCCAACCTTGATGACACCGCCAGTGCTGACAATTTCACGTAAAAGCTCGTTTTGTTCTTGTAATAATGCGTTTGTTGTATCTTGTCTTGATGTCATCGGCTCCAAATTCATCCCGCTTGGTGCAGACTGTGGATTGACACCTAATTCAGCGCCAGCACGGGCCCAAATTGCTAGGCTCCTTTCACGATATGACGGGTCTGTTGTAATGATATGTTCGTCATATCCTCTTTCATTTAGCGCAGCTAGTTTGGTGCCTCCTGCGCCAGGGGAAACGCCGCCCGCTGCGTAGCCAATATATTTCCCGCCTTTACTCATATTCACAAGACCAGGGTGTCTATTGATCCCTCCGTAACGACTGTTGAGATAATTTATCGCAGCTAGTATTTGATGAACAGGATTTCTTATATCTGTGAACCCTTTTTTTGCGTGCGCTGCAAATGTAGAAGGGATAAACTGCATAAGCCCTTGTGACGGGTGCCCCGCTTTTGCGTTGCTATCCCAATTGTTAACGACGGTCGGGTTTCCTCCTGATTCCTTCATCGCAATTGTCTGTAAAGCTCCTGCGAAAGAAGGAGATATACCCGCAATTGAAATGGTTTGAGCCACCCATCTTTTCACGTTTTCAGTAGCATTACCACCACCAAAGAAAGAACCAATGGAACCTATGAGAGAATCAACACCACTGAATGCAAGTTTTGCAATGGCTTCTACCGGGCTGCCGCTCACATTCGTGAACCACGAAGGGAGTAAACCATCATTCAAACCGAATTTTTCAGTAGCCTTATTCCAAAGGAATTTCGGTCCTTTCATGATCCAATCAAAATAGTCTCCTACACCATTTTCATATCCAGGCATCCCATGCCGCTTTAACACACGTTCCGTTTCTCTGTTTGGTAGAACGGATGACCCTTTTCTTAAATAGCGCAGCTCTGGGCCGGAATTTCCTGAAACATAAGTTCCGACTCCTGGCTCATGAATTAATTCTCGACCCTTTTCACTCGTAACAGCAAGCCCGCCCGGGTGCCCTGTTGCTGGTGTGCCTTTTTCATAAGCTCGGTTTTCTAAATACTTGCCCTTGCCGTCAGTGCCTAGCTTTGGTGGGTTAGATTTTTTCTTTTTCTTATCTCCTCCACCGAAGAGACCTTGAATCCAATTCCAAGCATTATTAACAATATCCATCATTTTTTCCCAACCGTTTTTCACTTCTCCGGTTTCGGTATTGATTTCATCAGCGTGATCCCCTGCTTGTTTTCTCGCTTCTTTGACAACTTTTTTATGCATGTCCTTTGCTGCGGAAACAGAATCGTCACGCTGCCTTTTCGCCTCTTTTATGAGCTTGTCGGCCTGTTTCTTACTAATTGACCCCGTTTCATCACGTTCACGGACAACGGCAGCAACCGTTTTATTATATTTATCATCAGCCTCTTTCACTGCGCCTTCCTTTGCTTTGATGCTGTTTTTAATGGTGTCCGCTGCTTGTCTCGCCGTGATACTTTTAGATTCGGTTTGTAATTTACTCATAATGGCCTTTTGTTCGACTTCGCTTTTACTCATTGTTTTAACGGCTGTTGTCATCATGCTTTTTTGAATGTTATTAATCGTTGTTTTTTCTTTTTGAGTAAGGTTTCTTTTCTCTGAACTTGCTTGGGTTAAGATCGCTTTTATTTTCGCTTCGCCATCACTCACGGATTTTACTTGCTCATTCTGTTTCTTTTTAACATTGTTTAAAATGGCTTCCTGTTCTTTTTGAGAAAGGCTTTTGCTGCCGGCCATGAATTTTCTAAGTGATTCAAAACTTTGATTCCCTTTCGTTTCAATGCTTTGTTTTATCTGATCACCCATTGTATTGAAATTTTTCACGATGTTATCAGCTGTTTCTTTTGAAACCTTTTTGCCTGACCAATTCAATTGATTTAATTGTGCGGTTGCTTGATCATTTAATTTTTTATAACCGAGCACTGATTTCGTAGTGCTTTCAGAAACCTTTTCCCCGAAGTCCTCAAGGGCTGGGATTTGCTCTTCTTTTAAATGCTTATATAGTTTATAACCGCCTTCTGCTAATAAAGACACACCCGTCACAGCTAAACCGACCGGGCCGCCGAATGCAGACATCCCCACCCTTGCAACGCTTGCCACTCGGGCAACATTCCCAAGACTTTTAACCACACCTAGCGCCTTTGCGCCAAATCCAGCAAATCTCCCGGCTGTTTGAGCTGTCCCGGTTCCTAGACTAGATGTAGCAGTCGTAGCGACTCGTGCGCCTCCTCTGAAATTAAATAAAGATTGTGCGCCTTTTGCGATCTCCGGTGCGAACATCGTTGCAACGCCTAACAATGAGCCCCATTTACCTCCAAAAGACATCATCGCAGTACCGGCAAGGCCTGACGCTCCACGTAAACCACGAAGGCCCCTTGTGTTCCTTGTCACTGCTGCATTACTGATATTCATTTGTGCAGCTGCGGCAGTATTTGCGGCGGCAAGTTGTGACGTGGATGTTCTTGCAAGTGCTGCTTCTGCCCGATAACGGCCAAACGCAACCGCCCCCCTGCCTAATGCTCCCGTAACGGTCCCTATGCTGGAAACAACCAAACCCAGGGCAATGATAACAGGAGGAAAAGCAGCAGCCAATAAACCAGCAATGACGATGGTATTTTGCATTGAAGGTGTTAAGCCTTGAAACCATTTTGTGAAACGATCAACCGCATCGCCAGCTTTATCTAGTGCCGGCTCGATTTTTTCTAGCAAAATTTCACCAATCGGCAAAAGGTTTGACATCAATTTGCGGAAGGCCATAACAGCACGATCATTGAAATTATCCTTTATCGCTTTTCCTGCTTTTTCTGTGGCGCCTTCCACCTGCCCGAGCATGTCTTTTGTCGGGTCTAAGGATGTCACGACTTTCCCCCGTAAATCCTCCCACATGGTACCGAAAAGAGCGACACCCGCCGCATCCCTGTCGAGTGGGTCTTTTACGGCCGCAATCGCTGAAACAGTTGCCATGAATGCTTTTTGTCCTTTTTCTCCACCTTCTGCAATGGCTGTCCCCATCTTTTCAGCATCAAGGCCAATATCTTTAAATGCGTTAACGGTACTTTTTGAACCGTCCTGCGCACGAATATTAAACTCTTTTACTGCGTCACCAACTTTATCCATGTTCCAAGCACCATTTTTAGCACCTTGCAACATGATGTTAAACATGCCTTCAATGGAAATACCAGCTGAACTAAACTGGGATGAATATTCACTCACAGTATCAAGAAGCTCGTTGGAATAATCCCCGCCTTTTTGTGCGGCTACTGTGATAAAATCAAATGATTTCGCCACGTCCACACCGTAATTATCCATGAGTGCTTTTGCCGCTCTTGTACTTTCCGGGATCTCGTACTCAAACACATCTTTTAAAATGTTTGCTCTTTTAGTTGCTAATTCAAGTTGATCCCCTTTGAGGTTTTGAAGGTTTTTACGTGTATCAATGACACCTTGATTTACTTCCTCCATCGACTCACCGAAGCCAGATAGCCACATCTCTCTTGTGACCTTGTTTACCTCGGCTGCTTCTTTCTTGGTTAAGTTGAGGGAAGCAGCAATCTTCCCTTGTGCCTTTTCAACATCGGCCGCAGATTTAACAGCCATCACGCCAAGTGCGCTAACAGGTGCCGTAATTGCGGCAAAACCCACTTTTCCGATTGTTGACATCTTGTTTCCAGTTGATTGAAGACGTTCACCATATTCTTGCAAGCTGTTTCCGGCTCTTGTCCAAGCTGAATTTTGTGTATTTATTTGTAAGGTAGTTGATCGAAGAGCACGCTCAAGCTGATTATGGTTGGTTACTTCTCTATTGATTACTGTCGCAAGCTGTAAGGCTTCTTTTGAATTTTCACCTTTTTCCCTGGCTAACACTTCATACTTTTTCTTTAACTGCTCGATCTTGCTTCCTTGTAATTCATAAAGCTGTGAAAGGTCTTCTTGTTTGCGTCTAAGTTTTTCCGACTCGTCCCCAAAGTGTCCAAATTGGGAAGCAGTAGCCTTCATGCTACTTCTAACAAGGGCCATTTTTTCTGCTATATTTTCAATGCCCGCAGATGTCCCGCCATCGTCAAAGCCTAAACGCATAATCATATTTGTCACTTCACTGGCTGCCATGCTCTCCCCTCCTTAAAACACTTTATCTATAGGCACGACTTTCGGTTTGCTTTCTTCTTCCTTGATTTCACTTTCCATTTTTGGTAAGTGTTCAAGTAGCTCAATATAAAAAGGGTAATCCATCTCATCAATTTGAGGGACGGACCACCCTTGACGCATTAGCTGCAAATATTGCGTTTTAATATTCTCGTACGCTTTTTCAAGCGTGATCAGTTTTGTTCCATTTGCTCTTTCATCAGCTTTTCCACTAGCTTTCCCAGGTCGTTTTCCGACTCTCTCGCTTCAATTTCTTCCCTGGATGGATAGCCTAAAAGCCCAACCCCGATAATATCGTATAAAACATCACGGAACCCAATGGCGTTTAAACCTTCATCAAGCTGCTTTTTCGTGAACTGTTTTCCGAACACTTCCCAAATTAGATTAAGTTGCCGGGCTTCAATGTCTCCCGGATCAATGTCTTCTTTTTTGGCATCCAGTTCAATTTCAAGGGCCTTGCGTTTATATTTTAAAGACACAAATTCTTGATAAAATGTTTGATCATTTTGATCAATACGCAGCGTGATTTCTAACGGCTTCGACATTAAGCAGCACCTCCACTAGATTTAGTTGTATCTACTTTAGAAGTAGTACCACCGCTTGTTTCTTCCAGCTGCGTAATATCAAATACCTCATCAAAGAATTTTTCACGATATTTTTCATAACCTTTTACGCTGCTGTCTCCTGTGATTTTGAAAACTTTATCACTTCGTTGTACAAAAGTACCTTCAATACTTTCTTTTTGTGCTTCCGGCTTGTCCTCTTTTGTCTTCCAATCAGTGGATGGAATCGAGAAACGGCCTTTGACTAACCACACATGACGAACATTGCCGTCTTCTTTCGTTCCCGTGAAGCCCAATGCAATATATGGCGGGATAGCGTCTTGTTTCCATGCAATAACACCATCTACAATCTTTTGACCGGTAATGTGCGCCAATACATCCTGCGGGATTTCAGTTGTTTCAATTGTCACTTTTGTTTCACCTGTAGATGAAAGCACAATGATAGGGCCATTATCAGCATAAACCGTTGATGAGTCTGTGCTAGTGTCTACTTTTGCTGCACATAGTGGCGCAAAGGGTTTTACCTCTCCATATTCAAAAGACTTTCCGTTTTCGGTTAAATCGGCATAAACAAGGTTTTCTAAACCTACAATGACTGACATGCTTTTTCCTCCTTTAATGTTTCACAATTGTTCTATATAAAAAAGCTCTTCTGAAAGCATTTTTTTCTATTTCGTTGAAAGAAGAAACCGTGATTCTTTTGCATCCCAGGGCTTTCATTTTTTGATCTACGGCTTGTTGAATAGCCGATATGCTTTCGCTCGCTTGAATCCAAATATTTACTTGTATGTCGATCTCTGAATGTGTTGCCTTGTTGTCGGTGTATTCGACATCTACATTGTCCATTTCAGCAACCAGGATATGTGGGAATTCCGCTTTAAATTCAAGTGGGAAGTCTCCTGCGAAAACTCTTCCACTCGTCATTGATTGAATGGCCGGATCATCTAACAAATGTTTTGTCACAATTGGTTGAAAATCAATCATGATCATGTTGCTCCTTTTTGCAGTTCCTTTAATACGGCTTGATTGATCGCATCTTTTTTAATCCGATAAGCCCGTGTTCCAAAGGGATTCCCCTTCACAAAACGGCCGTTCTTGGCGACATAGCCCTCATGGTGGAATCTTGCACGCCAGGCGGTTTCTTTCCCAGGTCCCACATCATATGAAACCGCATCAGCATAAACACGCTCTTTTTTTGGTGTTTGTCTCACTTTGATGTCATCCTTAATATGAACATGGTCAATATCAGAAACGTTTACTTCTTTTTTCATTTGTTCTGCAAGAATCTTGGCGCCAGCTCTCAAGGCTTTCGGTTGTGCTTTTTTTAAATTCGCCCCAACCTCTTGAAGCCGTCGAATTGCCTCATCAATTCCCTCCGCTTGTGCTGTGATTCTCATGATCCCACCCCACACATTCAATCACCATTAACTCCTTATATTGGAGATCAGGCATGATTGATTTAATTCTGTACGTTTTCCCCGAAAAAAGGACACGCATAGTCCCGGTTTGATCGGTTGTTTCTTTGTGCCTTATGCGGAAAAAGACCGTGTTTTGTTGTCCTTGTGCTGCTGCTTGGATGACCCAATTTCCTTTTGGCTGTAGAATTTCAGCCCAAGCCATCCGATGCGTCACCCATTCTTGAACAGGTTTCATTGTTTCAGGATTCCGACCAGGCACGCTGTGTTGAATATGAATTTTATGGCGTCGCCTTCCTGGATTATGTGCCATCTTCTTCACCCCTTGCCATATCCGCTTGGATAATAAATGGTGATAATGCGTTCAATGCTTGATCAATGTTCTTTTCGACACGATACTCAAACAGTATGCCGGCAAGAAGCACAATCAAATAGTCATCTTCGCCACCTGTAGCATTCCTGACGTAATTTGTAGCAGCTGTTAAATAAAAAGACAGGGAAGTATCTTCTTCCCCGTCATCAAGCCGTAAATGCTCTTTTAATTGATCATTCAGTCGGTGTTGAGCCATCTGGGTTCAACTCCATGTGGAAAATAGCAGGCTCAAGAGGTGATTGAACCAATTGACCGTCATTCAGATTCCAAATTTTAAGACCGATATGGTTTGTATCTGAATATCTTTCAGTCAACTTTGTCACTTCCATTGATCCGATAACATCTTGCACACGGAATTTTGAGAAGTCACCGAAGAAGAAACGTGGGATTTCAGGATTGTCACCATCGACATAATCAGAAACTTCCACAGGGAAATTAAGAACCGCTTCACCAAATTTACCTTCAATGCCTGTTTCACGCAGTAACGGGCGGCCTTCTTTGTCTTTTAATGTTTCGATGAGGGTTAAGCCCGCTCTGTTTGTCATCCATCTAGCTTGCTTCAAAATAGCTGTCGGCAATGTATTTTTTAATCTGACAAAACGATTATAAGGATCAGTTTCTGTTGTTGTGAACTTCACCGCTTTCTTGAACAATGAACCTGGATTATCAGCACCATTGAAAAAGAAACTTGCCTCTTCTTCCACATAGGCTTTTTTGAGATCGTCAATGATAACTTGTTCAATAGGAAGATCAGTGCGTGCTAGTAATTTTTTCGTGACAAGAACTAGCGCATCCGTTTCAGATGGATTAAGAGCATACTCTTCGAAAGAGATATCTGTTTCAGGAATAGGCTCATTCTTGCCTCGTTCGTCCTTGTGTCGATTAGCTTTCGACTTTTTAATTAAGATTGGAAAGCCTTGTGTACCTGTTGTTCTATACACTGTACCGTGTTTTCTTAATGGGTTTTCTTCTTGTGCATACGTTAGAATTTCGGAAGCCAGGACATCAGGAACAAAAATATCATTACCGTTTGTTTTCAGACCCATCGCTCTTGCTTCAGAAGCAGAAATTTGACCCGCTACAAATTGCGCAAAACCCTTTCTTACTTCTCCTTCTTTTGCTTCTGTTCGTGATCTTGAAGAAAGAGAAGACAGAATAGAATCAGCAAGGGCAGAACGTTTTTCCTGCTCTTTGTTAGATGTTGCGCTGCGGCCTTCTTCATTTGTTTGGGTGGTGTCGCCTGCCCCGCCATCTTTATTGTCATCTGACTTATCAAGTTCTTTTTTGATTTCAGCAAGCTCCGCAGCAAGCTCATCAACTTCGGCTTGTAATTCTTCAAGAGTAGTATCCGCAGCGCCTTCCCCTTCGATTGTTTCACGAATTTCCGTCATTCTTTTTTCAATTTGCTTTTTGCGGTTTTCAAGGATTTTTTTGATGTTCATTATTGTAAAACCTCCATTATTTTATTTACAATTGCTTGTTTCTTTTTTGATTGTTCACGCTCTTCTTTTGCTCGCTTTAGAATGTCGCCCGATCTTACTGCGGCTTCTGTATCTTCATAAGCAGGAAGAGACACGACACTAATCTCATAAAGTTCGACTTCTTTGATTGTTCTCACTGCTGGCTCTGCTTCGTAATCCCATTCGTCTTTTGTGACTATAAAACCAAAACTGCATTGATCAATGTCGCCACGCTTCATGCTTTTTTTAAGGTCTTCCACCCAGATTGTTTCAGGTGGTGTCACTTCAAATCTAAGGCCCCTCTCATCTTCCTCAAGCATCAAGGTGCCGCTCTTCACTCGGCCTAGAACACAATCCCAATTATGATTAAATAAGGCCCGTACGTCTGAATTTGAATCAAGCGCCTTTTTAAATGTTCCTGGTGAAATAATTTCCGTGAAGCATCCTGCAATATCTGCCGGACTATCAAAAACAGCACCATATCCAACAATTTTGGACGGTGCTGCTTCTTCGCCGGACTCTCGAACCTCAAGCCCTTTTATTGAAAATGTGCGTTTTTCTTTACCCATCATCCTCACCACCTTTCAAAGCGTTTGCCGCTTCCTCATGAAGACGATCAATCCCGACCAAATCTTTACTTACATAAAGTTTAGAGGACTCTTCTGTGTTGAGAGGGTCCCACCCAAGCATTTTACGGGCATCGTCCGGCGTGGCGATCATAGTTCGAACTAAGTTGTATGCGATCTCTGTTTTTGTTTTAATGCCTACAAAATCCAGTAAATCGTGACGAAATTTAATTTTCAAGCCGCTATCTTCTCCAAGTAGTAACGCCGTCAAATGCTCTTCAATGTTTTTAAAAATTGGCTTCAAGCAGCTGGTGAATAATTTCATCATAGCTTGCTCCATATCTTTCTCTTCTAATTTATCTAGCAGCTCTTTATCAAGGCCAAAGTATTTCCCTAAATCTTTTTTGTAGATACTAAGATATTTCAGGATTTTTTCATCATCCACAGGAGACTCAAGGGCCTCTATTTCATAACCTTTACCTAACGGAATGAGTTTTGTTTTTCCTGAATCCTTAATGTCTTCAAGTTGATCAAGAATCTTTTTGACTGTTTTATTTTGATTCCCATTCGTAGGTGATAAGTGCGCCTCAAGCTTGAGCAAAAACGCCATTAATCCACCTTTTTTATATTTGTCGGTCAATGCCTTTTCAGCATTCATAACACCTTCTAGTGTTTCTCGGGCTAAATCAAGCAAGCCGACACCTTTCAAATGGTTCACACCGATGTTTTTTATATGTCTAATCATGTATCTTGGAATGCCTTGACCGCCTAGCGAATATTTTTCATATCCGTAATTCGTCATTTCAGCATAAACATTGTCTAAGATGTGCAGCTGCGCACCTTCATGAAAAAGGAACACTTCACCTCTAAGAAGATATACATTGACTAGCAGCTTTTTAAATTCATAAGAAGTTAAATAGTCATTCGGGTTGTTTAGCTGTTTCAAAACTTTTGCAGCCTGGCCCGTGTATATGTCTTTGCCTGTCTCATCTTCCACAATGAAATTAGCAAGCGCCACTTGATCACTTATTAATTTCAAAAGATAATAAGTATCACTCGAACTAAGGATGTTGTCATCATTCACGTATGTCCCAAAATTAAAAAAAGAATTGTTGAATAGATCAACACTCCTTTTTGATGAAAAAAGCTGTTTAATTCTTTGAACAATTCCCACGCATTCACCCCCTAACGGTATAATTCATCTAGCATCGATTCATATTCATCGCTGTTGTAATCTTCCATCATCATCATTGTTTCCTTATGTGCTGTAAGGAAAGCCGAAAAGCCGTCAATCTTATTCTTGCTCTGTTTCTTCGATGGCCGTTTTAAGCCCTGGTAATTCTTTTCGGCCACCACGTTCTCAATACAATAGATAAATAGTGGATTGTCTGTTTTAATTCTCTCTTCATACATCAATACTTCTGCATCATCCCACGGGCTATTTAAAACGGCTCCATATTGTTTAACTTCTACACATGTAAAACCCTCTGCCTCTAACGACTCAATGATTTTTTCAGATAGCGCCGGATCATAGTTCACTTGAATGACATCGTACATTTGCGCACATTCAATCATGTAACGAATGACCATGTCATAATCAATGGACCTTCCTGGACAAAACGTCAAAAAACCTTTTTCGGCCATTTGCCGATAAGGTATGTTTTCAGTCTTTTCACGCCCTTCAATATTGTGATCGGGAATAAAATACATTTGTTTGACCACAAGTCTTGAACGGCCGGAATCATCGTGCGTTGGTATATTAATTGACACACAAGTCAAATCAGTTGTTTTTGACAAGTCCAGCCCCAAGACAACCTCGGAGCCGGAATAATCGCCTATGTCACGTATGATTTCCCCGTTATCATCAAGTATCATTTTTCCGACAATATCTTTATCAAAATAAGCGCCTGTGCTTCTTACAAAAATGTTTAAGTATTTAGCTAAAAATTCATCTTTCCGCTCGGCGCTTTGTTGAGCGTTTTTAAATTCACTTTCCAAGAAAGAAGGCTGGACACTCACTCCCCAGTTCGGATTTACTTTCTTCCAAACCTTGCGATCATCCCATTTATCACCCTTGTCAGGCTCCGTAATGAATGTAAAATAAGAAGTGTCTTCGTCATCCTCTTTTGTTGAATTTAACAACCCTTTTGCGTACTCATAAATTTGCAAACCTACAGACGTTGTCCCTTTTCCAGCTGTAGAAATAATGAACATAAGTGGTTGCAAGCGTGATCCCATTCCTGATTTAAGAATGTCATACATGTCCGCATTGTCCTGGGCGTGTACTTCGTCTAAAAGAACAAAATGAGGGCCCTTTCCATCAAGACCTTTAGTATTTTTGGATAAGGGAACAAGGCAGTTCGCATATTCCACACCATCAATTGAAAAACGGTACCAAATCGCATTTATCTTTCCTTTTTGCCCTTTATAAATTTGAGTGACAGCATCTAGGTCTGGGCTATTTATGATTGTAGATGCTATTTGCTGCGCAGCGATATTGGCTTGGTCTGAATCCGTTGCAGCTGTATAACATTCCGCCCCTAGTTCACCATCACCATATAATGCATAAGTGCCTGACCCACTCGCTAAAACCGTTTTCCCGTTTTTCCTCGGCACTTGAACATATGCAGTTCTAACCGCTCTGACTTCACGGCCTTTTTCATCTTTCGTATAAAATCCATAGATGTTTGTATATATAAATTTTTGCCACAATTCCAATGTTAACGGCTTCCCAGCTAGTTCACCTTTGGAATGTTTACAGAAGGTTTCAATGAAATCCATTGCTCTATTAGCAGCGTCCACATCTAACCAAATATCTTTTCGCTTTTTCCACCTCAAATAACGCTCAACGGCTTTGATGACCGCCTTACAATGTTCTTTTTTGTTGCTTAACACCTGTTTTGCATATATATCAGCGTAGTTTACGCCCGGTTCAATCACTATTTTTTAGCCCATTTCTGCGCAAATGCTTGTATTTTGTCATTGCTTTTTGGTGTAGAACCGTTGACCATTTTTTGCAACTTCGGTGTCAATCCTAGCAACTCTAAGAGCTTGCTTATCTTACTATTCCAGTCGGCAACCTGTTGAGCTAAAGGGTGCTTCATTTCGTTTTCGTGGCCAGCTTTATTTATATACATGATTGTGGCCTGAAACCCGTCGTTACGCCATTCTTCATACATCACTGTATAAACAACATAAGCATCTAAATAAGTTTCGATAAGAGGCGTAAGGGATGTTGAATATGTACCAATCGCTTTTAAAAGACCGACGATTTTCTCATGTTCATCTTTACGAATTTTGTTCAATTTTCTTGTTTGCGCTGCCCGTGCTTTTTTATCATCCATTTCCATTTTTTAGCCCTTACCCCCCTTCGAAAATTTTGTCTTTTTACACGCAAGCCTCCCCCTACCCTGTCCCCTAGCCAAAGTATTTTTCGAAGATTGAAGGGGGGGCTTTGCTCATTTTGTTCTCTTCCTCTGCGTGGCACTTGTTGCAAAGAAGAGTGAGGTTTGTTTCCTCAAGTTTCAATTCAGGACTTTTTGAAATTGGTTCGATATGGTGAACGTGAGCAGACTTACCGAAGACAAATTTTTTACAATTTGTACATTTGCCTTTATCTCTCTCATATATGAACTGCCTCATAGACTGCCAGGCATCCGATCTATAAAAAGACTTGTTGACTGATTGAAAGGCATTACGTTTCTTTCCTTTCGGCTTCCTCTTCTTCCGGTGGTCGTCACAATAATATCTTCCAGGCTCTAAGAGATTTCGGCATCCATCATGAATGCAATATCTCACTCTTCATCAGCTGCGCTTAATAATTCAATGATCGTTGGTTTGTTCATTGCTGGCTTTACTTCAATGCCTCGTTCTGCAGCAAGATTCATGAGTTCTTCTTTTGTAAGATCATCAAGCGACGTTTCGTCTTCATGTTCCTGTTCTGTTTCTTCAATCACAGGCGATTCATCTTCTTGAATTGATCCATTCATTTGATGTCTCGGGACAAACACAACCTTCTGATCCTTTTCATCCCACATGATGTGACCCTCTGACGTTTCTTTAATTGGCTTCATTGTTCTTGCCTCCCTTATAAATGCTTCTTCCTTTCTCTCCAATGGATTTCAATCCATAATGCGCTCTAACTTCATTCAGAGTTAGGATTCCTAAACGTAGATTTCTTTGAAAATCTCGCTCTTTTTTATCTTTCACATCATCAGATAACTTTGCAAAACTCAAACTTGTTGGTTTTGTAAATGACATCGCCACACTCTCCTTTACCTCCTGATAATTGTTTGGTACCTATATAAAAAAGCGCCCTCCGCAATGGAAGCCGCCCTATCAATTTATCGTATAATACAATATTACAACCTTTTTTCAGTTATGCTGCGCCAACTTTACGCCAAAAATACGCCACTTTTACGCCAAAATTGTGCCAAAAATACGCCAAAATAAAAAAACACCTCTAAACGGGTGCTTTAAATACAACTTCATTGAGCGCATACGCCAGGTCTAGGAATGTCTTTCCTTTCAAACGTGTATACGATCTTTCACTCATGCCAATTTCATTATATACCTGGTAATCGAAAACAGGTTCTTGCTGCATGTAACGTTTTATAATGATCTGTCTTTCATAAGCCGGGAGACGGTTGACAGCCTTTTGCACTCTTTCAAGATATGCATTTCGTTTCTGTTCCCACTCAATTCGTTTCATGGCCGTACTCTCTGTAGATGAATGAAAAGCATTTGTCACAGCTGGAGGAACGATACTAAATCCTGCCGTTATTTTAGGCAGCATATCGTCCGGGACCTGGAGAAGATACAAACGATAATTGTCTAGTATACTTTCAACTCTTTTTCTCGTTTCTTTTTTATCTATTACAGGCGGTTCACCTAACATAAAATACCCTCCCCCTTTATTCGCTTTTTAATACCCCGCCACGGCTTCTTTTATATGTTGGGCGGTAAATACCCATGAGTTCCTTTATCTCTTCATATGAAAGCTTCTGCGTACGATTTTGAGCACTTTTGTTCTCAGGTACGTCAGTTCTTTTTTTAGACATAGATTTACACCTCATGTTCTTCTTTTCTGAATATAAAAAAGGGACACCAACCACACAGCGCTTATGCTGTCATGATCAGTGTCCCCCGGCTTTCCGGTAGAACGATTTATTTGAATAGCTCGCCTTCGTTGAAGTTAACACGAGTTACCTTATTGTCATGTGTAACGATCTTTGTTTCCCCGTGCGACGGCAGCGGTGAAAATCTCGCTTTACCATCAGATATAACGAGAACAATAGGTCCTTTTCTTGTGAAAGTCTCAATATCTATAATTTTACTTGGAATGTCTTGTAATCTCAAGTCTTTCCTTGCCTCCTTAATTTACATTCATGAATGCTAAAACTGAAATTGATCCGAATACGATATAAAAGATTAGTAGCCGATTCCTCATTTACTTCACCCTTGTTATACGGTTTATATCATCAATATTCATTTGGTGATCAGCCTCCCGCACAACTGCGGCAAATGATTCAATACCCGTATCCCAAAGACCATGACGTTCAATGATTTCGGAAAATTCCTCAACATCATGCTCTCTTATTCCCCAACTGTCAGGATCATCGGCGGGCCCGTACACAGTGATCCAATTCCTCACATCTTTCGGGTCAGGTTCTTCCGTTTTGGTACGTGTAAAATGACAAAGTTCATGATCGACCAGGGCGGCACGCTGTTTCTTGTTCATTGCCTTCCAGGCTTCCTTATTTACAAATACGAAAAGCATGTAATCGGTCATATGGCGTTCAAAGGCCGTGCATTTTTTCGCTTTCCCCGCCCATTTGCTGCTTCCTTCTCGAATATAAAACCCAATGTGCCCAATCGCATCTTTTAAATGTGGGTGGTGTTCATCAATTAAACTTTTAGCCAGCTGCCGCACCTCGTGTGATTCTTCAAAACCTACAAACGCCATTTTTATTTTCCCCTTTCAACCATTTTTTGAATATTCCGTCTAATTCATCTAGTGATAGCTCATACAACTGCCGACCATCAGGCGTTTTAAAATATCCCATTTTAAGCAGCTGCGCTTTTATTTCATCCTTTTTTCGCTCAATATAAAGGGCCTTCATTAATTCATTCACATTAAGCCCCCCTTTAGTAATTCACGGGCCATGTAATGAAAATGATGATAGATATAGTTTCCGGTCGCACTTGGATTAATAAAAACCGTTGAGAAATTGTAACGAACCTCAAATGTTTTCAAGCTGCCTAGCAACGATTTCGGTTCATATTTTGAACGATATTTTCCGTTGAGGATCTTTTGATACCCTTCCAGGTCTTCCACAAGAAGTGTGAAAGGGTTTTTTGATGCTCGAATCAATTCATTTTCAAACCTGGAACGGTCCTTAATAGATTGAACAAGCTCATCAACTCCGTTTTTCCTTTCGATAGCAGCGTTTAAATACATATCTCTATTGATCCCGTATGCCTCATTTTTTGGGATCATTGCGGAATAGTCGCCCGTCTTCATGGCTTTGAATTTGATGGATACATTCTTTTTACGAAGATAGTCAAGAACATGTTGATTCTTCTGTTCTCTCGTATCCACAATAATGATCATGCTGCCTAAAATTTCTTTTAACTCTGTGTCTGAATAGTTGTAGTGAATAATAGTCATGATTTGTTCCCCTTAAAATAAGACATGGCCCTTTCATAAATTTCTAAAGAGAGTTTGTCCGTTTCCTCACTTTCAAAATTTGAAACGGAAGTGTCAAGGTCTCTCCATCCGTTCTCCCAAAATAAAACAAGCAATCTCGAGACTTTTAACGCCGCATCCCAATCATGATTGAACCAGTCATCTATTTTTGTATTTAAGTCTTGAGCAATGCCCATGTAATAATTAATGATTTTATCTATTGTTTGCTTCACATTATGTTCTTGATCCGAGTATTCGCCTTTCAAATATCGAATAATTCGTTTCTTGTAAGACTGGACAAATTCCACAAGTTCTTGATAGACGTTTTCGGGGTTCTCAATATAAAGATCGTTACCATCGAGAACCAAACGAGCGCCCAACGTTTCTATGTCAGCACAAATTTGTTTTGGATGCAAAATAATCACCCGCCTTGCTGTTACTTTTGTTACTTTTTAAGTAACACGTCTCTCCCTTACTCTCCCAAGGGATCGAGCTCTTTTTGTTACTTTTGTTACTCATTTTCATATATAAAGCTATATAGAATATATATATATTTATTTTTATTTATTTATTTTCAGTACATGGAACAGAGGATTTAAGTAACAAAAGTAACACCATATTTTAACAAAACCCTTAAAATCCCTGTTATTTCAACATTTATAGCTTTTTTCTTTGGATGCTTGTGACGTTACTTTTGTTACTTTTTATATCCGATGGGCTCTGACCTGTTTAAAAAGATTTAATTGTTTATGCAAATCTCGGTTCTCTTTTATTAAACCGATTCCATCAAAATAATTTTTGTTATAATTTCCGCGATATTTTTTGAAGCCGCGGATTTCCATTTGTCGATAAAATGCCCGGTTCTTCAGCTCAATTTCGTCATTTTCATAACACCAATCTTTGTAATCCTTATAAAGCTCCTTTGCTTCTACCTTTGTGGTCGGATGCTGGATGCATCTTTCTTCCATATACGGACCTAGAATGTCCATATCCTCTCGGTATCCTTCGGTAGCTTTTCTAATAACTTCCGGTTCCTTGAGACCTTCTTTCTGCCATTTCAAACAACCCTCAACGGCCCATCTTAGAATACCTGGCATTTCTGCAGCTAGTTTCTGCGGTAGCTTCTTATCTACTTTTTCTTTCGGAATCGTAACCGTAAAAGGAACTAATCGAATGCGTCGCCATATACCCTCATCGCTTCCCTTTACAATTGGTTTATGGTTTGTCGTAAAAAACACTTTAAATTCCGGTGTAAACTCAAAATACTCCTGGCGCAAGAAACGTGCGGACATCTTTTCGCCACCGGTGATCTGCTTCACTAATGATTCTGAAAGTTGCTGGCCTTCTTCACTCTCTACAGCCGACACAAAGCGTGCACCATCAAGACGGGCTATGTCATTATTAATGCTGTTATCATTTTTCTTTTTTATAAAAGTGTCACTGTTTGTCTGGCGTCCATAGTCTCCCAGTAATTGCTGAACAGTATTGATAAAAGTTGATTTACCATTACGGCCATTTCCGAACAGGAAGAACATAACTTGTTCAGACGTATCACCCGTTAATGCATAGCCAATGGCCTTTTGCATAAAATTAATAATTTCATAGTTGGGTTGGCCTTTTTCATCTATGAAAATACTCTCCATGAATGCTTTCCAATTTGGACAATCAGCATCTTTTTGATAAGCTACAGATGAAATTTTTGTAAATAATAAATCCCGATCATGTGTCAATATTTCACCTGTCTTTAAATCAATCACACCATTTTCACAATTAAAGAGATATTTATGAGAATCGAGTTCTTCTTTTTTAACAGCAACCATCGGCCGAGTATCTAAAATCGTATTCATCCGAATATTACGGCGCTCGCATTTTTTGGCCCAATCATTTAGCTGCTTTTTTTTGTACCCGTCTTCCGTTGCTTTCGCTTCACCATAAATGGCACGCAATGTTTGAGCAGTTAAAGCCTCAATCTTTCGTTTGCTGTCTTCCTCCCACATCTTCCCGTTCCAAATTAACCATTCAAGCTCATTACAATACCGGATATTTTTTCCGTGATAATAGGCAATACGTTCAGCATTACCCAGTTCGGTTAAATGAAACACAGGCGGAGTATCAATAATTTCTTCGGTATCCTCAACTTGAGAATTATGAGGACGGGAAATATATACCTCGTACGGTTGCTCCTGATGTTCTTCCATCAAATCAGAAATTGTTTTATGAGTAGAATAAACGGCAGCGGCAATGGTCATTTCTCCATATGTAGCGCCATCGGATGAATGTTGCCGATTCCATTTCTCGCGATACAAGCCCGATTCACGGAACATTGAATCCATTTTTGAAGTGTCTTTATCGGTCCAAAATGCCAAATGATTACACAGGGCCATATCTGTGGCAGAATGATCCTCGTTTATCAAACGACCATTAAACAAATCTTGAATGCTATTCCCGTTCTTGCTGTTGAACATCCTTTCCCATATTTCCTTATTAGAAAGATTGTTCATATCACGGGATGAAGCAACAGGTGGGTTAGATGTTTTCGTTTCTTCTTTTTTGTCCTTCAAATATTTATCAAAAAGCTCCTTGAGCTTGTCCGATCGTTCTTCAATTCCCCCTATTCCGAGACTGTTACCGGTAAAGGTAAAATAACGACCGTGGCGATATACTTCTAATCCGAGTTCAGGATTTTTTCTTCCTGTGCCCTGTCCCCGTAACGGAATCTTACCTTTTGTAATAATGTGGACACCTTTACCGCTTGGTGAAAATTCGGTATAGCTGCCAATGCTTTCTACGATCTCTTGAGCAAATGGCGATAAAACCCCATCCTCAACACAATGATCAATATCTATGCCGATGAACTGATCATCTTTTGAAAACATGAAGCCGATTCCGTCATAATCACGATCGTTATAGAATTTCAAAACTGTTGGGAAAGTCGACCACGTTCTTTTATTACTGGATTGGGCCATGCTGCCGTCAATTTGATAAGGCACTTTTGTTTTCTTGCCGTCACGTTCTTCGGAACGCCATAATATCCATTGAGGGGCGTTTTTGAGATCTTGCGGTATGTTTTTAAATTCGTACATGTAATAACTCCCCTTTAAAGACGAGGGAGCTATCCACTCCCTCAATTGTGTTTTCTATGATCAAAAAGGTATATCGTTGTCACTGATATTAATTGGGTCAGCTGAAGGCACTGATGCTTCGGATGGCTTAAATGTTTTAACTTCAGGATATTTTTTCCCGTTGTGCTCTCTTTCTCCCACAACTAGACGGACTGGTTTATTAATAAATGCATTCGCCCATTCGATATGATCTTTGAATTGCATTCCGTTAGGGAATCCTGCTGCTTTTGATGCTTGATGGAATCTCCACATAGCGTTCTCTGTAACCGTGAAGTTATCGTATAAGATTTTCTGTCCCTGACAAGGCTGTTCAACATCTGAACGAATTTCATAATCTACCACAAGTCGCTTATTTCCCGATGCTGCTGTTTTTTCTTCAAAATTGATGACTGTTACCTCGTATTCTCCTGGTTTAATTGGTTCAAATGATTCGCCTTTGCTGTGGTCTACTGTAAACATTATTTTTCCTCCTTAGTCTTTAAAACTTGTAATCTATCAAGTGCGGCGGATGCCAGTTTAATATTCCATTGATCAAGTTTTTTATTGGCTTTGATCTGAAATTCCTCAATCATTCGAACTGCCTGCTCGTTACCTTCGATCAACGTTTTAATATGAGTAATTAAGCCGATCCTTTCAGTTTCTTCCTCTGCTTTTACATCAATGCCAAGCTCTAACCATTGATAAAGTTTACTTCCAACTTCGGGATTTAACTTTAAGGAAGAACCCTCAAACATGCGTGTGTTATCCTTAGAAGTTTCAGCCAAATGATCAATGTCAATGGTGAAATTAAGCATAAATTCATATTCCATTTCATCTTTTTGAACTGGCTTAGTCCCAACCTTACGAGGGGCCATTTTCCCGTTATTATCGGACTCCACTACATATTCCGTTTTTGTTCTTAATGTGGCCAGGATATGAACATCATTTTGTGTCAATGTTTTAATTAACTTGGTTGTTTCCGGCGCAAGTTTACCCCAGTTTTGAAAAGAGTTGCCGGACATGCTGCCATGTGTTTCAACTATTCCGCCTTCCCCCTGCCAGTTGTGGGAAAGTGAATCAATTACAACCACCTCGGCCCCTGCGTTCTTAATTGCTTCAACGGCCATTTGATAACGTTCGGTTGTGTAAGGCGGCGTAAAATCAATGTGCTTAAAGCTGCCGATTCGGATTTCATCAAACTGTAGATTAGAATATAATTTCGCTCGGCGGTGCTCGGTATCAACGACACCGATCTTAGACCAAATTTCCTTATCGCTTGCTTTTGGGTATGCTTCCCGCATCATCCCGTAAGCTACAAGAAGCGCTCCGGCTGTTTTACCGGAACCACTCGGACCTATAAATCCCACAATTGCTTTTTCCTTTTGTCGCTGTGCGTCTGTTACTTGAAACATAGCTTATACCTCCACTTTAAAATTGATTGAAGCCGGTTCTACCTCTACACCTGGGACGGCTTGTCCGTTTTCATCAATTACCACTTTCTTACCGTTTATTTCTTTAATAGATAAAGATTTTTTGAAGTCGCCCCATTTAATGTCTTCCTTGATTAGTTCATTCAGTCCAGCTTTTTTCACATGCTCGAGAAGTTGAGCTTCATCGACTGCTTTAGGCTGTTCTTTAATTGCTCGGCTTTTAGATTTCCCGTAAGGCGTTGAAAGAGTTTTTGCCTTCGGGTCTTCCTGCAGCTGCTTTGTGTGATAGACACCCACCAAATTTTCAAAGAATACTAGATTGTCTTCAATCGGTTTCAGTTCATTGCTTTCCCATTCTTCAATACGCTGCTTTTCTGTAGCTGCCAGTGCTTTGATTTCTTTTTCCTGCGCCTTGAGAGCAGCAATTTTACGAAAAGCCCAATTTAGACTGTTCATATCATTAATCTCAAATTGTGGACGGTTGCCTGGCTGTTCACTAATTTCATTAAGTTCAAAGTCCTGTAAAGGATTCATAGTGCACCTTCCTTTATTTGCTTTTGTTGATGTTTCCATTTAAAATGAAGTTGCTTTTTGTTTTATAAGTCCACATCGCCGTGTGGGCTTTTTTATTCATCTTCTTCCTCGGTGTCCTCGCCATGATCTTGATCATACTGTTGATACTCTTTCGGATAGCCATTGCGAAGTATTTCAGTAATGACTGGATGCTCAAGATTCATATATTGGCCTCTTTGCAGTTGAGACATTAAGACCTTTACTCAATAATCGAGTCGCGACTTCTTGCAGTTGCACAACTTGTTCCGGATGATGCATTCGTTTAAGCTCCTCGCAATTTGAAACAATTGACCCTGCAATTTCTATACATCCTTCAAAATCTTGATCTGTGACAGCATCGCTTAGTAACTCATCAACAAGAAAGTGAAGTGATTTAATAAGTCTTTCAGCCTTTTCACGATCAGTTTTTAAAAAGTTATTTAGATTCATGTTTGTACCACCTTTCTTTTCGGGAAGAAAATAGGTATTCGCCCAATAAGGGTATCCTTACATATTCCGTTTGCCTCGGCTTGTGCAAATTCTTCCGGTGTAATGTAAAAATCGTATGGATTATACATTTCCGTTCTCCTTTTTTGGTATAACGCCCCTGTATTAGACAGGAGGTGAAACAAATGATATTTGAAACTAAAAAGCCTGGTGTAAAAATCAAATCCGTTCTTGCTGACCTTGGTTCAGAATATGAAATCAAACGTATTGACCTATGGAACAATATTTACCGCGACTTAGGAAATGGGTACGAAATTCAAATCGGCGAGATAGACAACGCAGACCGAATTTTCAATGTATCAGTTTCGATTTGGATGAATAAACCTACTGTAAAACCTATCGAATCAGTTGCAAACATTAAGTCAGTACAAGAATTAAAATCAGTTTTAGATGAAATGATTGTTAAGTATTCCTGATTTTATAAGTTTTCAACAATAACATTAAATCTTGGTGACCAATCTGTTTTCTTTCGATCAAAGACTCAGCTTCCGCCAAGGTTTCTTGGTTTGTTACTTCAAAACGTCTGTATAACCAATCGCTTTTTTTGTTCTGTTGTTTTCCATGCATTACTCTCACCTCAATTTTTCCGCATTATTGTCACTCCCCAAGTTTGGGGAATGAGTATTCGGTTTATCGATGGGGTAACAAATCGTTACGTCATCTGCCATCGTTTCAAATGACATCAGCTCATAGCTTTTTCATAATTTGACGGCTCATTTTTTGAGCTGTGAGATTATATCAACATTTGACGGCGCAAAATTGCGCTGTGAGGGTGTCATTTGAAATGACTCACTCTTTCCAAGACCGGAACACTATGACGGTCATTTTGGTACTTGTGCCGGGCTCAAAATTGAGCTGAGCGAAGAATTCACATAGCGCAATTTTGAGCAATGCGATTAAATCAACGGTCTCCACGTGCCAATCCATGAAATAGCTTCCTCAAAGTCTAGCTTTCTTAAATCCTTGTATGTCGGCACTGCGAAAGCGTCTCTAAAATTGCGGTGAATGCTTGAGAACATGCGGCGTTTACCTTCTGAATCTTCGCCATATCTCTCAACAAGCTCATACACACGTTTGTTGATTCGCTTTTGAATGACCGTTTGTTGGAAAGCATTGATGCCTAGATTGTTTTCTAGCTTGCCGATCCTCTGATCTGCTTCGTTCTGTTTTTGCTCAAGACGAATCATTTGTTGAAGCTGCGGGCTAAGATTAGAAAAGTTTTGTAGGCTCTGTTCCATTTCGTTGAATTGGGTCACATATGCAGCGGTGAATAATACGCCCTTCTCGCCTGTCATTTTGTTGGCGACCATATCGCAGCCTTTACGTGTTAGATAGAAATGCTTTAATGATCGTCCAGTAGAATCTTGATATGTACTTTCTAAGAAGAATTCCACTGAACGCAATTTTGCGTTTAGTAGGATTGTTACGTAACCATCAATACTTCTAAGTAAATCAGTGTGTCTCTTCCCCACCATTTCAGCCACTTCTCGACTGTCTACTAAAAGCTGTCCATTCTGCTCAATTACTTGTAAATTGTTATTCATTTTGTTCCTCCTATTTTGACTCAGGAAAATCTCCGAGTGAGATTTTAGAATTAGGTGTGCTGAAATTTCAGCGCACTGTGTACTGAGTTTTCTTGTTGCGCTCAAATTTGAGCCAATCAAAACTCTCGTTTATCCCCTGGATTGTTCTTTCAACCAATTTATTAAAAACTGTTCGCATTCTTTAGCGGGAAAAAGCCATTTTGTACCGACTAAATTTGTGTTTTCACAAAGGCTTGATAAATTTTTATAAAACGCTCCGCCTTACTTAATGCCAACCATTCTTTTGGCTTGATTTTCATTTTTCTCACCTCTCTCTTTTAGTAGGGCTTAATGTCTTGGCTGTTCAGCCAACCAGGTTAGTAAAAATTTTTTCATTTCCTCAGCAGGAAATCTCCATCGAGAGCCAACCTTATATTTTGGACAACGAGGATCATAAAAGAATTTATCTAAAATCTCAGTCCAACTCATATCTGTTTTTTCTTGAAGCGTTTTTCTATTCCAAAAAACTTTCTCATTTTCAACGGTTTGTAATTGTTCTTCTATTTTTTCTATACAAATTCGTCTCACTTCATTTTCATCAACCTGGACAGTTAGCATTTTTTATGAGACCTCCTCCATCACGTCAAGGATTTTCACAATTTTTTCTCTGATTTTTTCGGCCTGTCTCTTACCAAGTAAAATGTCAGAGAGATATGCATTTGAAATATTCAACATCTTCGCTAAGTCTTTTTGTTGCATATCATTCAGTATTAACCATGTTTTTACTTGTTTTCCGAAATCCAATTTCATCCAAATCACTCCTTTTTTAAATTTATAGCTAAATATTCAGCTTATCATTGACAACTTTTAAAGAATATTGTAGATTATAGGCATAACTAAATTAACCTACAAAACAGCCTTACACGTTGGGGGACGTAGCCTAGGCTTTTATTTGTGGTGTCTAGTAAGCTGAATAAGTAGCTTATGAACATAGCTTATTAAAGATTTCTTTAAAAGTCAAACAAAAAATAAAGATTTCTTTAATTTATTTTCATGAGCCATTAAGGATGGTTGATATGATTACGTTTGAAAGAGTAAAAAAACTTTGCAAAGATCGGGGCATAAACCTTTCTAAACTAGAAGAAAATGTAGGATTCGGAAAAAACTCTATTTATTCATGGAAGCAGAACAACCCTTCTAGTGACAAACTCAAAAAAGTAGCCGACTACTTCGATGTATCAGTTGATTATCTACTTGGCCGTACCGATGATTCAAAAATACAAGGTCAATACGACATTAATACTATAGCCGCCCATCACGATGGAGAAGATTGGGCAGAAGAAGAACTAAGGGAAATCGAACGTTTTAAAGAATTTGTTCGTTTAAAAAGAAAACAATAGGAGTAGATGTAATGTACGAAGCATTACTAACAGAGGCTTCTTTTCTTGGAATAGACACATATGAAAATATATGCCTCTTAGACTTAAAGGGTTATACTCAAAAAATGTTATTTTAATTAATAAAAACATGGATACCTCTTGTGAAAAGGCATGTGTCCTTGCTGAAGAACTAGGCCATTATTATACTTCTAGTGGGGATATATTAGAACAAGATACAATTGAAAAGCGAAGACAAGAAAAAATCGCGAGAACGTGGGCTTACGAAAAGCTAGTACCTTTGTCCAAAATTGTTCAAGCCCACAAAGAAACTATAAGAAATAGGTATGAGCTTGCTCAGTACCTTGAGATTACAGAAGAATTTTTAGATAACGCTATTAAACGCTACAAAGAAAAATACGGCGCTACTGTTAACTATGGTGAATACACCATTTGTTTTGAACCACTTGGTGTAATAGAGTGGTTTGACAATTCTTTTTAATCTAAAAACCAAACATACGTTTCTAAAAAGGAGGAAAAAGATGGCCAGTTTCAGAAAACACTCTAACGGATCATGGGAATATCGCATAAGAATAAAAGACCCAATATCCAGAAAATTCAAAGAAAAATCAAAGCGGGGCTTTCCAACAAAAAAAGCTGCTCAACTGGCAGCGGCTAAGGTAGAGCAAGAAATTGGTACCGGCACTTTTATTACAAATAATTCAATCACATTCAAACAGGTGTTTGATAACTGGTGGACCTCTCACTCCAAAACATTAAAACCAAGCACCCAGTACTCTCTAAAATCAAAATTTAACAAACACATACTTCCTAGATTCGGTCATTTAAAAATTCAAAACATTACAAAAGAATATTGTCAAAAAATGATTGATGAAATTGCAGAACAAATTGATTCAGTTAATGATGTAAAAATACAAGCAAATCAAATTTTCAAATATGCCGTACGTATGGACTACATAGCTAAAAATCCAATGGAACATGTAATCATCCCTAAAAAAGAGGCTGATTTTTTAGTGGAAGAACCCAAAAGAAATTTTTGGACCAAGCAGGAAATCAAAAACTTTTTTAACTTAGCAAAAATAACCTTAAACGAACAGGATTATGTAATGTTCCATTTGTTAATCTATACAGGGATGAGAAAAGGAGAGCTTTTATCATTAGAGTGGGATGACATAGATTTTGACGAATGTACTATATTTATTTCTAAAACATTGTTTTTTAAAGAGGACAAGCAAATAATTCAAAAAGCTAAGACATATCAAACTAGAACAATACATATCGACACGAAAACCGTTGATATATTAAAAAAATGGCGTATACAGCAACAAAAACAGGTTCTGAATAGTAATGATACCCTAGACATAAAAAACGTGCTTACAAGGGAAGATAAGCGTCCTTTGCGTCTCGCATACCCTAATGATAAATTGGAAAGCTTTATTAAAACTCATAATCTACACCCCATCACGGTACATGGATTTAGACACACGCACGCTTCGATATTATTTGAAGCTGGCGCAACAGTAAAAGAAGTACAAGTTCGTCTCGGCCATCGTGATATTAAAACAACAATGAATATATACACGCACGTAACCAAAACGGTTAAGGAAAGGACAGCAGAGCTGTTTCAATCATATATCGACATTTAAAAAGTGGGTGTTTTGTGGGTGTTCTTTAATTCCAAACAACAAAAAGACCCTTTCCACAAATGTGAAAAGAGCCTTGGATCGCTGATATATTAACGTTTTGAGAACTGAGGAGCTCTACGTGCGCCTTTAAGACCGTATTTCTTACGCTCTTTCATACGAGGGTCACGAGTAAGAAGTCCAGCACGTTTAAGTGGTGTACGGTACTCAGGATCTACTTCTAGAAGAGCACGAGAGATACCGTGACGAATTGCTCCAGCTTGACCAGAGAATCCACCACCGTGAACATTTACAAGAACATCGTAGCTGTTAGCTGTTTCTGTGATGTTCAAAGGCTGTTTCACGTCTTCGATTAAAGCAGCGAATGGAATGTATTCAGTAATTTCACGATTATTAACGACGATACGGCCTTCACCTGGAACTAAGCGAACGCGCGCTACAGAACTTTTACGACGACCTGTACCGTAATATTGAACCTGTGCCAAATTGTTAACCTCCCTTATAATTAACCGCGAAGTTCGTAAACTTCAGGTTGTTGTGCTTGATGTGGATGCTCAGCACCACGGTACACATTTAATTTTTTGAACATTTGACGACCTAGTGGACCCTTTGGAAGCATACCTTTGATAGCAAGCTCCAACATTTTTTCAGGGTAGTTTGTACGCATCTCAAGAGCAGTTCTTTGTTTCAAACCACCTGGGTGCATCGTGTGACGGTAGTAAATTTTGTCCGTCAATTTCTTACCTGTTAATTCGATTTTCTCAGCGTTGATGATGATGACGTGATCACCTGTATCAACGTGTGGTGTATAAGTTGGTTTGTGCTTACCGCGCAAAAGTGATGCTACTTCAGTAGAAAGACGACCTAGAGTCTTGCCTGCCGCATCAACAACTAGCCATTTGCGCTCAATTGTGCTTGCGTTCGCCATTGGTGTTGTACGCATGAGTTTCCCTCCTAAATAAATCAATGATTTTTCCTTGAATCAAATGCTACGTTCTATTTCAAAACACAATAAGTTTCCGGGGCTTATTTGTGGGGTTGAAATACATACCATATGATATCTTATAACTTTCTGCTTCCTGTGTCAAGAACATGTTACACCTGGTTTAGTTGTCATAGAAAACTTCCCATAAATACAGTCCGTGACTAGGCGCAGTCTTGCCTGCCGCTTCGCGATTTCGGGCGGCAAGCATGGCTTTGATCTCCTCAGGGTGAAATTTACCAGATCCGATTTCAAGTAACGTTCCAGCGATAATCCGCACCATGTTGTATAAAAAGCCATTTCCTCTCACACGCATTTCAAGCCCGTCTGAGACGTTTTCCCACTCGAGGGTGTAAATATCCCTCACCTTGTCCTGAACCTCCGTATTGGCCGCACAAAAGCTTGTGAAGTCATGTGTGCCAATCAAGTGTCCAGCAGCTTCTTTCATTTTTTCGACATCCAGCCGGTAAGGATAGTGGCAGGCGTATTGTCTCGTGAACACATTTTGATGCGTTTCAGTAGAGACCTTATAACGGTACTCCTTCGAAACGACATGAAACCGTGCATGAAACGACTCATCCACTTTCTCAGCCTTTAGAACACGGATATCATCAGGCAGCAAGCTGTTGAGGGCAAAAGGCCATCTCTCCATCGGGATCGAGAGCGGGGTGTCGAAGTGGATGACCTGCCCCATGGCATGGACACCGCTGTCTGTACGACCGGAAGCCACAATCGGAAGCAATTCCTCCTGTTTATGCATTCTTGCAAGAGCTGACTCAATCTCCGTCTGAACGGTTCGCTGCCCAGGCTGCACCTGATAGCCTTTAAAATGTGTTCCATCGTATGATACGGTACATTTTACCTTCATCTAGGAATCACCTAATTTCTCAAAAGTACAAGAAGTGCCGTTAACAAGATGAATAGAAGCATCGTAAACGTGTCTTTCATGCCCCAGACAAGCTGGCGGTATTTCGTGCGCCCTTCTCCCCCGCGGTAGCCTCTCGCTTCCATAGCGGTCGCCAATTCCTCCGCACGCTTAAACGCACTGACGAAAAGCGGGACAAGCAAAGGAACGATCGCTTTCAAACGATCCTTTAGAGGCCCGCTTGTAAAATCAACACCTCTTGCCATTTGTGCTTTCATGATTTTGTCTGTCTCTTCTAGTAAAGTCGGAATAAATCGAAGAGAGATGGACATCATGAGGGCAAGCTCATGAACAGGCAGTTTGATTTTACGGAACGGATGCAGCAGCTTCTCCATACCGTCCGTCACTTCTATTGGCGTTGTGGTTAACGTAAGAAGTGTCGTCATCATAATAAGATACACAAAACGCAGTGAAATGAAGATCCCCTGCTTTAAACCCTCTTCATAAATATTCAGAAAACCAAAGTGAAATAGCAAGGCGCCATCCTTTGTCATGAAAATATGCAGAATAAAGGTAAACAGGACAATCCATAGGATCGGCTTCATTCCCTTGAGAATAAAGTAAAGCGGCACCTGTGAAACCATCACCACAAGGATCGTAAAAACACCTAAAAGCCCGTAAGTGATGTAGTTATTAGCAAAAAAGACAATAAAAACGAAAAAGAAAATTGATAACAGCTTTGTCCTTGGATCAAGACGATGGACAAAGGATGAACCTGGCACATATTTGCCGATAATCATACTATCCATCATGATGTCGTGTCCTCCTGATAAAAAGCTGTTAAGGCTTCTGTCATTTCATCCATGGTCAGAAGCGGCCTTGGAAACGTGATGCCCAGCTTTTCTTCTACAGCCTGCTGGAATTTAATCGTTTCTGGGAGGTCGAGACCAAAAGAAGACATGTCTGTACGATTGGCAAACAATTCTCTCGGCGTACCTGTCGCCTTCACTGTTCCTTTATGCATCACAATCATTTGATCCGCATAATGGGCTGCATCCTCCATACTGTGTGTAACCAAAATCGTGGTGAGATTTGCTTTCTGATGAAGCTCATAAAACATGTCCATGATTTCTTTCCGTCCGCGTGGATCTAACCCTGCAGTCGGCTCATCAAGTACAAGCACTTCTGGCTCCATCGCTAGAACACCCGCAATCGCCACACGTCTCATTTGACCGCCGCTTAATTCAAAGGGTGATCGAGATAATAAGGATTCAGAAAGGCCTACAAGCTTCAGCATCTCCTTCGCCTTCGCTTCTGCCTTCTCCTGAGGAACGCCGAAATTCATCGGACCAAAGCAGATATCCTTAAGGATGGTCTCCTCAAAGAGCTGATGCTCAGGAAACTGGAACACGATGCCTACTTTTTTCCGGAGGGATTTCAAATCCTTCTGCTTTTTGTTGGCTTGTAAGACTGTATCTCCAAGTGCAATGCTTCCTTTTGTCGGTTTGAGTAATCCATTTAAGTGCTGCAGCAATGTGGATTTGCCAGAGCCCGTATGACCAATGACAGCGACATAGCTGCCCTCTTTGATGGAAGCATTGACATCATACAAAGCGAGACGCTCAAACGGCGTTTTCATTTGATAACGATGCTCTAATTCTTTGATCGTAATGTCCATAGCTCTTTCACCAATCCTTCTTGTGTCAAATGGGCATTTGCAAGCGGCACACCTTGCTGCTTCAATTGCTTGCTTAACCGGTAGGAAAATGGAAGATCAAGTCCAATTTGAACCAGCTGTTCATCTAGTTCAAATACTTCTTCTGGTGTTCCCTCGGCAAATTTCTTCCCACCATTCAGCACAATGACGCGATCTGCCTTCGCAGCCTCGTCTAAATCATGTGTGATGGAAATGACTGTGACCGTTCCTTGTTCCTTCAGCAGTCTAACAGTCTCTAACACTTCTTCCCGGCCAATCGGATCAAGCATTGATGTTGCTTCATCCAAGATCATGATGTCAGGGCTTGCGGCAAGCACACCTGCAATGGCGACTCTCTGCTTTTGCCCGCCTGATAGATGGTGCGGCTCTTGATCAAGAAACTCCAGCATATTGACCTGTTTGACAGCCCAATCTACACGTTCTATCATCAATTCCCGCTCAACCCCATTATTTTCTAAACCAAAAGCCACATCATCACGAACCGTCGAGCCAACGAATTGGTTATCTGGGTTTTGAAAGACCATTCCGACCTTTTTGCGAATATCCCAAACACTCTCTTCTTTTAGCTCAATCTCACCAACTTTGACCGTTCCAGCATCCGGTAAAATGAGCCCATTCAGCACACGGGCAAGTGTGGATTTACCTGAACCGTTATGACCAACAATGGCGAGCCATTCATTTTGATTCACATGCAATGACACTTGATCTAAAGCGGGCTTGTCCGCATCTTTGTGATAACGAAATACAATGTCCTTTACGTCAATTAATGTCTTCCCCATCTCTACCGGACCTCCTCTCAGCTCAACCTCTTCTTTGCTTATTGCTAAAAAGCCGTAGTATCTAAAAAAGGGCATAGATCCAGTTATGAACTGTCCCGCCCTTTCTTAGATACACGCTATATGATTAAACTAATTCAATGACAGCCATTGGTGCGCCATCGCCGCGACGAGGTCCAAGCTTCATGATACGAGTGTATCCACCTTGGCGATCTTCGTAGCGAGTTGCAACGTCAGCGAACAATTTTTGAAGTGCATCTTGGTTTGTTTCAGCGTTAGCTACTTCGTTACGAATGTAAGCTGCAGCTTGACGGCGAGCATGAAGATCTCCGCGTTTGCCAAGAGTGATCATTTTTTCAACTACAGAGCGAAGTTCTTTCGCACGTGTTTCAGTTGTTTCTATGCGTTCGTTGATGATCAAATCAGTCGTTAGGTCACGAAGCATTGCTTTACGTTGTGCACTAGTGCGTCCTAGCTTTCTGTATGCCATGTGATGTCCCCTCCTTAATTAGAGATGCTGTATGAATAAAAAACACACGAAAATCCTAGTTCACAATGAAACTAGTCAATCGTCTTTACGAAGACCCAGTCCAAGTTCTTCTAGTTTCGCTTTCACTTCTTCAAGAGATTTACGTCCAAGGTTACGAACTTTCATCATATCCTCTTCTGTCTTGTTAGCAAGCTCTTGAACAGTGTTAATACCCGCACGCTTCAAACAGTTGTAAGAACGAACAGAAAGATCAAGCTCTTCAATTGTCATTTCAAGCACTTTTTCTTTTTGGTCTTCTTCTTTCTCAACCATAATTTCTGCATGCTGAGCTTCGTCAGTTAACCCAACGAAAATATTAAGGTGTTCAGTTAAAATCTTAGAACCTAGAGCGATCGCTTCTTTCGGTCCCGTGCTTCCATCAGTCCATACATCTAGTGTTAGTTTATCATAGTTTGTGATTTGCCCAACACGGGTGTTCTCCACTTGATAAGTCACACGAGATACAGGTGTATAGATTGAGTCGATCGGAATCACACCGATTGGCTGATCGTCTCTTTTGTTTGTATCAGCAGGACTATACCCGCGACCTCTTTGTGCAGTTAAGCGAACACGGAAGCTCGCATTCTTGCCAAGAGTTGCGATGTGAAGATCTGGATTTAAGATTTCAATATCGCTGTCGTGTGTAATATCAGCAGCTGTTACAGTACCTTCATCTTGTACATCAATTTCAAGCGTCTTCTCTTCTTCAGAGTAGATTTTGAGTGCAAGCTTTTTAATGTTTAAGATAATCGTTGTAACATCTTCAACCACGCCTTCGATCGTTGAGAATTCGTGTAAGACACCATCTATCTGGATCGATGTTACAGCTGCACCAGGAAGTGAGGATAAAAGGATACGACGAAGGGAGTTCCCTAAAGTGGTACCATATCCACGCTCAAGTGGCTCTACGACAAACTTGCCATACTTGGCATCGTCGCTGATTTCAACCGTTTCGATTTTTGGTTTTTCAATTTCGATCATCTAATAAAACCCTCCTTCAAAACGTCGAAACCTCGAATAGAATCATATGAGATTCCATCCGAAATTCCTCATTGTTTAGTCCCGTATGTGCTCAGGCAACGAGTCGTGTATTGGTCTCATAAATAACTGTATCATAACCCATTATTGACAGGGACACAAAATCTATACAAACAAATTACACGCGGCGACGTTTTGGTGGACGGCATCCGTTATGAGGAACTGGAGTTACGTCTCTGATTGCAGTAACTTCAAGACCTGCAGCTTGAAGCGCACGAATTGCAGCTTCACGACCAGAACCAGGACCTTTAACAGTTACTTCAAGTGTTTTAAGACCATGTTCGATAGAACCTTTAGCAGCAGTTTCAGCAGCCATTTGTGCAGCGAAAGGAGTAGATTTACGAGAACCTCTGAATCCTAATGCACCAGCACTTGACCAAGAAATTGCGTTTCCATGAACATCAGTAATCGTTACAATCGTGTTGTTGAAAGTGGAACGGATATGAGCGATTCCAGCTTCAATATTCTTTTTCACGCGACGTTTACGCGTATTTGATTTACGAGCAGCAGCCATTCTTTAACTACCTCCTTTACTTATTTTTTCTTGTTAGCTACAGTACGACGCGGACCTTTACGAGTGCGCGCGTTGTTTTTTGTGTTTTGTCCACGAACAGGAAGTCCTCTGCGATGACGGATTCCGCGGTAGCTTCCGATTTCAATTAGACGCTTAATGTTAAGTGAAACTTCACGACGAAGGTCACCTTCTACTTTAAGTTTGTCAATGATATCACGGATTTTACCAAGTTCGTCTTCAGTTAGATCGCGAACGCGAGTGTCTTCAGAAACACCTGCTTCTTTAAGGACTTGTTGAGCAGTCGTACGACCAATTCCAAAAACATATGTTAAAGAAATGACAACACGCTTATCACGTGGAATATCTACACCAGCAATACGAGCCATGATTTGGGCACCTCCTTGTTATTAGCCTTGTTTTTGTTTATGTTTTGGGTTTTCACAGATCACCATTACTTTTCCTTTTCTGCGAATCACTTTACATTTTTCACAGATAGGTTTAACAGATGGTCTCACTTTCATGTGTTTCCAACCTCCTTCTTCCGGAGTTGCTTTATTTGTAACGGTACGTAATTCTACCACGAGTTAAGTCATATGGAGATAATTCTACCGTAACTTTGTCTCCAGGTAAAATGCGAATGAAGTGCATACGGATTTTTCCTGATACATGAGCCAAAACTGTATGACCATTCTCTAGTTCAACTTTGAACATTGCATTTGGCAAAGTTTCAACTACAGTACCTTCCACTTCAATTACATCGTCTTTCGCCATTCAAGTGTTCTCCCTTCTTCAAATCAGTAACTTGCTCTCTGATAAATGTCCAAATGAGATCAACTCAATGTCCATCTATCACCCGACCTGTTTTGAATATACTGTTCTGAACTTCCGGAGATACGCAATCATAAAAGGTTAAATGATTGATATTTTTTTCTTAGGAGAATGAAATTTACGCTTTTTCTCCGTCTGCGATTAGTACATGGCAGCCATCGAACCTGTCGATGACAACTGTATACTGATCTTGTTCTTTCCTTGGACTATACAGACAACCTGCCCGATTTGGGCCTGAAAGGCTTCAGTGAAGACCTAAATCTTAGTCAGTATATCAAAACCTGTATCTGTAATCGCAATCGTATGCTCAAAGTGAGCACACTTTTTCCCATCAACCGTTACAACCGTCCAGTTATCAGCCAGTGTTTTCACATATCGGCTGCCTGCGTTCACCATCGGTTCGATGGCCAACACCATTCCAGGTTTTAGCCGTGGGCCTTTGTTGGGCGGACCATAATGAGGAATTTGAGGGTCCTCATGAAGATCCTGTCCGACCCCATGTCCAACATATTCTCTAACAACTGAGAAATTCTCACCTTCAACATACGTTTGTATGGCATGGGAAATGTTCGACAGACGTTCACCTGGCTTTGCTTCCTGTAAGCCTTTATATAGAGATTCCTCTGTGACTTCCAGTAGTTTGCGGTCTTCATCACTGATTACCCCAACTGGATAAGTCCAAGCAGAGTCACCATGATAGCCATTTAACTTTGCGCCGATATCGATACTAATGATGTCTCCATCACGTAAAACCCGTTTACCAGGAATACCGTGAACGAGTTCTTCATTCACCGAAACGCAAATGCTCCCGCGAAAACCATTATACCCTTTAAAAGATGGGATTGCACCCTGCTTTGTAATAAAACGTTCGGCAATTTGATCCAATTCTTTTGTCGAAATACCTGGTTTTATGTGTTTCTTCAGCTCTTCATGAGTCAGTGCGACAATGCGTCCAGCTTCTCTCATAATCTCAAGCTCGCGAGGAGTTTTACAGATAATCATTTATTTAATCCCCCAAGCAGTTCCTTGATATCTGCGTATACATCGTTAATGTGCTTCGCTCCATCAATGTTTACAAGATATCCTTTTTCTGAATAGAAGTTCAGTAAAGGTTCAGTCTGCTTTAAGTTTACTTCAAGTCTAGTCGAAACGGTTTCTGCATTATCATCTGCACGTTGATAAAGCTCGCCTCCACACTTGTCGCAAACATTTTCTTTCGCAGGCGGATTGAATACTAAATGATATGTTGCTCCGCAATTTTTGCAAATTCTTCGGCCAGTCAGACGCTCCATCAAAGCATCTTTATCGACTTTTATATTAATGACATAATCAATCGTTCTGCCAAGGTCCTTTAGAATTTCTTCTAAAGCTTCAGCCTGAGCGACTGTTCGCGGAAATCCGTCCAGAAGAAAACCTTGCTCACAATCATTCTTGCCAAGTCTTTCTCTAACAATACCGATTGTGACCTCATCAGGAACAAGCTCTCCTTTATCGATAAAGGATTTTGCTTCGAGCCCAAGTTGTGTCTCCTCTTTCATAGCAGCGCGGAACATATCTCCTGTTGAGATATGAGGGATCCCATAATCATCAACAATTCGTTCTGCCTGAGTGCCTTTACCAGCACCCGGAAGCCCCATTAAGACTAAGTTCATTTCGGATTTCCCCTTCCTTACTTAGAGAGGTTGGGCAGGAGCCCAGCCCTCTGTTTTATTTCATAAATCCACGGTAGTTTCGTTTCACTAATTGGCTTTCAAGCTGTTTCATTGTTTCAAGTGCAACACCGACAACAATGAGAAGACTTGTGCCGCCAATTTGTGCAGCGGAAGGTAATCCAGCGAATTGAATGAAAAAGATAGGAAGTATTGAAATCACGGCTAAGAAAATGGCGCCCACAAACGTGAGTCGGTACAAAATACTCGTAATTCTATCTTGAGTCATTTTCCCTGGACGAACTCCCGGGATATAGCCACCCTGCTTTTGCAGATTTTCAGCCATTTGTTCAGGATTTACTTGGACAAAGGCATAAAAATATGTGAAAGCAACAATCAGTGCTACATAAATCGTCATACCGATTGGCTTAGTATAGTCAAAGTTGTTGGTTATCCAAGTTGTGACATTATTAGTTCCGAAGAACGATGCGACCGTCTGCGGAGTAATAATGAACGAAACGGCAAAGATGACTGGAATCACCCCTGCTGGATTCACTTTCAATGGAAGATGCGTTGCTTGACTAGCAGACATTTGTGCACGGCCAGTTCCTTTTGAATATTGAATTGCAATCTTTCTCACTGCCATTTGAATGTAAATAACACCTATAACAATGATAAGAATGGCAATCACAATAAGGGCAATTTTAAGGATTTGCATGAACAGCTGTCCATCTCCACCTACAAACTGCTGAGCGTACACTTGTTTTAATGTTTGAGGGATACCTGCGATGATACCGGAAAAGATAATAATCGATATACCGTTACCAACACCATGAGCAGTAATCTGCTCACCCAGCCACATTAAAAATGCTGTTCCCGCAGTGAGTACGACCGCAATTAAGAGATACGTTGACACACCAGGGTTTTCAATCAGCATGCCTCCTGCCATATTGTTGAATCCATATGACATTCCTAGCGCCTGGATAAATCCTAGAACAATTGTAAAATACCTTGTGAATTGTGCTAATTTTCGGCGGCCAACCTCTCCTTGCTTTGACCACTCAGTAAACTTCGGAACAACATCCATCTGCAAGAGCTGGATGATGATCGAAGCAGTGATATACGGCATAATCCCCATTGCAAGAATGGAGAATTGGAAAAGTGCCCCGCCCCCAAATGTATTGAGGATCCCGAAAACACTCATTTGATCCTGTGCCTGGAGAACTTCGGCGTTCACATTAGGCACAGGGATGAAAGCACCTATACGAAAGACGACTAACATTAAAAGTGTGAATATAATCTTATTCCGTATATCTTTCACGCGCATAAAATTGGAGATTGTCTTAAACAAGTTAGATCACCTCGGCTGTACCGCCAGCAGCTTCAATAGCTTCTTTCGCAGAAGCAGAGAATTTATTGGCTTTTACAGTTAATTTTTTTTCTAATTTACCGTTGCCAAGAATTTTTACTCCTGCTTTTAACTTGCTTAATGCACCAGTCTCTAGAAGAAGTTCAGGAGTGACTTCCGTTCCTTCGTCAAAACTGTTTAATCTGTCTAAGTTGATTACCGCGTAATCTTTACGGTTGATGTTTGTAAAACCACGTTTTGGAAGGCGTTGGAATAAAGGCATTTGTCCACCTTCGAATCCAGGGCGTACACCGCCGCCAGAACGAGCGTTTTGACCTTTATGACCTTTACCAGAAGTTTTACCGTTACCTGATCCAATACCACGACCAACACGGTTGCGTACTTTACGTGAACCTTCTGAAGGCTTCAATTCATGAAGTTTCATTTGGGCACCTCCTTATCGATTAAAAATGTTTTATTGTTCTTTAACAGAAACTAAATGAGACACCTTGTTAATCATGCCGCGGATCGCTGCATTGTCTTCATGTACGACTGTTTGGTTTGTTTTCTTTAGACCAAGAGTACGAACAGTGACACGCTGATCTTCAGGGCGACCGATTACACTGCGTTTGAGGGTAATTTCTAATTTATTTGCCATTATTGTTCCCTCCTTATCCTAACAGGTCTTCTACAGATTTTCCACGAAGCTTCGCTACATCTTCAGCACGTTTAAGTTCACTTAAACCTTGAAGTGTTGCGCGGATCATGTTGATCGGTGTATTAGAACCTAGAGATTTAGAAAGGATATCAGCTAGACCAGCAAGCTCAAGTACCGCACGCACTGGGCCTCCAGCGATAACTCCTGTACCTTCTGAAGCAGGCTTCAATAGAACGTTTCCTGCACCGAATCGACCGATGATTTCATGTGGAATTGTAGTTCCAACCATTGGTACTTCAATTAAATTCTTTTTCGCATCTTCAACAGCTTTGCGGATTGCTTCTGGTACTTCTTGCGCTTTACCAGTACCGAAACCAACATGACCGTTTTTGTCACCGACAACAACTAAAGCTGCAAAACGGAAACGACGTCCACCTTTAACAACTTTCGCTACGCGGTTAACCGTAACTAAGCGTTCTTCTAACTCTAATTTGCTTGGGTCAATACGACTCATTCGGATGTGTCCCTCCTTCTTTTATTAAAATTTAAGTCCAGCCTCACGAGCAGCTTCAGCTAGAGCTTTTACACGTCCATGATATAAGTATCCTCCGCGGTCAAATACCACGTTAGAGATTCCTTTTTCAACAGCACGTTTTGCAACAACTTCGCCAACTTTAATAGCAGCTGCAGTGTCAGAACTATTCTCGACCTTTAACTCTTTATCAAGAGTAGAAGCACTTACAAGTGTTACACCGTTAACATCATCAATTACTTGAGCGTAGATATTCTTGTTAGAACGGAAAACGTTAAGGCGAGGTCTTTCAGCAGTACCTGAAAGTTTCGCACGAACACGAGCATGTCTTTTAAGACGAGTAGCGTTTTTGCTAGTTTTCGTAATCATCCGAGTCACTCCTTTCTTCACTTTAAGCGATCTTACTTACCAGTTTTTCCTTCTTTACGGCGAACGAATTCACCTTCGTAACGAATTCCTTTACCTTTGTAAGGCTCTGGAGAACGGACAGCGCGGATGTTAGAAGCAAGAGCTCCTACACGCTCTTTATCGATACCTTTAACGATTACTTTCGTTTGAGATGGAACTTCGACTTCAACTCCAGCCTCAGGAACGATTTCAACTGGATGAGAGTATCCAACGTTAAGAACAAGTTTGTTTCCAGATTTAGCTGCACGGTAACCGACACCGATAAGTTCTAAACCTCTTTCGAAACCTTTAGATACACCTTCAACCATGTTTGCAAGCAAGCTACGTGTTGTACCATGTAATGCACGGTGTTCTTTATGTTCAGACGGACGGCTTACAGTTAAGACGTTGTCCTCAATTTTAATTTCCATATCAGGGTGAAACGTACGAGTTAGTTCACCTTTTGGTCCCTTTACTGTCACTGTGTTATCGTTGTTTGTCACAGTTACTCCTGAAGGGATCTCAAGTAGTTTTTTACCTATGCGAGACATACCAAGCACCTCCATTCATCTTAAGCTTTTTTTACCATACGTAAGCAAGTACTTCTCCACCAGCTTGTTTAGCACGGGCTTCTTTGTCCGATAAAACACCTTGTGATGTAGAAATAATTGCGATTCCAAGTCCGTTAAGTACACGTGGTACTTCATTTGATTTCGCATATACGCGTAAACCAGGTTTACTGATTCTTTTTAGACCAGTGATAACACGCTCGTTGTTTTGACCGTATTTAAGGAACATACGGATAATTCCTTGTTTGCTGTCTTCAACGTATTCAACGTCACGGATAAAACCTTCACGCTTTAAGATTTCAGCAATTTCTCTTTTGATTTTTGAAGCCGGTACTTCTAGCTTCTCATGACGTACCATGTTCGCATTGCGAATACGAGTCAGCAAATCTGCAATCGGATCTGTCATAACCATTATTTAATAACCTCCTTCCCATTTATGGGGATTACCAGCTGGCTTTTTTAACGCCAGGAATTTGTCCTTTATATGCAAGTTCGCGGAAACAAATACGGCAAAGTTTAAACTTACGAATAACTGAATGTGGACGTCCACAACGTTCGCAGCGCGTATACTCTTGAACTTTAAACTTTTGTTTGCGTTGTTGCTTCGCAATCATAGACTTTTTAGCCACGATTTCGCCTCCCTTTCATTGATTATTTCTGGAACGGCATACCTACTTGAGTTAATAACTCACGTGCTTCTTCGTCCGTATTGGCAGTAGTAACGATAACGATATCCATACCGCGGACCTTTGATACTTTATCGTAATCAATTTCTGGGAAGATTAACTGTTCTTTAATACCAAGCGTGTAGTTTCCACGTCCGTCGAAAGATTTCTTAGAAATCCCACGGAAGTCACGTACACGTGGTAAAGATACAGAAATAAGTTTATCAAGGAAATCATACATGCGCTCTCCGCGAAGTGTTACTTTCGCACCGATTGGCATTCCTTCACGTAGACGGAATCCAGCAATAGACTTCTTCGCACGAGTAACGACAGGTTTTTGACCAGCGATAAACGTTAATTCTTCAACAGCAGTATCGATTGCTTTAGCGTTTTGAACTGCGTCACCAACACCCATGTTGATCACGATTTTTTCGATTTTTGGCACTTGCATTACTGAAGTGTATTCAAACTTAGAAACTAATGCAGGTGTAATTTCTTTTACATACTTTTCTTTAAGGCGGTTCATGAGAAAGACCTCCCTTCCTTATTTACTATTTATCTAGAACTTGCCCAGATTTTTTCGCTACACGGACTTTCTTTCCGTCCTCAACTTTATACCCAACACGTGTCACTTCACCCGTTTTAGGATCAAGCGGCATTACGTTTGATACGTGAATCGACGCTTCCTGTTCAGAAATTCCGCCTTGAGGGTTAGCTTGGGTTGGTTTAGAGTGTTTTTTCACAAGGTTAATACCTTCTACTAAAACACGGTCACTCTTAGGGAAAGCAGCAAGGATGACTCCTTGTTTACCTTTATCTTTACCAGAGATAACCACTACTTTATCGCCCTTTTTAACATGCATTTAATCGCACCTCCTTGAGTCGGGGATTGTATTCATTAAAGTACTTCTGGTGCTAGAGAAACAATTTTCATATAGTTATTTTCACGAAGTTCACGTGCTACTGGTCCGAAGATACGAGTTCCACGCGGGCTCTTGTCGTCACGGATGATGACACATGCATTTTCATCAAAACTGATGTAAGATCCATCGTTTCTGCGAGCTCCGCTCTTTGTACGAACGATAACTGCTTTCACAACTTCACCTTTTTTGACAACGCCTCCTGGTGTTGCTTGTTTAACCGTACAAACAATGACATCACCGATGTTAGCCGTCTTACGTCCAGAGCCACCAAGAACTTTAATCGTTAGTACTTCGCGTGCGCCAGAGTTGTCAGCTACTTTTAAACGAGTCTCCTGTTGAATCATTAATGTTACCTCCCTTCGGAAAAAGAAATCCGAACTTTATTAGATAATAACAGCTTCTTCGACAACTTCAACTAGACGAAAGCGTTTAGTCGCAGATAAAGGACGAGTTTCCATGACCTTTACGATGTCTCCGATTTTTGCTTGGTTGTTTTCATCATGTGCTTTGAACTTTTTAGAGTATCTTACACGTTTGCCATAAAGTGAATGCTTTTTGTATGTTTCAACAACAACAGTGATGGTTTTATCCATTTTGTCAGAAACAACACGACCTTGATACACTTTACGTTGGTTACGTTCGCTCATGTTTGCGGGGCCTCCCCTCTAATTATTATTTATTAGCAGCGATTTCTCTTTGACGAATCACAGTTTTCATGCGTGCGATTGATTTACGCACTTCACGAATGCGAGCAGTGTTTTCAAGCTGCCCAGTCGCTAATTGGAAACGAAGATTGAAAAGTTCTTCTTTAAGAGACTTTACTTTTTGTTCAATTTCAGCAGTGGTAAGGTCACGAATTTCATTAGCTTTCATTTGATTCACCACCAATTTCTTCACGTTTTACGAACTTCGTTTTAATTGGCAATTTGTGAGATGCAAGGCGAAGAGCTTCACGAGCAACTTCTTCAGACACACCAGAAATTTCAAATAAAACTTTGCCCGGTTTTACTACAGCTACCCATCCTTCTGGAGCACCTTTACCGGAACCCATGCGGACCTCTAGAGGTTTTGCTGTGTATGGCTTAGAAGGGAAAATTTTAATCCAAACTTTACCGCCACGTTTCATGTAACGAGTCATAGCAATACGAGCAGCTTCGATTTGACGGTTAGTAATCCATGAAGCTTCTAGAGCTTGGATACCGAACTCACCGAAATGTACTTCAGTGCCGCCTTTTGCACGACCACGCATTTTCCCACGATGTTCTCTGCGATACTTCACGCGTTTTGGCAATAACATATTATTTTCCTCCTTCCGCAGTATTCTTCTTAGTTGGAAGGACTTCTCCACGATAGATCCATACTTTTACGCCAAGCTTACCATAAGTAGTGTCAGCTTCAGCAGTAGCATAGTCAATGTCAGCACGAAGTGTGTGCAACGGAACAGTACCTTCACTGTAATATTCAGAACGAGCAATATCTGCACCGCCAAGACGACCAGAAACCATTGTTTTGATTCCTTGTGCTCCAGCACGCATTGTGCGTTGGATTGTTTGTTTTTGTGCACGACGGAATGAAATACGATTTTCAAGTTGACGAGCGATGTTTTCAGCAACTAGCTGAGCATCAAGATCTGCTCTCTTGATTTCAAGAATGTTGATGTGTACACGTTTGCCAGTTAGGCTGTTAAGAGCTTTACGAAGTGCTTCAACTTCAGATCCGCCTTTACCAATTACCATACCTGGTTTAGCCGTGTGGATTGTGATATTTACGCGGTTTGCAGCACGTTCGATTTCTACTTTAGAAACAGACGCGTCAGACAAACGCTTGCTGATGAATTCACGGATTTTCAAGTCTTCATGTAAGAAGTCAGCGTAATCTTTACCTGCGAACCATTTAGATTCCCAATCACGAATGACGCCAATACGAAGACCTACTGGATTTACCTTTTGACCCACGGATTATCCCTCCTTCTTTTCTGATACAACGATTGTAATGTGGCTAGTACGTTTGTTAATTGCGCTCGCACGACCCATAGCACGTGGACGGAATCTCTTAAGTGTTGGACCTTCGTCAACGAATGCTTGAGTAATCACTAGGCTGTTAGCGTCCAACTCGTAGTTGTGCTCAGCGTTTGCGATAGCAGATTTTAATACTTTTTCAATAATTGGTGAAGCAGCCTTAGGTGTAAGGTTTAAGATAGAAACTGCTTCTCCTACTTGCTTACCTCGGATCAGGTCCATTACTAGACGTGCTTTACGAGGAGCAATACGGACTGTTCTTGCGACAGCTTTAGCTTGCATTTAAAAGCCTCCTCTCATTAGCGTCTTGTTTTTTTATCGTCACTAGCATGACCTTTGTAAGTACGGCTTGGTGCGAATTCGCCCAATTTGTGACCTACCATATCTTCAGAAATGAAAACAGGTACATGTTTGCGTCCGTCATAGACAGCGATTGTGTGACCGATGAATTGTGGGAAAATTGTAGAACGACGAGACCAAGTTTTTACGACTTGCTTTTTGTCAGTTTCATTCAATTTCTCGACTTTAGCCATCAAATGATCATCAACAAATGGTCCTTTTTTTAAGCTGCGAGCCATTGTGGAACCTCCCTTCGTGATTGAACTACGGTCCTAAATGAACCGTAGACAACCCCGTTACTTGTTTTTACGACGACGTACAATGAATTTATCAGACTTGTTGGTTTTCTTACGAGTCTTGAATCCAAGAGTCGGTTTACCCCATGGAGACATTGGTGATTTACGTCCGATTGGAGCGCGTCCTTCACCACCGCCGTGTGGGTGATCGTTAGGGTTCATTACAGAACCACGAACTGTTGGGCGTACGCCTTTCCAGCGAGAACGTCCAGCTTTACCGATGTTAATTAATTCGTGTTGCTCGTTTCCAACTTGACCGATAGTCGCACGGCAAGCAGAAAGAATCATGCGAACTTCTCCTGAGTTCAAACGTACAAGAACGTATTTACCTTCTTTACCAAGAACTTGAGCAGAAGTACCAGCAGAACGAACTAATTGTCCACCTTTACCTGGTTTCAATTCAATGTTATGCACAACTGTACCAACTGGGATGTTGATAAGTGGAAGCGCGTTACCTGGTTTGATGTCAGCTTCTGGTCCAGAAGTAACTTCAGTACCAACTTGAATTCCTTTTGGAGCAAGAATGTAACGTTTCTCACCATCTGCATAGTTTACAAGAGCGATGTTCGCTGAACGGTTTGGATCATACTCGATTGTAGCAACGCGTCCAGGTATACCATCTTTATCACGCTTAAAGTCGATGATACGGTATTGACGTTTATGACCGCCACCTTGATGACGAACAGTCAATCTACCTTGGTTGTTACGTCCGCCTTTTTTGTGTAGCGGTGCAAGCAACGATTTTTCTGGTTTGTCAGTCGTGATTTCAGCAAAATCTGAAGTAGTCATGCCACGACGACCATTACTGGTTGGTTTATACTTTTTAATCGCCATTTTGAATTTCCCTCCTTCTTTTTAAGATTTACGCTTCAAAAATTTCGATTTCTTTGCTGTCAGCAGTTAATTTCACGATCGCTTTTCTGCGACGGCTAGTCATACCAGTGTAGCGTCCAACGCGTTTAGATTTTCCTTTGTAGTTTTGAACGTTGACTTTCTCAACTTTCACTCCAAAGATTTCTTCAACAGCGTCTTTCACTTCTGTTTTGTTAGCTCTGACATCAACTTCGAACGTGTACTTCTTCTCTGTCATTAGATCAGCAGAACGTTCAGTAATGATAGGGCGCTTTAGAACATCACGAGGATCTTTCATTATGCAAGTCCCTCCTCTACTTTTTCAACCGCTGCTTTAGTGATCAGAAGTTTGTCGTGGTTGACAACGTCAAGAACGTTGATACCTTTAGCTTCAACAACTGTTACTCCAGGGATGTTACGAGCAGATAAAGCTACTGTTTCGTTTGCATCCGCAGTGACGATCAACGCTTTCTTCTCAACAGATAACCCTTTAAGGATGCCTGCGAATTCTTTCGTTTTCACTGCATCAAGAGTCAAATCTTCAAGAACGATGATGTTGTTGTCGATTACTTTAGAAGACAATACTGACTTGATAGCCAAGCGGCGAACTTTTTTAGGTAATTTATAAGAATAGCTGCGTGGTGTTGGACCGAATACGATACCGCCTCCGCGCCATTGTGGTGAACGGATAGAACCTTGACGAGCACGACCTGTACCCTTCTGTCTCCAAGGCTTACGACCTCCGCCACGTACTTCAGAACGAGTTTTTACTTTGTGAGTTCCTTGACGTAAGGAAGCTCTTTGCATAAGAATAGCATCGAATACTACGCTTTCGTTTGGCTCGATTCCAAACACAGAAGCGTTTAATTCGATTTCACCGTTAGTAGAACCGTTTTGGTTAAATAATGCTACTTTTGGCATGACTTGTTTCCTCCTTTCCTAAGAGAGTTATTTAGATTTAACTGCACTCTTTACAGTTACTAGAGATTTTTTAGCTCCTGGTACGTTCCCTTTGATCAATAGAAGATTGCGTTCTGCATCAACTTTAACGATCTCAAGGTTTTGGACAGTGATTTGCTCTCCGCCCATACGTCCTGGAAGAAGTTTACCTTTGAATACGCGGTTTGGATCAACAGGTCCCATTGAACCAGGACGACGGTGATAACGTGAACCGTGAGTCATTGGTCCGCGTGATTGTCCGTGGCGCTTGATAGCCCCTTGGAATCCTTTACCTTTTGATGTTCCTGTTACATCTACGATATCTCCATTTGCAAAAATATCAACCTTGACTTCCTGACCAACTTCATACGCATCTAACTCCACACCGCGTAATTCTTTTACGAAGCGCTTAGGAGCAGTTTCCGCTTTAGCAACGTGGCCTTTCTCTGGTTTGTTAGAAAGCTTTTCACGTTTGTCATCAAAACCGATTTGGATTGCTTCATAGCCATCCGTATCAGCAGTCTTCTTTTGAAGAACAACGTTAGCAGCAGCCTCAACAACAGTTACAGGGATAAGATCACCGTTTTCTGCGAATACTTGCGTCATACCAATTTTTCTACCTAAGATTCCTTTGGTCATTCGTCACACCTCCTATAATATGTGTTTTCTATTTGAATTAAAGTTTGATTTCGATATCTACACCAGATGGTAAATCTAAACGCATAAGTGCATCAACTGTTTGCGGAGTTGGATCCACGATGTCGATTAGACGTTTGTGAGTACGCATCTCGAATTGCTCACGAGAATCTTTGTACTTATGAACCGCACGAAGGATTGTGTAAACTGATTTTTCAGTTGGAAGCGGGATCGGACCAGATACACTAGCACCAGAACGCTTAGCCGTTTCAACAATCTTCTCAGCAGATTGATCAAGAATTCTATGATCATATGCTTTTAAACGAATACGAATTTTTTGTTTTGCCATTATTTTCCCTCCTTTTCGCCTACTTACGTTAGACAGTTCTCCGTGAGAAAAACCTGATCACCTTGCCATGGCAAAGCGGCCGGGTGTGTCAGCAACCTCTCACTTCATCGCAGTCAAAGACCAACATGCACTATTGTACCAAATTGGCCTGCGTGTTGCAATAATAAATCGGATAAATTTATGATTTGCACACTTTTCATATTATACAGGGGTTCAGCCTATAAATCAAGCTTTCCCTGAAGATGATGTACAGCAGTCTTTCTTACGATCCGAATAAATTCATCTGGCTCTTCAATATGCGGGGAATGGGCAGATTCTTTAAAGGTGAACCATTCTTTTATCGGTGCTGTTAATTGATCAACATATGGTTTTGTTACAGCAGCGGGCGTAATCATGTCATGTTCACCAATGATAAAGTAGCACGGTATTAATATAGTAGAAACTCGGTATTGAATACTCTCATTCATCAGTTCATTCCATAGCTTGTCCTGACTAAACTTCTGTCCTTTCAGGAATCTCCATTTATCTTTCAGCTGATAATGCTTACTATGAAGAAACGCGTTCATCATTTGAAAAATCGGCTTCCACTTATGTGTGAGCCCTACTTTTGCGAACTCTTTATATAGAGAGAACAAAGCATGAGCAGAGGTTCGTTTCCACGGGGGAGGTGTCAGTAATCGCAGGCAGCTAGTGAGCAGTCGATTGCGATGGTATTTCTTCAGAAGAAGTTCGTACGACACAATATCTTCTTTTAATACATCCACGACCTGACTAATCCCATAATATGCATGATATAAATCCGGACGTTTATGTACTGCTTGTATCGCAATCAGCGCTCCCCATGAGTACCCAGCGATGTACAGTTTTGAATGACCTAAATACGAAAGAAGCTTTTCGGTCAGTTCAATCGTATCTTCAACAAATTGCTGAATAGTCATCGAAGCAGCGGGAATATTCTTTTGATAGGAAAGTCCTGCCCCACGCTGATCCCAATGGACGACTGTAAAGTCTTGATCTAATTCCTCATGAAAGGAATCGATATAACTGATTTGAGCTGAGCCGGGCCCACCGTGTAAAAATAAAAAAACGGGTTTTGTTTTATTCAGGTGATTTTCTTTCATCATAATCCATTGGTCAACTCCGCCGATCAACCATTTCTTCAAATATGTCTTCGCCATTCCAGTGATCCTCTCGGTTCCATTTAGATTCTATAGCTTATAGTAGCCGTTCTGGTCTGGAAAAGCAAAAAAAGAGACCCTTTTGCAAGGAGTCTCTTTTATATGTTTATTATTTAATGATAGTTGAAACGACACCAGAACCTACAGTACGTCCACCCTCACGGATAGAGAAACGAGTTCCTTCTTCGATAGCGATAGTAGAGATAAGTTCAACTTCCATCTCAGTGTTATCGCCAGGCATAACCATTTCAGTACCTTCTGGAAGATGTACGATACCAGTTACGTCAGTTGTACGGAAGTAGAACTGCGGACGGTAGTTAGTGAAGAATGGAGTATGACGTCCACCCTCTTCTTTAGAAAGTACATAAACTTCAGCTTTGAAACGGCTATGTGGAGTGATTGTACCTGGTTTAGCAAGTACTTGACCACGTTGGATATCTTCACGAGATACACCACGAAGTAGTGCACCGATGTTGTCACCAGCTTCAGCATAGTCAAGAAGCTTACGGAACATTTCAACACCTGTAACAGTTGTTTTACCGTTTTCTTCTTGAAGACCGATGATTTCAACTTCGTCACCGACTTTAACTTGTCCACGCTCAACACGACCAGTAGCAACTGTTCCACGACCAGTGATTGAGAATACGTCCTCAACTGGCATCATGAATGGCTTCTCAGTGTCACGTTCTGGAGTTGGGATGTACTCATCAACCGCATCCATAAGTTCAAAGATTTTTGCTTCGTAATCAGCATCTCCTTCAAGAGCTTTAAGAGCAGAACCTTTGATAACTGGTACATCGTCACCAGGGAAGTCATAGTCAGAAAGAAGGTCACGAACTTCCATTTCAACAAGTTCAAGTAACTCTTCATCGTCAACCATGTCACATTTGTTAAGGAATACAACGATGTAAGGTACACCTACGTTACGAGAAAGCAGGATGTGCTCACGTGTTTGTGGCATTGGACCGTCAGCAGCAGATACTACTAAGATCGCACCGTCCATTTGAGCAGCACCAGTGATCATGTTTTTAACGTAGTCAGCGTGTCCTGGGCAGTCTACGTGTGCATAGTGACGAGTTTCAGTTTCATACTCAACGTGTGCAGTTGAGATTGTGATTCCACGCTCGCGCTCTTCAGGAGCACCATCGATTTGATCATAAGCCATAGCTGTACCTTTACCAGATTTCTTATGAAGAACTGTTGAGATAGCAGCAGTTAGAGTTGTTTTACCATGGTCAACGTGTCCAATTGTACCAATGTTAGCATGCGATTTGGAACGGTCGAATTTTTCTTTAGCCATTCTAAAAATCCTCCTTAAAGGTCATTGTATTTGGTATAGAGTGATAGAAAGTGAAGAGTTACCTCTCACTTTCTGATCTTCAATAGTAGTTATACTTTAGTTTAAAGGCAAAATCAATTATTCACCTTTATTTTTTTTGATGATTTCTTCACTGATGCTCTTAGGCACTTCTTCATAGTGATCCATGTGCATAGTGAAAGTACCGCGTCCTTGTGTGTTAGAACGGAGTGCAGTTGCATATCCGAACATTTCAGAAAGTGGAACCATAGCGCGAACAACTTGAGCGTTACCGCGTGCTTCCATACCTTCTACACGTCCACGACGAGATGTGATATCACCCATGATGTCTCCCATGTATTCTTCAGGGATAACGACTTCTACTTTCATCATTGGCTCAAGTAGAACTGGGTTACATTTGCTGACAGCATTTTTCAATGCCATAGACGCAGCAATTTTAAACGCCATTTCGTTAGAGTCAACATCGTGGTATGATCCATCAAATAATTTAGCTTTGATGTCGATTAATGGGAATCCAGCTAATACACCATTTTCAAGTGAATCTTCAAGACCTGCTTGAATAGCTGGGATGTATTCACGAGGAACAACCCCACCAACGATTGCATTTTGGAATTCGAAGCCTGCGCCTTCTTCGTTTGGTTCGAATTCGATCCAAACGTGTCCGAACTGACCGCGTCCACCAGACTGACGTACGAATTTACCTTCAACTTTTGCACCAGAACGGAATGTTTCACGGTACGCAACTTGAGGAGCTCCTACGTTAGCTTCAACCTTGAACTCACGCTTCATACGGTCAACAATGATATCAAGGTGAAGCTCACCCATACCAGAGATGATCGTTTGACCAGTTTCAGTGTTTGTTTGTGTACGGAATGTTGGATCCTCTTCAGCTAGTTTAGCTAAAGCGATACCCATTTTATCTTGGTCAGCCTTAGATTTAGGCTCGATTGCTACATCGATAACTGGCTCTGGGAAATCCATAGACTCAAGGATAACAAGGCTTTTCTCGTCACATAGAGTGTCACCAGTTGATGTATCTTTAAGACCTACAGCTGCTGCGATATCCCCTGCGTAAACAGTAGAGATTTCTTCACGGCTGTTTGCGTGCATTTGAAGGATACGTCCAACACGTTCACGCTTGTTCTTAGAAGAGTTCTTCACGTAAGAACCAGAATCAAGTGTTCCAGAGTATACGCGGAAGAAAGTTAGTTTCCCAACATAAGGGTCAGTCATAACTTTAAATGCAAGGGCTGAGAATGGTGCGTCATCAGTAGACTCACGTACAACCTCTTCATTTGTATCTGGCAAGGTACCTTTGATTGCAGCAACATCAGTTGGTGCAGGAAGGTAATCAAGCACAGCGTCAAGTACAAGCTGAACACCTTTGTTTTTGAAAGCAGATCCAACAAGAACTGGATAGAATTCAACATTCAATGTTCCTTTACGGATTGCAGCTTTCAATTCAGGAATTGTAATTTCTTCACCCTCAAGGTATTTTTCCATAAGCTCTTCATCAAGCTCAGCCACAGCTTCAATTAAGCTGCTGCGAAGCTCTTCAGCTTTGTCTTTATACTCAGCAGGGATTTCTTTTGCATCAGAGCGAGTTCCAAGGTCATCTTCGTAGAAGTATGCTACGTTTTCTACAAGGTCGATGATTCCTTCGAATTGGTCTTCAGCACCGATCGGCAATTGAATTGCATGAGCGTTTGCTTGAAGACGATCTCTTAATGTACCTACAGAGTAAAGGAAGTCCGCACCGGTTTTATCCATTTTGTTAACGAATACGATACGAGGTACTCCGTAAGTTGTTGCTTGGCGCCAAACTGTTTCAGTTTGTGGCTCTACACCTGATTGTGCATCAAGAACAGCTACCGCACCATCAAGTACACGTAAAGAACGTTCAACTTCAACAGTGAAGTCTACGTGTCCTGGTGTATCGATGATGTTTACACGGTAACCTTTCCATTGTGCTGTAGTAGCAGCAGAAGTGATTGTAATACCACGTTCTTGCTCCTGCTCCATCCAGTCCATTTGTGAAGCTCCTTCGTGAGTTTCACCAATTTTATGGATACGACCAGTGTAGTACAAGATACGCTCAGTCGTTGTCGTTTTACCGGCATCGATGTGAGCCATGATACCAATATTACGAGTTTTGTCTAAGGAGAACTCTCTTGCCATTGGGTAATTTCTCCTTCCTTATTAGGGAATAGTTTTTTTAGTTTGGTATAAATCCTACCAGCGGTAGTGAGCGAATGCTTTGTTCGCTTCTGCCATTTTGTGTGTATCTTCACGTTTCTTCACAGCAGCACCAGTGTTGTTAGCTGCGTCAAGGATTTCGTTAGCAAGACGCTCTTCCATCGTTTTTTCTCCACGAAGACGAGCGTAGTTAACTAACCAGCGAAGACCTAAAGTCGTACGACGGTCTGGGCGAACTTCTACAGGTACTTGGTAGTTAGCTCCACCTACACGACGTGCTTTCACTTCAAGAACTGGCATGATGTTTTTCAAGGCTTGTTCGAAAACCTCCATCGCTTCATTACCAGTACGTTCTTTGATGATATCAAATGACTTGTAGAGTATTGTTTGAGATTTTCCTCTTTTACCGTCGATCATCATTTTGTTGATCAAACGAGATACAAGTTTAGAATTGTAAATTGGATCTGGCAAAACGTCTCTTTTTGCTACAGGACCTTTACGTGGCATCTGAATAGCCTCCCTTCTCTTTTAAAAGGATTTCTATCTGTCTCTCATCTCAATTTCATTGTCAGTTCCCTGACTCCACTGATCTGATATTAACTTCTAAAAACCCTTATGTTTGTTTATATTATTTGCTTTGTTTAGGGCGTTTTGTTCCGTATTTAGAACGTCCTTGCATACGACCGTCAACTCCGGCAGTATCAAGCGCACCACGAACGATGTGGTAACGTACACCCGGTAAGTCTTTTACACGTCCGCCACGGATAAGTACTACACTGTGCTCTTGTAGGTTATGACCGATACCAGGAATGTAAGCTGTTACTTCAATCAGGTTAGACAAACGTACACGAGCATATTTACGTAGTGCTGAGTTTGGTTTTTTCGGTGTCATTGTACCGACACGAGTACAAACCCCGCGTTTCTGTGGAGATGTTACGTTAGTGTGCTCTTTTTTGAAACTGTTGTATCCTTTGTTAAGTGCAGGAGACTTTGAGTTTTCAACTTTACTCACGCGTCCTTTGCGTATTAGCTGATTAATTGTAGGCATGTTGTTATTCCTCCCTTCATTACTTTTTTTATAACCCACATACCCAGGTGGTTCATCAAAAGGCAAAAAACAATGCTTTTGCATTTAAAGCATGCAAAAACAAACAAGTACGTTATAACATAATGGCAACAGCTGCTGCCCCAACTTCAATTCCGCAGGCCTTGCCGAGCTTTTTCATGGAATCTACCACTAAAATGTCTACACCCTTCTCTTGCGCTAGTTTCATTACACTAGCTGTTAAAGCAGGATCAGCATCTTTCGCTACGACGATTTCCTTTACTGAATCTCGTTTTAGAGCTTTTACTGTTTGCTTCGTACCAATAATAATGGACTGAGCCTGTGATACTTTATCATAAGACATCGAATATCCTCCAAAGTAACAGGTTTTATTTTGAGCACCTTGGTTATATTATCATCATGGCAGAAGGATGTCAATATCGTATGACAGATTATCTTGACATCCTTCACCATTTTTTGATGATTTTTATGGAAATCTTTTGAGAAAGATTACTCTACAGGAACCATGTCGTCAGTCGGCTGCACTTGTGAAACCGGCTTAACTTTACGGTAGTTTGGCATTCCCGTTCCAGCAGGAACAAGTTTACCAATGATAACATTCTCTTTCAAGCCAAGCAGTTCATCGCGTTTTCCTTTGATCGCCGCATCAGTTAGGACACGAGTCGTTTCTTGGAAGGATGCAGCAGACAAGAATGAGTCTGTTTCAAGTGATGCTTTTGTAATACCAAGAAGAACTGGACGGCCTGTTGCAGGACGCTTGCCTTCGAATAGAACTTTTTTGTTCGCTTCAGTGAATTGATGTACATCAAGAAGTGTGCCTGGCAATACATCTGTATCCCCTGCATCAGCGACACGCACTTTGCGAAGCATTTGGCGAACCATTACCTCTACGTGTTTATCTCCGATTTCTACCCCTTGCATACGGTATACTTTTTGTACTTCATGAAGCAGATATTCTTGAACAGCTGTCATGTCAGTCACTTTTAGAAGCTCTTTCGGATCGATAGAACCTTCTGTCAGTACTTGACCACGAGTGACTTTGTCACCTTCAACAACTTTCAGACGTGCATTGTAAGGAGCTGTGTAAGAACGAGTTTCAACTTCGCCTTGAACCACAATTTCCTGCTGCTTGTCACGAACATCGTTGATTTCAGCAACGACACCATCAATTTCAGAGATGGTCGCTTGCCCTTTCGGATTACGCGCTTCAAATAGCTCTTGGATACGAGGTAAACCTTGTGTGATATCGTCTCCTGCTACCCCACCGGTGTGGAACGTACGCATTGTAAGCTGTGTTCCTGGCTCACCGATCGATTGTGCAGCGATGATTCCAACTGCTTCACCAACTTCGACGTCAGTACCAGTTGCAAGGTTACGGCCGTAGCATCGTTTACATACACCATGAGGCGTGTTACATGTAAATGCAGAACGGATCCATACTTCTTCAATACCTGCTTCAACTACTTCAAGTGCTTTATCTTCATCAATTAGCTCGTTTTCACCCACAATGACTTCGCCCGTTTCAGGATGAACAATTGGTTTTCTTGCAAAACGTCCGATAAGACGTTCTTCAAGTTTCTCAATAATTTCATTTCCTTCTTTAATGGACTTCGCCAAGATTCCACGGTCTGTACCGCAATCTGTTTCACGGATGATGACATCCTGTGCAACGTCAACGAGGCGACGCGTGAGATAGCCTGAGTCAGCTGTTTTAAGGGCTGTATCGGCAAGACCTTTACGCGCTCCGTGAGTGGAAATAAAGTATTCTAATACGGTTAAACCTTCACGGAAACTAGATTTAATCGGAAGTTCAATGATACGTCCAGCCGGGTTGGCCATCAGACCACGCATACCAGCCAGCTGAGTGAAGTTAGATGCGTTACCACGCGCTCCAGAGTCACTCATCATGTAGATCGGGTTGACTTCATCAAGGGACTTCATCAGTTTACCTTGGATGACATCTTTAGAAGAACTCCAGATTGAAATCACTCTCTCATAACGCTCTTCTTCTGTAATCAAACCACGTCTGAATTGCTTCAAGACGTTATCTACTTTGGCTTGTGCTTCTTCAAGGATTTTCTGCTTATCATCTAATACGACGATATCAGATACACCAACGGTAATACCGGCTTTAGTAGAATATTTGAACCCAAGATTTTTCATGCGGTCAAGCATTTTAGAAGTCTCAGTGATGTGGAATCTCTTAAAGATTTCCGCAATGATCTTTCCTAAAATACCTTTTTTGAACGGCGCATTGATTTCTTGTTTCTCGATCGCAGCTTTTACATCCTCACCTTTTTCAAGGAAGAAACGATCAGGTGTTTTTTCTTCAATATTGCTCTTAGTCGGCTCATTCATGTATGGGAATGATTCCGGTAAGATTTCGTTAAAGATCAGTTTTCCAACTGTTGTAATCAACAATTTAGAACGCTGTTCATCAGTGAATGTCACATTCTTCAACGAGCTAGCTGCAACAGCTACACGTGTATGAAGATGCACATAACCATTTTGATAAGCTAGAAGGGCTTCATTCGTATCTTTGAAGACCATACCTTCTCCGATAGCACCTTTACGCTCAAGTGTTAGGTAGTAGTTACCAAGCACCATATCCTGAGATGGCGTAACAACTGGTTTTCCATCTTTCGGGTTCAAAATGTTTTGAGCAGCAAGCATTAAGATACGAGCCTCAGCTTGAGCTTCGGCAGATAATGGTACGTGAACCGCCATTTGGTCACCGTCAAAGTCAGCGTTGTAGGCTGTACATACAAGTGGATGCAGACGAATTGCGCGTCCTTCCACAAGTGTAGGTTCAAACGCTTGAATACCAAGTCTGTGAAGAGTTGGTGCACGGTTTAGTAAGACTGGATGCTCGCGAATAACTGATTCTAAAACATCCCATACTTCCGGCTGCACGCGCTCAATTTTACGCTTCGCGCTCTTAATGTTGTGGGCTAATCCTTTTTCAACAAGCTCCTTCATCACAAATGGTTTGAATAATTCAAGAGCCATTTCTTTCGGAAGTCCACACTGATACATTTTCAAATGTGGTCCTACGACGATAACGGAACGTCCAGAATAGTCAACACGTTTACCAAGCAAGTTTTGACGGAAACGCCCTTGTTTCCCTTTCAGCATGTGAGAAAGAGATTTCAATGGTCTATTTCCTGGTCCTGTTACTGGTCGACCTCTACGTCCATTATCAATCAAGGCATCGACAGCTTCTTGAAGCATACGCTTCTCGTTCTGAACGATGATGCTTGGCGCGCCAAGATCTAATAAACGTTTCAGACGATTGTTACGGTTGATGACACGACGATAAAGGTCGTTCAAGTCAGAAGTAGCAAAACGTCCACCATCAAGCTGAACCATTGGACGTAATTCTGGTGGAATAACCGGAAGTACATCAAGGATCATCCAAGACGGTTTGTTTCCTGAGTTACGGAAGGCTTCTAACACTTCAAGGCGTTTGATCGCACGTGTACGACGCTGTCCTTGGGCTGTTTTCAGCTCTTCTTTCAGTGTATCCACTTCTTTTACAAGATCGATATCTTGAAGAAGTTTGTTGATTGCTTCAGCACCCATAGCTGCTTGGAACGTATTACCGTATTTATCTAAATAAGCACGGAATTCTTTCTCAGAAAGAAGTTGTTTCTTCTCAAGCGGTGTGTTGCCCGGATCTGTCACGACGTAAGAAGCGAAGTAGATCACTTCTTCTAACGCACGTGGTGACATATCAAGAACAAGACCCATACGGCTTGGGATACCTTTGAAATACCAAATGTGGGAAACTGGGGCAGCCAGTTCGATATGCCCCATTCTCTCACGACGGACTTTTGCCCGTGTTACTTCTACACCACAACGGTCACATACAACACCCTTATAACGAACACGTTTATACTTTCCACAATGACATTCCCAGTCTTTTTGCGGTCCGAAGATACGTTCACAAAAGAGACCATCTTTTTCAGGTTTCAGTGTACGATAGTTAATCGTTTCAGGCTTTTTCACTTCACCAAAAGACCAAGAACGGATTTTATCAGGTGATGCGAGACCGATGTTCATATACTCAAAATTGTTCACATCTAGCAAGGGGCCTACCTCCCTTTTAATCTTCGGGTTATACCCTAGTCACTTGCTCTAATCGTTTCTGCTATTCTTTTGTGACTGCGTCACGTTCAAGATCGACAGGTGCGAGGTCTGCAGCATCTTCGTCATTAGATAACGCTAATCCGTCTGCTTTCTTCGTTTCCTCATCGTCTTCTAAATCTCTCATTTCTATCTCTTCTTCATCACCAGATAGGATTTTGACATCCATACCTAAACTTTGAAGTTCTTTGATTAACACTTTGAATGATTCAGGGACACCTGGTTCAGGTACGTTATCCCCTTTGACGATGGCTTCGTATGTTTTCACACGACCCACAACGTCATCCGATTTAACCGTTAAGATTTCTTGAAGTGTGTATGCAGCACCGTAAGCTTCCAGTGCCCATACTTCCATCTCTCCGAAACGCTGACCGCCAAACTGTGCTTTACCGCCAAGTGGCTGCTGCGTAACAAGTGAGTATGGTCCAGTTGAACGAGCGTGAAGTTTATCGTCAACCATGTGAGCCAGTTTGATCATATACATGATTCCGACAGATACACGGTTGTCGAATGGTTCACCAGTTCGACCATCATAAAGGACTGTTTTTGCATCACGGGACATTCCTGCTTCTTCAAGCGTTTCCCAAACATCTTCCTCACGAGCACCATCAAATACTGGTGACGCAATGTGGATGCCAAGGTAACGTGCGGCCATACCCATATGAAGCTCGAGCACCTGACCGATGTTCATACGAGATGGTACCCCTAGAGGGTTTAACATGATATCAATCGGCGTTCCATCTGGAAGATACGGCATATCTTCTTCTGGAAGGATTTTAGAGATAACCCCTTTGTTACCATGTCGTCCGGCCATTTTGTCACCCTCAGAAATTTTACGTTTCTGAACGATGTATACGCGGACTAACTGGTTCACACCTGGTGGTAATTCATCTCCATCTTCACGGTTGAAGACTTTTACATCGTGGATAATTCCGCCGCCGCCGTGTGGAACACGTAGCGACGTATCACGAACTTCACGAGCCTTTTCACCGAAGATTGCATGTAATAGACGTTCTTCAGCTGTCAGTTCTGTTACACCTTTAGGCGTTACTTTCCCTACTAGAAGGTCTCCGTCTTTTACTTCTGCACCAATACGGATGATACCGCGCTCGTCAAGGTTGCGTAAAGCATCTTCCCCAACGTTTGGAATATCACGTGTGATTTCTTCTGGTCCAAGCTTTGTATCACGAGCTTCTGATTCATATTCTTCAATATGGATAGAAGTATAGACGTCATCTTTTACAAGGCGCTCACTCATAATGATCGCATCCTCGTAGTTGTAACCGTCCCATGTCATGAAGCCGACCATCACGTTACGTCCTAGAGCCAATTCACCTTTTTCCATAGAAGGACCGTCTGCAAGGATTTCTCCTTTAACGACTTCATCTCCAACACTTACGATTGGACGCTGATTGTAGCAAGTCCCTTGGTTAGAGCGGACAAATTTCAGCAAGCTGTATTTGTCTAGGTTTCCTTTGACTTGTTGTCCGTCAACGTCTTCATAGCGACGAACCCAAATATTTTTCGCTTCAACACGTTCTACAACACCTGGGTAGCGGCAGATGACAGCAGCACCAGAGTCTTTCCCTGATACATACTCCATACCTGTACCAACAATCGGTGATTCCGGCTGCATCAAAGGCACAGCCTGACGCTGCATGTTCGCTCCCATTAGAGCACGGTTAGAGTCATCGTTTTCTAAGAATGGGATACATGCTGTCGCCGCAGAAACAACCTGCTTTGGCGAAACGTCCATGTAGTCAACGCGGTTTCGAGGAACAACTGTGTTTTCCCCTCTGAAACGAGCAATGATATTATCATCGATAAACGAACCATCTTCACCTAATATAGCGTTCGCTTGTGCTACAACGTAGTTATCCTCTTCATCAGCAGTTAAGTAATCGATTCTCGGTGTCACTTTACCTGTTTCAGGGTCAACCCGGCGGTAAGGTGTTTCGATAAATCCGAAGCGGTTCACTTTTGCAAATGAAGATAGAGAGTTGATCAAACCGATGTTTGGACCCTCTGGTGTTTCAATCGGACACATACGGCCATAGTGAGAGTAGTGAACGTCACGAACTTCCATTCCTGCACGCTCACGTGTCAAACCACCCGGTCCAAGCGCCGACAGACGACGTTTGTGCGTCAATTCAGCAAGTGGGTTTGTTTGATCCATGAACTGAGAAAGCTGAGAGCTACCAAAGAACTCTTTGATAGAAGCGATCACAGGACGAATGTTAATCAGCTGCTGAGGTGTGATCGTGTTTGTGTCTTGGATCGACATTCTTTCACGAACAACACGCTCCATTCTGCTTAAACCAATGCGGAATTGGTTTTGCAGAAGTTCACCTACAGAACGAAGACGACGGTTACCAAGGTGATCGATATCATCTGTGTCACCTACACCATGAAGCAGGTTGAAGAAATAACTGATCGATGCAATGATGTCAGAAGGAGTGATATTTTTCACAGCTTCCTCTACGTATGCATTACCAATCACGTTGATCACTTGCTCGCCTTCTTGATCAGTTGGTGCATAAATCTTAATAGATTGAAGTTCTACTTCATCTTCTACTACGCCACCGTTCGGATAAAGTTTTCTAAATCCGATGCCGTTTTCTAAGTATGGAAGAACTTTATCAAGAACTCTTCTGTCTAAAATTTGACCTTTTTCTGCTAGAATTTCACCTGTTTCAGGATCAACTAGTGTTTCAGCCAATTTTTGATTGAACAGTCTATTTTTAATATGAAGCTTCTTATTAATCTTGTAGCGTCCAACATTTGCTAGGTCATATCTCTTCGGATCAAAGAAGCGAGAGTCTAGCAAGCTTTTCGCATTTTCAACAGTTGGCGGCTCTCCAGGACGAAGCCGCTCGTAGATTTCGAGAAGTGCTTTATCCGCATTCTCTGTATTGTCTTTTTCCAGCGTGTTGCGTAAGTATTCATTCTCGCCAATGAGGTCAAGAATCTCTTGATCAGAGCTGAAGCCGAGGGCACGCAAAAGAACCGTAACCGGCAACTTACGTGTGCGATCGATGCGTACATAGACTACATCCTTCGCATCAGTTTCGTATTCTAACCATGCGCCACGGTTTGGAATGACAGTCGCAGTAAAACCTTTTTTACCGTTTTTGTCTACTTTACCACTGAAATATACACTCGGAGAACGAACTAATTGAGAAACGATTACACGTTCCGCACCATTAATGATAAAAGTACCTGTGTCTGTCATGATTGGGAAATCACCCATGAACACATCTTGGTCTTTTACTTCTCCAGTTTCTTTGTTAATTAAACGAACTTTTACTCTTAGTGGAGCAGAGTAAGTTACATCACGTTCTTTTGATTCTGCTACAGGATACTTAGGATCCCCTAGGCTGTAATCAATGAATTCAAGAGAAAGGTTACCAGTAAAATCCTCAATTGGGGATATATCTTGAAACATCTCTCTAAGACCCTCATCAAGAAACCACTGATAAGAAGAGGTTTGAATTTCAATGAGATTTGGTAATTCTAACACTTCGCTTATGCGTGCGTAGCTTCTGCGCTGGCGGTGTCGTCCATACTGAACTAGTTGACCTGTCAACTGATTCACCCCTCAAATCATGCGTATTATATGTGTAAAAAGTATTTCTGTCTTTCAAATGTCAGTAAAGAAATACTTTTACAAGACAAAAGAAAAAAGGGTTTCTAAAATAAGAAAACCACATCCAAAAACAAATACCGATTTTATTAGTTTTCCCAAGTATGCATAATTTATACAAAATAGTTGTTTATTAAGCCTATCAAGCAAAATATACACATTGGCATTTTATAATGTTAACACAGCTAGGAAACTGCGTCAAACTTTTTTAGCTTTGATAATATAGTAGCCCTTTTTTTTCATAACGACCGCGACTTCTCCAAAGAGCTGCTCTAATTTTTCAATCGCAGATGGCCCGCCCTGCTTTTTCTGAATAACCACCCACAACTCACCTTCTGGCAATAAATGATCAGCACTTTTTTCAAAGATCGCATGTACAACTTTCTTCCCTGCCCGTATTGGGGGATTGGTCAGTATAGAGGCAAAAGCAGCTGATGAATGAACATTCGAGAACAAATCACTTTGATAGATGCGGACATTATCAATGCGATTATGCTTAGCGTTTTCCTTTGAAAGTTCGACTGCTCTTTCGTTCACATCAATCATATGAATGGTGCGTCTCGTCATTTCGTTTGCTAACGATAAGCCGATCGGTCCATAACCGCAACCGACATCTAAGACATCGCCATCCAAGTCAGGTTCTTCAAAAGCTTCAATTAATAGCCTTGAACCATAGTCGACTTCTTTCTTAGAAAACACTCCACTGTCACTTGTAAAAGTAAAGGTACGGTTTCTCAGGGTGAAGTCCCATGTCTGTTTATTGCTTTTCACTGATGGCTTTTCCGTATAATAGTGGTCACTCACGATGAATGGACCTCCTCTGGGTTCAATCGTTTCAGGAAATTAGAAAAGAAAAAGCCCGCCAGTAAAAGCGAGCTTTCTCAAAAGATTAGGCGAAGATTACTTAACTTCTACAGAAGCGCCAACTTCTTCAAGCTTAGCTTTAAGTTCTTCAGCTTCTTCTTTAGCAATACCTTCTTTAAGTGGTTTTGGCGTGTTGTCAACAAGTTCTTTAGCTTCTTTCAAGCCAAGACCAGTAATTTCACGAACCACTTTGATCACTTTGATTTTTTGGTCTCCAGCACCAGAAAGTACTAGATCAAAATCAGTTTTCTCTTCAGCAGCAGCACCACCAGCAGCAGCTACAGCTACAGGAGCAGCAGCAGTTACGCCAAATTCTTCTTCGATTGCTTTTACTAAGTCGTTTAACTCAAGTACAGTTGCTTCTTTAACTGAAGCAATGATTTCTTCGATATTTAAAGCCATTTGTAATTCCTCCATTTAAAGTTATTTTACGTAAAGTACGCATTAAGCGCCTTGTTCTTCTTTTTGATCTGCAACTGCTTTAGTAGCAAGAGCAAGGTTACGAACTGGAGCTTGAAGAACGCTAAGCAACATAGATAGTAAGCCTTCGCGAGACGGAAGTTCCGCAAGAGCCTTCACTTCTTCTACAGTCGCTACGTTTCCTTCGATGACACCAGCTTTGATTTCTAAAGCTTCGTGGCTTTTCGCAAATTCGTTGATGATTTTCGCAGGTGCGATAACATCTTCGTTACTGAATGCGATAGCGTTTGGACCTGTTAAGAAATCGTTTAAACCAGTTAGTTCAACTTGTTCAACTGCACGGCGAGTCAAAGTGTTTTTGTAAACTTTGAATTCTACGCCAGCATCACGAAGTTGCTTACGAAGTTCAGTCACTTCAGAAACTGAAAGACCACGGTAATCTACAATTACAGTAGACATACTGTCTTTAAATTTAGAAGTAATTTCATCAACGACTACTTTTTTAGTATCGATTGCATTGCTCATGGTTACACCTCCTGTACATTCTTTGTGTAACACTTATACCGATCAGGCCATCACGTTCCTAACGAACGGTTCTCCATATAAAAAGCCTCCATTAAGACATGGAGGCTGTATATACAAGCATACGTTAACGTAAGACTGTGACATATACACCTCGGCGGGTTAATTAAGCCATAAGGCCCCTGCTGTCTACGGTATAAATGGACATTATTCTATTTTACAACATTTTGATATTATCAAAACGGTTGTGATAAGTCAAGAATTATTTTGCAGAGAAAGAAGATGGATCCACTTTCACGCCAGGGCCCATAGTAGATGTAACAGAAACGTTTTTCACGTATACACCTTTAGCCGCTGCAGGTTTTGCTTTAAGGATTGTGTCATAGATTGTTGCAAAGTTCTCAACAAGCTTTTCGTCCTCGAAAGAAACCTTTCCGATTGGCGCGTGGATGTTACCAGCTTTATCAACGCGGTATTCTACTTTACCAGCTTTGATTTCATTGATTGCTTTTTCTACTTCGAATGTAACAGTTCCTGTTTTAGGGTTTGGCATAAGACCTTTTGGTCCAAGTACACGACCGATCTTACCAACTTCACCCATCATGTCAGGTGTCGCAACGATTACATCGAAATCGAACCAACCTTGTTGGATTTTTGTGATGTAATCAGAATCTCCAACGTAGTCTGCTCCAGCAGCTTCTGCTTCTTTTGCTTTTTCGCCTTTAGCGAACACAAGAACGCGTTGAGTTTTACCAGTTCCGTTAGGAAGTACAACTGCACCGCGGATTTGTTGATCGTTTTTACGAGGGTCTACGCCCAAACGAAAAGCAACTTCTACAGTCGCATCAAATTTCGCTGTATTTGCTTTTTTTGTAAGAGAAACAGCTTCAGCTACATCATACGCTTTAGTACGTTCGATTAGCTTAGCAGCTTCTACATACTTTTTACCTTTTTTAGCCATTATAAAAATCCTCCTTATGTGGTTTTAGCGGAATAACCTCCCACGAATAAGGGTTGCGAACTTGTCAAAACCAAACTCGCAACCCAACAAGACAAAAAATTAATCTTCGATGACAATACCCATACTGCGTGCAGTACCTTCAACCATGCGCATAGCTGATTCAACGCTGGCAGCGTTTAAGTCAGGCATTTTTGTTTCCGCGATTTCGCGTACTTTATCACGCTTAACAGTTGCCACTTTATTACGGTTAGGTTCACCAGAACCAGACTCAATACCAGCTGCTTTTTTAAGTAATACTGCAGCAGGTGGAGTTTTAGTAATAAATGTAAATGAACGGTCTTCAAAAACCGAAATTTCAACAGGAATGATAAGACCAGCTTGGTCAGCTGTACGAGCATTAAACTCCTTACAGAATCCCATGATATTAACACCGGCTTGACCTAGTGCAGGTCCAACTGGTGGAGCTGGGTTAGCTTTTCCAGCAGGAATTTGCAATTTAACAACTTTTACTACTTTTTTAGCCACGAGACACACCTCCTTAAAGTCCGTGATGTGGTAATAGGGGAATCCCCCTCCCACTCAACAACTTCATTCTTTATATGAATGACGAAATAACTAGCTAGCGATCTTGAGTGAACTCAAGACGTACCTTTGCTATATTACCACTTCTATACACTCATTTCAAGCTCTTTTGAATTACAATTTATCGATCTGCGTGAACTCAAGTTCAACAGGTGTTTCTCTACCAAACATATTAACGAATACTTTGACTTTGCTTTTATCGTAATCAATCTCTTCGATAGATCCTGTGAAGTTAGCAAATGGTCCATCGATGACCTTGACTGTTTCTTTCAGCTCAAAGTCGATTTCTGTTTTGCGCTCTTCAAGACCCATTCTCTTCAGAATGGTTTCAGCTTCGCCTGGTAATAGCGCTGTCGGCTTTGAGCCTGACCCAGCTGATCCAACGAATCCTGTCACACCCGGTGTATTACGAACAACATACCAAGAATCGTCAGTCATGACGATTTCCACTAGTACATAGCCAGGGAATACTTTCTTTTTGACCACTTTTTTCTTACCGTTTTTAAAATCAGTTTCTTCTTCCTCTGGTACGACTACACGGAAGATTTTATCCTGCATGCCCATTGATTCAACACGCTTTTCCAAGTTCGCTTTTACTTTGTTTTCATAACCAGAGTACGTATGCACAACATACCAATTCTTTTCCATTTTAGATCAGGACTATTCAGTCCTTCCCTCCCCACATTTCATAATGTCTATTTGACGAATATCGAGTACCGGTAAATATTTTCAAGCAATTGAAAAAACCCGTAAAACGGGTTTTTTGGCAAGTCATATTATGATCTATTATAGCACGTTCAGCAGACCATTATTCAAGTATTAATGAATTAATTCGATTAATTGTGAGATTCCTATATCAAGAAAAGAGAAAAAGATTGCAAAGAAGACGACTGTTAAAATAACAGTGATTGTGTAGCGGACCATTTCGTTTTTCTTTGGCCAGCTGACCTTTTTCATTTCTTTTCCGACACTTTTTAAGAAACTGATAATACGCATGTAAAAGACCTCCACAGATTAAAGAACGCAAATCTTACTTCGTTTCTAAATGTGTTTTATGTGAATTACAATTCTTGCAATATTTCTTAACTTCTAATCTTTCAGCTGCTGAAGCAACACTTTTCATTGTCGTATAATTGCGGCTTCCGCAGTCTTTACAGGCTAGAGTGATTTTTTTCCTCATATTTACACCTATTTTCTCGACATCATTTCCTTAGTACCTTATCACAGTGTCGAAAAAGCTGTCAATATAGGTTTGACTAGAGACTGATCTCGCGCAGCTCTAAATATTTCTCTAATTTTCTCTTTACTCTTTGGAGTGCGTTATCAATTGATTTCACATGACGGTTTAAATCTTCAGAAATCTCCTGATAGGATCTGCCATCAAGATAAAGCACAAGTACCTTTCTTTCCAGCTCGCTTAATAGTTCACCCATTTTCATTTCAATATCATCAAATTCTTCTTTGCTAATGATTAGATCTTCTGGGTTAAGCGCTTTAGCACCGGAAATGACATCCAACAATGTTCTGTCCGATTCTTCATCGTATATCGGCTTGTCTAATGATACATAGGAATTTAACGGGATATGTTTTTGGCGAGTAGCTGTTTTAATTGCGGTGATAATTTGGCGGGTAATACATAATTCTGCAAAAGCCTTAAATGAAGTAAGCTTGTCCTCTCTGAAATCGCGGATAGACTTATAAAGTCCGATCATTCCCTCTTGGACAATGTCCTCTCGATCCGCTCCAATCAAGAAATAAGATCTTGCTTTCGCACGTACAAAATTGCGGTATTTCGTAATTAAATAATCTAGCGCATCACTATCTCCGACATGAACCCTTTCAATGACTTGTTCATCTTCCAACTGGCAAAATTGCTCTCTGATGGACTTACCCTTGCTGTTGTTTAGATTCACTTCGATCCCCCCGACCGCACCTAGATAGAAATATTATACATTAATGGTTGAAATATCGTCAAGCTATTCCAAATTCCCACGCCGCCATTTTTCAAACGTTTTCAATACATCTTCTGACAATTCAATTTTGGATGCTGGTTTATTAGAAGTAATCTTTTTGACCCGTGTTTCAATCTTTCGTTCAATCACTTCAATCTCTCTTAAAAGCTCTCTAGCCGACTTGCGAAGAGCACCTTGCCCAAAGATCGCCCACTGTTCCGTAAAATCAGAGGTCGCCACATGTATTTGCGTCCGAATATTATTCAAATCCTGCGCCAGCTTTTCAATCCGCTCATCAGCCGTTTCATTCTCTCTTGTAAAGATGACCTCTACTCGGTGGTTTGTCCGCTTTTTCTCGATTCCTTTGACCATATGGGCATCGAATACAACAATGACTCGATACCCTGTGTATGCTTGATATTCTGCTAAATTTTGAATCAGTACGTCTCTGGCTTCTTCAAAGCTGTTTTCCTTTAAGTGCTGCAAACGAGGCCATGCACCTATCATGTTGTATCCATCGACTAAGAGGATGTCCATCTCTATTCTCCTAACGGATAACGTTTTCGATACACTTCATACATCAATAGACTAGCGGCAACTGATGCATTTAATGAAGTGACCTTCCCGGCCATTGGCAGTTTAATCAGGAAATCACATTTTTCCTTGATCAATCGACCGATTCCTTTTCCTTCACTGCCGATCACAAGAGCTAGAGGCATTGTTCCATCAAATTGTCTGTAATCCTGCTTAGCAGACGCATCTGTTCCTGCGACCCAAATTCCTCTTTCTTTCATCTCATCAAGAGCTCTTGAGAGATTGGTCACCTTTGCGACAGGAATATGCTCGATTGCCCCAGTGGATGCCTTGGCAACGGTTGTTGTCAAGCCGACTGCTCGCCTTTTCGGAATGACGATTCCATGTGCACCTACAGCATCTGCCGTACGCATAATGGACCCTAAATTATGAGGATCTTCGATTTCATCTAAAATAAGGAAAAATGGCTGTTCATTCCGTTTTTCAGCGATTTGATACAGATCGTCCAATTCCGCATATTCATATGCCGCTACTTGTGCAACGATTCCCTGGTGCTGACCTGATACCATTTGATCAAGCTTTTTCCTCGGAACATACTGAATGGTGATATTTTGCTTTTTAGCGAGTTCAATGACCTGCTGGGCTTGTCCTTTTACAGTGTTTTCTGCCATCCAGAGCTTGTATAACTCTCTATCTGACTTCAGTGTCTCAATCACTGCATTTTTCCCAATCACATAATCATGTTGCTGACTCATTTGTCTTCCTCCCTGACGTTCCGATTTCAATCGCCTGACTAATCAGCTCTTCTAAGCGTTCGTCCTGCTGTTCAATAAATAAATAACCCATGAGCGCTTCAAGCGCCGTACTATAACGATACGTTTGAACGTCTGTGTTTTTAGGCACTGTGCCAGATTTTGCATTTCTTCCTCTTTTCAGCACCGCTTCTTCCGCCTCAGTGAAAAAGCCTTGCTGCTGAAGCGTAAATAAAATAGCGGCCTGAGATTTAGCTGAAACAATCTTGCTTGCTCGTTTATGCAGCTCATTTGGTTTTGTCGCCCCCGTTTGGAGGAGGTGATGCCTCACATATACTTCAAAAATGGCATCACCCATATAAGCAAGCGCAAGTCCGTTCAACTGTTTACCGTCTTTCAGCTTTTCAAAATTCAACATGCCTATTCTCCTCTTTTCCAGCGAGTACCTTGAGGAGTGTCCTCCAATACAATATTCATGCTCTTTAACTGATCACGAATTTGATCAGACAGGGCGAAGTCACGATTTCTTCTAGCTTCATTTCGTTTCTCAATTAACGCTTCTACTTCTTCGTCAAGTGTGTGCTTTTCTTCTAATGAGAAGCCAAGAACAGATGTGATTTCTTGGAACAAGCCGATAAATGCATTGATCACTTCCTCAGAAGTATGATCATTCTCCATATAGTAATTCGCCTGCTTCGCTAGTTCAAATAAGACAGAGATGGCATTCGCAGTATTGAAGTCATCATTCATTTCAGAAATAAATGTCGCACGCTGCTCTTCAATCTTCGCCAGCCATTCGGTATTGTTGTCTGTTATATTGGTGCTGCTCTCAAGGCGATGATGTAAATTGGCATACGATGTTTTGAGTCTGTTAAAAGCACTCTTTGTACTGTCCAATAAATCAATTGAGTAATTAATAGGGTGACGGTAATGAACAGATAACATAAAGAATCGAAGTACATCTGGATCTTGTTCTTTAATAATGTCATGCACCAGCACAAAGTTGCCAAGTGATTTTGACATTTTTTCATTCTCAATATTAATATACCCGTTATGCATCCAATACTTCGCAAAAGGTTTCCCCGTCAAAGCCTCAGATTGGGCGATCTCATTCTCATGGTGAGGGAACGTTAAATCCTGTCCGCCAGCATGAATGTCGATCGTATCACCTAAATATTTTTTGACCATGGCCGAGCATTCGATGTGCCAGCCTGGGCGTCCTTCGCCCCACGGGCTATCCCATGAGATTTCCTGATCCTTTGCAGCCTTCCATAAAGCAAAGTCCAGTGCATCTCTTTTCTTTTCACCTACTCGAATACGAGCACCTGTCTTCAGTTCATCAATCGATTGATGAGAAAGCTTTCCGTAGCCTTCAAATGAACGCGTGCTGTAATACACGTCGCCATCCGCTTCATAGGCGTAGCCTTTTTCAATCAATGTGGCGATAAACGCAATGATGTCATCCATATTTTCTGTTACTCGCGGGTGAAGGTCTGCTTTTTTGCAGCCTAGTGCACTGACGTCTTCGAAGTAGGCTTGGATAAACCGATCAGCAATGGTCGGGACATCTTCCCCGAGCTCATTGGCTGCTTTGATGAGTTTATCATCCACATCTGTAAAGTTTGAGACAAAGTTCACATCATAGCCGCTGTATTCTAAATACTTACGTACAGTGTCGTATACAATCGCCGGTCGTGCATTCCCGATATGAATGTAGTTATAAACGGTTGGTCCGCACACATACATCTTGACCTTTCCTGGTTCAAGCGGGACAAATTCTTCCTTCTTACGTGTCAATGTATTAAAAATATTGATTGTCATGATTGTTCTTCCTTTCTGCTCAATGAAGCCAGCTCACGTTTTAGCTTTTCCATTTCTCGTTCCAATTCTTTAAAACGATCGGAAACTGGATCTGGCAAATCTTGATGGTTGAGATCACGATTGATTTTCTTTCCATTTTGAACGACCACGCGCCCAGGTATACCTACAACAGTGGAATGATCTGGGACGTCCTTTAACACAACAGACCCTGCACCAATCTTGGATCCTTTTCCAACTGTAATGGAACCGAGCACCTTTGCACCCGTCGCAATGAGGGCATCGTCTAAAATGGTCGGATGCCGCTTTCCCTTTTCTTTCCCTGTTCCCCCTAATGTCACGCCTTGGAAAACAGTGACGTTGTCTCCAATTTCACATGTTTCCCCAATCACGACACCCATGCCGTGATCAATGAAGAAACGTCTGCCAATGGTTGCCGCTGGGTGAATTTCAACCCCTGTGAAAAACCGGCTGACCTGAGAAATGATCCGCGCAAGAAAATACAGCTTACGTTTATAAAATGCGTGCGCGATACGATGAGCCCAAATCGCATGAAGCCCTGAATAGGTTAGCACTACTTCAATATAGCTTCTAGCAGCAGGATCTTGATCAAACACAGTATCAATATCTTCTTTCAGCATTTTGAAAAACACATGCTCCCCCCGTTCTTCCCCATCAATCTCTCTTAGGACTTGCTCTCTTTTTTTGGACAAATAAAAAACGCCTCTGCCAAACGACAGAGACGTTTTGAAAACGCGGTTCCACTCTGTTTAGAAAGCTCCTTATCTTGCAAGCTTTCTCAACTTAATCCCGTAACGGAGGGTACCGCCCTTGCATACTAACGTACGTGTTCCTCAAGGGTCTTGAGGGTGCATTTCCAACGTCTGCCCATAAGTCTCTTTCAGCCGGTGAAGACTCTTTCTGTGATGGACGAAAACATTGTACTTCTCCCTCGCAACGATTTTCCTTATATTTGTTTAATGCGGTTTAATACCGTTTCTTTACCTAGTAGCTCAATACTTTGCGGAAGTTCTGGACCATGAGTTTGTCCTGTGACAGCCACACGAATTGGCATGAATAGTTTCTTGCCTTTATGCCCTGTTTCTTTTTGTACCGCTTTAATGGCAGCCTTGATTTCATCAGGTGTGAAAGACTCAAGACGTTCTAGCTGACCTGCAAAAGAGTCCATGACTTCTGGTACTTGCTCTTCTGCTAGAACTTCTCTCGCCTCTTGATTATACTCAATTTGCTCCTTAAAGAACCACTCTGTTAACTCAACAATTTCTGCTCCGTAGCTCAATTGTTCGTGATATAGAGAAATGAGTTTGCGTACCCACGTGTTTTCTTCTTCCGTCAGCTGTTCGCTTACCTTGCCAGCCTTTTGAAGATGTGGAAGTGTTAATGCAACGACTTGATCAAGATCAAGTGCTTTCACGTATTGGTTATTCACCCATTTTAGTTTATGCATATCGAATAGAGCTGGTGACTTAGAAAGTCGGTTTACATCGAAAATATCGATGAATTGCTCTTTTGTAAATAGTTCTTCTTCGCCAACTGGAGACCATCCAAGTAATGCAATGAAGTTAAACAGGGCTTCTGGTAAATAGCCCAGGTTCTTATATTGCTCAATGAATTGAATAATCGATTCATCTCGCTTACTTAATTTCTTACGGTTCTCGTTCACAATCAACGTCATATGTCCGAACAGCGGAACATCCCAGCCAAATGCATTGAAGACCATGATTTGTTTAGGTGTATTCGAAATGTGGTCCTCTCCGCGAAGAATGTGAGTCATTTTCATCAAATGATCATCCACTGCTACAGCGAAGTTATAAGTTGGTGTACCATCTTTCTTCACAATGACAAAGTCACCGATGCCGTCTGTTTCAAACGAAATATCACCTTTGACCATGTCGTCAAATTTGATGATTTCTCCCTTTGGTACACGGAAGCGAATACTTGGCTCTCTTCCTTCAGCAATGAGCTTGTCCTCTTCTTCTTTTGATAAATTACTGCATTTACCAGAATATCGAGGCATTTCACTGCGGGCGATTTGTGCTTCTCGTTCTTCTTCTAATTCTTCAGCCGTACAATAGCACTTATAAGCCAAGTCCTTTTCTAGCAGCTCGTCATAATATTTTTTGTAAATATCATTACGCTCTGATTGTCTGTAAGGACCGTAGCCGCCATCTTTATCAATACTCTCGTCCCAATCAATGCCGAGCCACTGCAAATGACGAAGCTGGCTTTCTTCTCCGCCTTCTACATTACGCTTTTGATCCGTATCTTCGATTCGAATAATAAATTTGCCGCCTTGGCTGCGTGCGAACAAATAGTTGAAAAGAGCCGTTCTAGCATTCCCAATATGTAAATGACCAGTTGGACTCGGTGCATAACGAACACGCACTTCATTTCCCATGAGTTTAACTTCCTTTCATCTGCATCATGTTGTCTGACACCATTTTTTTATAAACGTATTTTATCATCAAATACCATTCTCATCAAAATGGATTTTACTTTTTCTGAAGAAGCACTGTCGCCTGAGAAGCAATTCCTTCGCCTCTACCTGTAAATCCGAGTTTCTCTGTCGTTGTTGCTTTGACATTTACCTGTGTGACATCTGCCTCAAGCGCTTCTGCGATTTTCTCGCACATCGGTTGAATGTAAGGTGCCATTTTTGGCTTTTGCGCCATGATGGTGCAGTCAATATTCACAAGTGTATAGCCTTTTTCTTTCACAAGTGCCCACACATGCTGAAGTAATTGAAAAGAATCTGCATCCTTAAATTCGGGATCAGTGTCTGGGAAATGTCTGCCGATATCTCCTTCACCAATCGCACCTAGACAGGCATCTGCCACCGTGTGAAGCAGTACGTCAGCATCTGAATGCCCAAGCAGGCCCTTTTCATAGGGAATGGTAACCCCGCCGATAATAAGAGGTCTTCCCTCTGTTAATTGATGTACATCAAAGCCTTGTCCTATTCTCAACATGATCTAGTACCCTCTTTCCGCATCCATAATTGCCTTGGCAACCAGTAAATCATCTGGTGTTGTCAGTTTAATATTGGTATAGTCTCCCTGGACAATATAAACACTCTCACCATGTAATTGTTCCACAAGGCTGGCGTCGTCTGTTCCAAGGAAGCCTGTCCGCTCCGCATATTCATGCGCCTCTTTTAAAATAGAATGACGAAAAGCTTGTGGGGTCTGGACTGCCCACAAGCTCTGACGTTCAATGGTTTGCTCCACTTTGCCTGCTTGAACGCGTTTGATTGTGTCTTTCACTGGTACCGCTACGACTGCGGAGCCTTTTTCAATCGCCGCTTTAACGAGCAAGTCAATCTGTGTATGCTTAATAAAAGGCCTTGCTCCATCATGAACAAGCACGATGTCCGCATCTTTTACAGCCTTCAATCCTTCATATACACTTTGCTGACGTTCTTCACCGCCAGTGACAAGTGAAACAGGCGTTTGAAAAGCGTGTACCTTTAGTAGCCTTTCAAAGTCACGACGCTCCTCTTCATTGATCGCTAAGATCATGCGTTTGCATTGTGAATGGGCGTCAAACACCTTTAGTGTGTGAATGATAACCGGCATTCTTTTCAATTCAATAAAAAGCTTATTGCGGCCGGCCTTCATTCGTTTCCCCTGCCCCGCAGCCGGAATAACTACTTCATAATACATGTTCGTTCTCCCTTTAGAGCGCCTTCTCCAGAAGTTTTGGCTTTGCAAAAATCATTCTTCCGGCAGCAGTCTGCAGCACACTTGTGACAAGCACATCAATGTCTTTTCCAATGTAGTTGCGTCCTTCTTCGACCACTATCATCGTACCGTCATCTAAGTAGGCAACACCTTGGTTATGCTCTTTCCCATCTTTAATGACCTGTACCTTCATTTCTTCCCCAGGCAGTACAACAGGTTTGACCGCATTGGCTAGATCATTGATGTTTAACACTGCTACTTTTTGAAGTTCGCATACTTTATTTAAATTAAAATCATTTGTCACAACAACACCTGAAGTTAATTTAGCGAGCTTCACAAGCTTGCTATCAACCTCTTGAATGTCTTCGAAGTCACCTTCGTAAATTTCAACTTTGATGTCCAATTCTCTTTGGATACGATTTAAAATATCAAGACCTCTTCGGCCTCTATTTCTCTTTAATACATCAGAAGAGTCTGCAATATGCTGTAATTCCTCCAGAACAAATTGAGGAATGACCATAATTCCTTCTAAAAATCCAGTTTGACAAATATCTGCGATTCTTCCATCAATGATAACACTTGTGTCTAAAATTTTCAGCTTTTTATCTTCTATTTCAGGTTCATCATCAGCTGCACCTTTTTTCTTGCTGACCTTTGCAGATCGAGAGAACAGCCCCATCATTTCATCCTTCTTCTTAAACCCTACCTGAAATCCAAGGTATCCTAAAAAGAAAGCCAGAAAAATCGGAATAATGGTACCAAAAATATGATATGGGATATTGTTTAGCGGGATCACGTTTACAATAAGATATGCTAGAATAAGTCCAAATACTAAACCGAAACTTCCAGATATAAGATCAGGAAGAGGCGCCTTTAATAGAGAATCCTCGATCCATTTCACCCAATTAACAACATAGCCTGTGCACCATTGGCCGATGATAAAGAACACAGCGGCTCCTATTAGTGCTGAAGAGTAAGCATTTGTTATGAGAGGTATGTCCTTTACATTTAACAGCAGAAATAACTCTGGAATGATAAAAATCCCCACAACTGCACCAAAAATGATAAAAAACGCCTGAACGATTCTTTTTAACATACCTTCACCTCCTTTATTTTTCATCTGTCAATCCACCTTCATCTAACATTGATATATGTTTAAGTTTTCTATCATGATCAATAGAAAACAAAAAGCATCATTAATATACCCATATTCATCCATTTTTAACCGTAATTGAGGAAAATTTCTCTACTACAGCTGACGGTCAATATAATGTTTTTCTTGTAACCTTTTTAATCCTTTTTTTATCTTTTTCGCCCTTACTTCTCCAATTCCTTCTACTTCATCCAATTCTTGTACATCCGCTTCCATAATTCGATCTAACACACCAAACGCTTCGACCACATTTTCGACAATAGGCATTGGCAGTCTAGGGATTTTGTGAAGTAATCTGAACCCTCTTGTGTACACATAATCGTCAACATTTGTAGAAGCTGGATATCCAAGTAACTTGTACAGAATGGAATCATCTAAAAGCTCAAAGCTAGACATATCTTGGAGTTGTTTAAGCAAAGTATATGGATCTTTAATCTTTTCTTTCACGTAATCTTTAATAAATAAAGCCGCTTCCTGCTCCATATCTGTAATCAGTTCATTGACTTGAAGACGGATCAAGTGTCCTTCTGTTCCGAGCTCTTTGATATACATATTAATTTCATTTTTGATTCTAAGCACCATTTCGTAGCGATGCAGCACGGATAGTACATCACCAAAGGTGACAAGCTCTTCAAATTCTAGGGCGCTTAACGCTGAAATGGCGTGATCTAAAATGGTTTTATATTTCTCTAGTGTTTGAATGGCTTGATTGGCCTTTGTTAAAATAAAGCCGATATCTTTCAACGTGTAACGACGATTTCCTTGGTATAAAGTAATGACGTTTCTCCGTTCAGAAATAGCAATGATTAAGCAGCCTGTCTGCTTGGCTACACGTTCAGCCGTTCGGTGTCTCATGCCTGTTTCTGATGAATGAATCGTTGCATCTGGCATCAGCTGTGTATTCGCATACAAGATTTTTTGACCAGAATCGCTTAAAATAATGGCCCCATCCATCTTAGCCAATTCATATAAGTGTGCTGGGGAGAAGGCAGAATTAATGTGAAATCCTCCATCCACCACACTTTTTACTTTGTCGTTATAACCAACAACAATGAGCCCGCCAGTATTGGCTCTCAGGACATTTTCAATCCCTACCCGCAAAGGTGTCCCTGGTGCCACAAACTGTACGATATCTAAGAGATCAACTTCTCTCGCTCCTTTTTTCTCTTTTTCCATTTCTATGATCCCCCTAGTGAAATACGAAGTGCCTCCGCTACATTTTCTACACCGACTAGCTCAATCCCTCTCGGCTTTTTCCATCCATCTATATTCGCCTGAGGAATAAACATTCGCTTAAATCCTAGTTTAGCAGCTTCCTGCACACGCTGTTCAATTCTTGATACTCTTCTGACTTCTCCCGTCAGACCAACTTCTCCTATAAAGCAATCCGCTGGTTGCGGCGCTGCGTCTTTAAAGCTTGATGCAATACTGACGGCAATGGCCAAGTCAATCGCTGGTTCGTCAAGCTTCACACCGCCTGCGACCTTTAAATACGCATCTTGGTTTTGCAGCAGCAGCCCTACACGTTTTTCTAAAACGGCCATTAGCAATGACACACGATTATGATCAAGACCTGTAGCCATTCTACGTGGATTCCCAAAGCTTGTCGGCGAAATTAATGCTTGTATCTCCACAAGAACGGGTCTTGTTCCTTCCATTGAGGCAACAACACACGAACCAGATACACCTGCTGACCGCTCTTCTAAAAAAATTTCTGATGGGTTTAATACTTCCGTGAGTCCTTCTTCTCTCATTTCAAAAATCCCTAATTCATTCGTTGAACCAAATCGGTTTTTCACTGCTCGTAAGATACGAAACGTATGATGCCGCTCCCCTTCAAAATAAAGAACCGTGTCCACCATATGCTCTAAAAGACGTGGACCTGCGATCGAGCCTTCTTTGGTCACGTGACCAACGATAAAAATCGGAATACCATTCGTCTTGGCAATCTTCATCAGCTGCGCTGTGCATTCTCTTACCTGAGAAACAGATCCAGGAGCTGACGTTATATCGCTTTGATAAACGGTTTGAATCGAATCCACCACAACAAAAGCGGGTTTCATCTCTTGTATAGAAGACGTTATATACTCCATATCGGTTTCAGCCAAAACATGTAAAGAGGTGCTATCAATGCCGAGGCGATCCGCTCTTAGCTTCGTTTGTTTAATGGACTCCTCACCAGATATGTATAACACATTCTGATTTTGGTCTGAGAGCTGTGCTGATACTTGTAGTAATAATGTGGACTTCCCAATCCCAGGGTCTCCGCCAATGAGAACGAGAGAGCCTTTGACAATTCCACTTCCTAATACTCGGTTAAATTCTTCTAAATTCGTTTTAATTCGGGGTTCTTCGGATGTTTCAATTGCAGAAATAGGTGAAGGTTTTTGAATGGTTTGAACAGAATGATTAAAAGCACTTCGACGGTTTGCCGGCTCTTTGCGAACGACCTCTTCTGTCATACTGTTCCACGTGCCGCAGCCAGGACATTTCCCCATCCATTTGGCTGACTCATAACCGCACGATTGGCATATAAATTTTGATTTTGTCTTAGCCATAGATTGAAGAATACAACTCCTTATACTGATCAGAAAATAAGTAAAGGGAGGCATACATCTGACTGGTATGCCTCACACTTTTTTCTTACTATATTAGTTCGTAGCAGCCGTTGCTTTTACGACAATTTCTCCATCTTCCACATCTAATACGATATGTTGACCCTTTTCAATATTACCTCTCAGCAATTCCTCAGAAAGTCGATCCTCAACGTGCTTTTGAATCGCTCTTCTTAACGGACGAGCACCATACTCAAGGTCTACGCCTTCGTCGGCAATCTTCGCTTTTGCTGCTTCTGTCAGTTCAATTGACAGGTCTTGCTCTTTTAACCGTTTTGTTAATTGATCAGACATGAGAGACACAATCTCTTTTAGATGTTTCTTTTCAAGCGAGTGGAAGACAATGATTTCATCAATACGGTTGATGAATTCCGGTCTAAACGCACGTTTCAACTCACCCATTACTTTGCCTTTCATATCTTTGTAATTTTGACCTTCATCCTGCACGTTAAAGCCAACATATTTATTGCGCTTCAGTTCACTAGCTCCAACGTTTGAAGTCATAATCAAAATAGTATTTCTAAAGTCAACTGTACGTCCTTTAGAATCAGTAAGACGGCCATCTTCTAACACTTGCAGTAAGATATTAAACACATCAGGATGCGCCTTTTCAATCTCATCTAAAAGCACAACAGAATAAGGTTTTCTTCTCACTTTTTCCGTCAGCTGGCCACCTTCATCATAGCCAACATAGCCTGGAGGTGATCCCACAAGTCTTGATGTAGAATGTTTCTCCATGTATTCAGACATATCAATACGGATCATCGCTTCTTCATCACCGAAAATAGACTCGGCCAGTGCTCTCGCAAGCTCAGTCTTACCCACCCCTGTTGGACCTAAGAAGATAAAGGAGCCAATTGGACGTTTCGGGTCTTTTAGACCAGCGCGCGCACGTCTCACGGCTTTCGCTACAGCGACAACCGCTTCATCCTGACCAATCACGCGAGAATGTAGCAATTGTTCCATATTCAGAAGCTTATCTGTTTCGGTTTGAGCAATTTTCGAAACAGGCACTCCCGTCCAGCTAGAGACAACCATTGCGATATCATCTACAGATACCTCAGAATTCTCTTGTCCCTGCTTTTCTTTCCACGATTTCTTTGTGACTTCTACTTTTTCACGCAAGCGCTGCTCTGTGTCACGAAGGGAAGCTGCTTTTTCAAATTCTTGACTTTGAACAGCCGCATCCTTTTCCTTACGTACTTCATCCAGCTTTTGCTCTAGTTCCTTTAGGTTAGGCGGTGTCGTGAATGAACGTAAGCGTACCTTCGAACCTGCCTCATCAATTAGATCAATCGCCTTATCTGGAAGGAAACGATCAGAGATATAACGGTCAGACAGCTTCACTGCCGCCTCAATCGCTTCATCTGTAATGGACACACGGTGATGTGCTTCATAACGATCTCTAAGACCTCTCAAGATTTGAATACTTTCATCAACGGACGGCTGATCCACTTGAATTGGTTGGAAACGACGTTCAAGTGCTGCATCCTTCTCGATATATTTACGGTACTCATCTAACGTTGTAGCCCCGATACATTGAAGCTCACCACGTGCCAGGGATGGTTTCAGAATATTAGACGCATCAATCGCACCCTCTGCTCCACCTGCACCAATCAGTGTATGAAGCTCATCAATGAAGAGAATGATATTTCCAGCCTGACGAATTTCGTCCATGACTTTTTTCAAACGATCCTCGAATTCACCACGATATTTCGTTCCCGCTACAACGGTTCCCATATCAAGTGTCATCACTCGTTTATCACGCAGGATTTCAGGCACTTCGTTATGAATAATTTGCTGTGCAAGACCTTCTGCGATCGCGGTTTTACCAACACCAGGCTCACCAATCAGAACAGGGTTATTCTTTGTTCTTCTGCTTAGTACCTCAATGACACGCTGAATTTCTTTACTTCGGCCAATGACAGGGTCCAAGCTGTCCTCTTTCGCAATAGCCGTTAAGTCTCTTGCCAAGCTATCTAATGTTGGTGTATTTGCATTGCTATTCGATCCTGCCGCTGATGCACCAGTTTCATTGCTGCCAAGCAGCTGCAACACTTGCTGACGTGCTTTATTTAAGCTCACTCCGAGGTTATTTAAGACACGGGCAGCTACACCCTCACCCTCACGAATAAGACCTAAAAGAATATGTTCTGTCCCTACATAGGAATGACCTAGCTTTCTTGCTTCATCCATAGAAAGCTCCGTGACCTTCTTCGCTCTAGGCGTATAATGAGGAATAGCTTGAGACACCTCTTGCCCTCTTCCAATCAAGCTTTCGACTTCTTTTTGGATTTTATCTGAAACAAGGCCCAGTGCTTCTAACGCTTTTGCGGCGATACCCTCACCTTCACGTACAAGACCAAGTAAAATGTGTTCTGTTCCAATGTTCTTATGGCCTAGGCGAATGGCTTCTTCTTGTGCAAGTGCTAATACCTTTTGAGCTCTTTCAGTGAATCTTCCAAACATCATATCGTTTCATCCTCCTGTCCATTCCTATGCATTTCTAAGCGCAGCCTTTCTCTAATAATCGCTGCTCGTTTTATATCTCGTTCATTTGGCTCCAAGGCTCCTCCTGAATATTGTTGAAGGAAGCCAGGCTGTGTCAAAATCATGAGTTCATTCAGTATATTACTTGAAAGCCCCTTAATGATACCTAAATCAATTCCAAGCCGCACATCAGACAGACACTTTGCCGTTTCTTTTGATTCAATCATACGACAATTGGCCAATATCCCTAAGGAACGGTACACTCTGTCCTCAAGTTCAATTTTAGATGTTTGATATAAGGCTTTTCGTGCAGATCGCTCTTGTTCAATAAGCTGAGCGGTCACACTATTCAAATCATCCACAATATCTTCTTCTGATTGACCAAGTGTCATTTGATTTGAGATTTGAAAGATGTTTCCTATTGCTTCGCTACCCTCACCATAAATTCCTCTGACGACAAGACCTAATTGATTAATTGCAGGAATAATCCGATTCATTTGTCTTGTGAGAGCTAATGCTGGTAAGTGCATCATGACCGAAGCCCTTATACCTGTACCTACATTGGTCGGACAGCTTGTTAAGTATCCTCGCTTTTCAGAAAACGCATAATCTACTTGCTCTTCAATCCAGTCGTCTACCTGATTAGCCACTTTAAGTGCATTGGCCAGCTGAAAACCTGGGAACAGGCATTGGATACGAATATGGTCTTCTTCATTTAGCATGACACTGATTTCCTCGTTTTCAGAAAGCAAGCAGCCGCCAAATCTTGATTCTGCCAAGTTGGGGCTAATCAAATGCTTTTCAACAAGTACTCTCTTTGCTAAAGGCTGTGTTTCATTCATTCGAATCAGAACAAAGTTTCCAACGTCCTTCGCTTCCTGGCTTGCAAACTTCTGCTCGAATTGCTGGAGAACAGCTTCAGCCTCCTCTTCAGAAAACTGAGTTGGGAAACGAACATGCTCTAGATTGCGTGCTAGCCGAATACGACTGCTTAGAACAATGTCACTTTCTGGTCCTTTTTGTTTCATCCATTGACTTAAAGCGTCTTGAATAAAATGCTGGAGCGACATGTCGTTAATCTCCCTCCCTCTGCTGAGATTGCTCATGCTCTAATGCACGAATTTGATCTCGAACTTCCGCTGCTTTTTCGAACTCTTCCTGTTCAATCAACTGCTTCAGTTCCTGCTGCATCAACTCAAGTTTCCGGCGTACATGCAGACTGCCGGCAATCCGTTTAGGAACTTTTCCATAATGGGCTGTATTTCCACTATGGACTTTCCGCAAAACAGGATTCAGGTACTGATCAAATGTACGGTAACATTCTGCACAGCCAAAACGGCCTGTTTTTCTGAACTGCTGAAAGGTTAAGCCACATTTAGGACATTGATCCACTTCTCTCGCTTCTTGAAAAATAGATGACCCTTTGTTAGCACTTGTGGTAAAGCTAGGATCGATATTCAGTAAGCCTGATAATAAGTTGTGAATCGAGAAACCTTGGTTTCCACTCATAGCATATGAATCACTGTTTTCTTTTGCACATTGTTCACATATGTGCATTTCTTGTTTTTCTCCATTTATAACTTTTGTAAAGTGAAAAGTGGCTGGTCTCTCATTGCATTCTTGACAAATCAATCTTTTCACCCGCTTTACTTTAATTTCAAAGCATTTAACATCGCTTTCATCATCCGAGCCCGCAGTTCATCTCGTTCAGGTAAATCAATGTGCAAAACAGAACGGTCCATGACACTGATCATCATCTTAGCTTCTCTTTCGGATAGAATGTTGTTTTCTACAAGACGCATGATGATATGATCAGATGCAGCCTGTGATAAACGATGATAGATTTGGGAAATAATGTGGTTCAATAAGTCGACTTCATCATTCATTTTGACTTTAATGATGCGGATATAGCCACCGCCACCACGCTTACTTTCAACGATATAGCCTCTTTCGCTCGTAAAGCGTGTATTGATAACATAATTAATTTGTGAAGGTACGCATTGAAACTTATCTGCAATCTCATTGCGCTTAATTTCTAATATTTCTCGACCATTCTGATCCAAGACTTCCTTCAAATACTGCTCGATGATATCAGAAATATTTTGTGCCACTCCGCCTCCTCCTCCATTGACTTTGACTATATTTGACTTTAATCTTACTATAAATTTTTTCGATCGATTTTTCAAGATAATCGCTCAACTAACAATATTATTTCCACATTTATATGGTGTCAAACCTCTCAAAAACACAAAAAAGACCAGTTCCGTCTGGAACTGATCCTTAGAAAAGCTTGGCGGCGTCCTACTCTCACAGGGGGAAACCCCCAACTACCATCGGCGCTGAAGAGCTTAACTTCCGTGTTC
>NZ_JAWJBV010000012.1:0-98359 GCF_046536015.1 Bacillus sp. SIMBA_154
TTATCAACATCCGGCTTCTTAGCTGGTCTCAGCTCGCCTCTTTCAGCTTCTGCGGCCTTTTTCTTGCTGAAGCTTTTCAATAATGATTTATAGACTTTCACCTTCAATTCAAGTGGTCCTGTGAGGAGCTGATCCGGACGATGATCACTTGCAGCCAGCTTCACATAAGACTTAAAATCTCTTGATTTTTTCGGATCATACAACCTTGTCATGCCATTTACAGTCGTAGCCCGAGGTCTTCCCTGTGCAACCGGCTCTGCGTAAATGGTGAATGCTATCTTCATTCAGATGCCTCCATCCTGGCGTTATATGTTATCACCCTATTGCCACGTTGACTCTTGAAAGAGATGACAAGCATTTCAAGTTCATAGAGTGATAAATTTTCAGGGTTCTTGTCCAAACTAGCTAAATATCCAATACGAGTTAATTCGCTTAAAAGGTTCTCACGACGCTGTTTGCTATTAATATTTGACATATTCATTCCTCATTTCATAGTTCTGGCTTCGACTAACATTTGATTTAATTGCTCGATGATTGGTTTTAGGCTCTGTTTGCGCCCTGTATGGTTACATTCAGGGCAAGGGTAGTAGCCAGCCATAAATGACGTTTTACCTATGATGATTTTCTTGTCATTGCAGGTATTACACATCTTCCCTTCCCCTTTACTCGTATAGTTCCAAAAGCAGTTCTTCATTTTCTTTTTGCGCTATCTTTTTACGAATCTTTTCATTTGGCATAATCACAGGGAAAGCCAATTTTTCAATCCTGCTACTGATCCGACCACTTTTATAGACTGTGTCAAGTTCGTCTATACTTAAATTGCTTGTAAGAATTGTAGGCTTCTTGTTTTGAAGTCGGTAATCAAGAATACGAGTGAATGTTTCTTCAACAAAACCAGTTACGTTTTCTACTCCAATATCATCTAGGACAACAAGATCAGCTGTCTTGACAGCATCCATAATGTCAGTACTCTTCACTTTCGATTCGCTATCAAACGTGCTTTTTATTTCTCCGATTAAATCAGCTGTAGACGAATAGATGATTTTAAGTGGTTTGTACTTTTTGGTTTCTTTGTCATAAACCGTGTCATGAGTTTTGGTTATCGCATGAAGAATACTAGCAGCAAGCCTTGTCTTTCCGCTGCCTTTCTCTTTACTAAAGAAATACAAACCTTTTCCAAGCTCCCGCATCTTTTCAAATTTCAAAATATAATTTTTAGCAACCCGTTTCGCATTGGCTGCTCGCTCTTTGGATTCGGGTTTGTCGTAAACATTGATATCAAAAGAGTTTAGAGAAGCGTCTTTGAACTCTTCTGGTAGTCTTGCGCTCATAAGCCTATTTGAGAGCTTTTTCACTTCTTTGCATGGACACTCTTCCATAAATTCTTTGTTTTCCTCATGATCAATAATCCATATCAACCCCGCCCCATCGCATTTCCCATACATGCAATGTTGTTTAGAAATCACAGTGAGTGTCTCGTATCTTTCCTGAGAGGCCCTTTTCACGGGCAAGCGCTTCGAGTCTTTCAACTTCTGCGCTAGATGTGGATTGGCTTTCTCCAACGCCTTTAAGGTATCCCCCATACTCTGCATCCTTCTTCACTCCTTTGGGTGTCCAATTGCTATGCTTTTGTGGTTTACGCTTAAATTCTGAAACATTATTAGGTGGCTTTTGTTTAGCATGCCAACGATCAAGAATCGCTGATTCCAGGTATGCAAATGATTTAATACTATCTGCTCTATGCTTTGGTTGATATTGATCAAATACCTCGTCGATCCACACCAATATTTCTTCAAGTGGGATTCGCTCCTTGAGAATCCTTTCAATGGCAGCTGAATCTTTTGGTGTTAACATCAACCCACCTTTTCGTGATAAGTACTTTTCTTCGATTTGCTGGAAAGGAGTTAGATCATTTTCTACTGAGGCTCTCTTTTCCTCTTCTTCTTTAATTCTTAAATTCTTTAATTCTTGATATAGTTCCGACTTCGTACCGCTTTCGTTCCGTCTTCGTTCTGCGATAGGTTCTTCTTCCGTTCTGGGTTCTGTTTCGTGATCATTCGAAAACTCTTGATATGACTCGTATTTCACAATGGTGAATAGTGTTCCTAGTTCCGTTTCGCTAACAGTGATGATGTTGTTCATAACAAGTTTCTTAATTGAACGCATAATTGTACTTTTAGACAGCTTTTTTAGCCCTCTTCCTTCTTTATAAGCGAGGTCCTCACATAGTTTTGAGTACGATCTTATGTACTGGCCCTTATTTAATACAACTCCATTCATTTTGAAGCCATCTTGATGACTTGCTTTCATAACTAATAAAGTGAACAGTCTAAAAGTAGTCACGTCATTCCATAATTCGTGTTCTAAAATTTTTCGATGCAGTTTTACCCATCCAGTAGACAAATAACTTCCTCCTCTCCAACACCGTCAGTTACGGCCTTTTAATCTCACATAGAGCGTACATTCCACTGATCCTAATAAAAGTAAGACCTGTCTCATTTCTTTGGATATAACCCTTTACATATGCTCTAAATAACGCAGCTTGATTACGACTTGATTTAGATAAAGACAGGTATACAAACGGAATAGGAACTTTAATGATTAGCTTCTCCCTCATTAGCTGTTTACCAGCTCAGAAAAATGGATGATCCGGTTAAGACGATTTGTAGATCGACAATACTTACACTTTTCACACCTTCTCGGTCTTTCTCCACCATGCTTAACCTGAACGATCCGCTCCATATTTTTTTCTATATCCTCTAACTCGATTTCCATCCTTGACTCATCAATATTGATAACTGCTTTATCTGGTGGATCTTCTTTTGATATGGCCACAATCAAAGGCTCTAACCATTCACTACGTCCTGCTTCCTGTCTTTCTAATTCCGCATAGAGAGCCATTTGAGCAATATATCCATAGGCTTCTACAAATGAACAATAGCCGAGCTCTTGATCCCATATTCTTTCCCTGAGAGAACGAGTTGTTTTAAGATCAGCAAAGCGGCCACCTGCTGGGTTGTACACATCGAGTTTTCCTTTCCAGAGCACTCCGAACAGTTCACCTGTGATAATCACTTCTTTATCTCCTTGAAGAACAAACATGCACAAGTCGTCATTCTGTATAGCTTCAATCATGAGATCAGCCAATTGATATTGTTTATAAAGCTGGCCCTTTTGTGTAAATAGAGCAGGTGTGTTCATCTTAAATTCATCAAAGGCCTGCTCTCCTTCAAGCCAGGCATGAACATATTGACCAAAGAGTAGAGCCTCAGAGGACGGCGGCTGCCACTCACCATTGAGTTTTGCCATTGTAGCCGCCTCACATTCTAAGAAACTCTTATATTGAGAATTTGACATATAAACTTGATCGATCTCGTTAGAGTAATAGTTCTCCTTGTTGATTGTCGGAATGATCATTTGCTGGCTCACCAGCCTTTTCAGCACTTTCTTTTTGTTCCTGCTGCTTTAGAAACTCTTCTTCGATTTTGGATTTTGTGGCATTAGTAGCACCTGAAGTTTTGACGTTGAAATAGTCCTCTTTCTTTGCCATTCCATCACGAAGTGAAGTATAGATGCGTCCTATTTTGAGGTAATCCTGTTCAGTAAATGCATCCAATTTGCTACCGACATATTCCTCGATCATTTCCTTCGTAACACCAAAATCAGATTTAAATGTTGTTAATGCTTTTCTTAAACGGTCTTCTAAAGGCTCTTTATGACCACTAATCAGCGTTCTTTGACACATATCAACCGCGGCATCAACAATGTCTCCTGGTATCACTCCAAGAATGCATGCACGAACCCGACGTGCGCCTAGATTAGCCACAAGTTCATAAATATCTCTTGGATCATTGAGTTTTGTAATGGCTCCTTTTGCTTTTCGTTCATGCTTTACCGTAAATATTTTGGTCTGACGAGTATTGGTTTCAAGATCCCATGCATAAGCCATAACAGAAGATTCTCCCGCTTTTTGTTCAAGTTCCATGATTCCGTAATCAATGTTCCCCCAATTCTGTGCCAAAGCTTCAGCAAGACGAATTGAAGGACCTGATACCTTTGTGCCACCTCGTGGATATTCATAGACAGCATTCTCAGCTAATAGCCTACGCTCACATGCTTTCTTGATTCGTTCAAAAGCAGCATAAACGTCTCTTGGAAACTTCTTTGCTATGACCATAGCTGCTTGTACTTCCTGTGCCTGCCGACTAATCATAGCTTCTGTTGTTACTGAAGTTCCTGCTGATTGCTGAGAACCTGCCATATAGTTTGAGTAATCAACATTTGACAATCCATTCATATAAGAAACCCCCATTGAATTTAGGTGCCAACCTGCTTATAATAGTGGTTGACACCATATTCTGTGTCTGGTTATTTAGATGAGTTCACTTGTGGGAGTGAGCTCTTTTATTTTGCTGTTTTAAATTCAAAATCAAGCTCCTCTGCAAGATATCGTTCTAAATTTTCTCGCAAGATCAGTTCACCCGAATTTTTATCCTCAACATAGTCATCTTCTAGCAAAATTTCTGACCCATAAAAATCAATTCCAAAGTGTTCTTCTTGCCTCACCATATCTTTTGGATAGCCATATCTGTTAATCTCTGTGATGATCGGATGCTCAATATTCATCTTCTTCCCTCCTCTTCTGTTTGATATGAAAATCATGAAATCTCTAACTTTGAGCGGATCGCATCTGCCTTTAGTTGTTGAAATTTCTCAAAGGCTTGTTTATCAGGAAATTGGAACATTGGCTTACCTTTGTTAGTCATCACAATTGATCCATTCACTTGTGATAGATAGAACTGATCAGACTGTCTCTCACTGAAAGGTTTAATAACTGGTTTAGTTCTCAAGACTTCTTTCCTCCCTAACACATTATTTGATGCTTATTCGCATCGTCCGACCGCGGATGGAGCATGATTTGAGGGGGTAGGTGTGCACTGTCCCATCCGCAAGCCGGACGACAAGAATAAGCCTTGTCGTGATCTCTAAATAACGCTATAATGAGATCGATCATTTTGTTATTCATGGTTTGAAATGATTTAAGCAGTAAGTGTCGGAGCTTGCTGCTTTTTTCTGTTTTCTATTTCCGTTCTGATCTGTAATTCCAGAGCGGCTAATAAAATGAGCCCTTCCTCTGTATGACGCATCTGACATTGTTTCACGATATCTTTCGCCTTCATTAAGCGACTTGCTGTGAACAAATACTTCATCTAAATCAATCCTCTCAATCTATTTTTTAGTGATTTTGGATATTTGATTTTTGTAATCTTCGCAGCCTGTTTTAATAAATGAACTTTAGCTTGGCTTTCGTAACACTGAATTTGGTTTAATGATTTAGCAATATCTTTGTGAGCTGCTAATGCCGTATTTGTATCAGCACTCTCTAATGCTTTCATTAATCTTTTTTGTAGTTGTTCAATACAGATCATTTCAGCTGTTATCCCTTCATGATCAATACTCTTGAAAATCGCTTTTCTCATCTTCATCCTCCAAACAAAGCCATAATGGCTGTAATTTGCTGCGTGACCGCAAGTGGATCGACACCACATAAGGTTGCGATCATGGCTTCTTTTGCATTTGTCGCCTCCATCCACCGCACATATGTAGGAACATCAAGCATCTTTTGATCGTTCTCAAATTTTGATATACAGCTCCTTGAGCGACTTAACAATTCAGCGAGCTTCTCTTGGGACATCCCAGCTCTTTTTCTTGCTTGTCGGAGCACTACCCCCAACCTCAACTTCCTCACCCCCTTTGTTCTGGTTAAGAACTTTTTCCAAGTTAGAACAGCTAGAAAATTTTTAAATGGGTATCATGATGAAGAAGCAACTAATTCTTTCTTTTCTCTTTCAACTTTTTCTTGATGCTCTTTCATTCGTTTAATTAAGATGCCGCTTAGGTACTTATAAGCCCTGGCTTCTGCTTGATGAAATAGAGGGCCTTTTGTGACGGTTATTTTCAATTGGCTACATCTCCTATTCATTTTGTGATGTATCATCACAATTATGATTAAAAAATTTTGTCCATTCAAAATCTAGAATATTGCCTAAAACCTTGGCAACTCTAACACTTGGGGTTTGACCATTCTCAATCTTGGTATAATAAGACCTATCAATACCTGCTTCCCTTGCCACTTCATACTGTTTGAGACTTTTACTCGCTCTAAAATCTTTTAACCATTGATTGGATTTCACTAAATCACCTCCACATTGTGATCTTTCATCACAATTATAATGTGTTATATCATCACAATCAACCCTTTTTGTGTTTTTTTATCACAAAAATTTAATTGTGACCTATTATCACTTATAATGAACTAAACAACAAATTACATATAAACTAAGATTTTTATGTCAGGGGTTTTAATATGACTGGATTAAGTGAGCGGTTAAAAAAACTAAGAAATAATCATAGACCTAAGCTCTCTCAACAAGCTCTTTCGGAAAGATTAGGTATCAATAGAGCAACTTATGCAAGATATGAAACGGGAGATAATGAGCCTGATTATGATACATTAGAAAAAATAGCTCAGTTCTACAATGTGAGTATAGATTTCTTAATAACAGGGAGAGAATTTGAGGCATCAGATGAGGAGATGTGGAAAGAGCTCTTAAATCCGAAAACACAACTTTTCTTTAAAGATCTTAAAGATGCACCCGATGATAAGATTGAGGAATTAATTCAGTTTTGGGAGTTCATTAAAAACAAAAAATAATACATTAAACACTTTTATAGAAGCCTACAAAAAGGCTTTTTTTATTAACCCAAAACAGAACATTCGTTCTAATATTTTTATAAGGAGTTGCTTAAGTTGGAACGTATTTTGCCAAAAAACACAACACACTTAGATGACTGGATCGAAGCATTCTATCATCAAATCAACATTAAAAATCCATCAGAACTTGATCTATTAGACATCGCCTACCGCTCCAATTTAAAAGTCGAATTCTTAAACATCAGCAGCCGGTACTATGCTGGAACTATTATCATTGATAATCGCCTCAGCCCTCAGGAACAGTGGCAAGATTTTGGTCATGAACTTTGTCATGCGCTAAGACATGAAGGGAATCAACTGATTATGCCCCCACTGTTTAGAGAGCTGCAGGAAATGCAGGCGAAGCGTTTTGCATATAAGTTTTGTATTCCGACATTTATGCTTAGAAAAATAAAAGCTATTCAGCCGTATAATAATTTCATAAATGAAATAGCAGCACTTTTTAATGTTACACATGAATTCGCTACCGAACGTTTTGTGACTTTTACCGCATCTAATAAATCATAAATTTGTCTACTTTTGTCGAAAATAAACATAATATGGATTTTTGGGTTATTATATACTTGTGCATTTAGAGAATTTAACCCATTAACAGTTTTCTGAGGAAGGAAATGGGGATAATGCTTTATATATTTAAAAAAATAGATAATACCTCAATAAAAAAAATCCAAAGTTTTTTTGAGGATTTCAACTCTATGCCAAAAAATAAATTTGAAGTAAAGGATGTAGAACATTTTTCGGATTTTATAAGATACACCTTTGTTAAATTTTTTGACTCATATGAACTATTCTATGACGAAAATACTCAAAATCTTGAAACAAAGAAATTCTCAAGAATGTATTCTGCACAAATATTAATTTTAATAAAGTTTAATTGCATTATTATTTTTGGCGAAAAAAAAGTTTGTTTAAGTGCTGAAAAGCATATCTTTGAAATTTCATCTAATACTTTAATTAATTGGGAGTTCACTTTTAATCAAATATACAACCACTTTTCAGAACTGGAGATGACTATTAGTGAAGTAACATTTTCAAATATCAATTTACTTGATACTTCTCTAAATGCTATAACTCTAGAATTTCACAATAACTTTGATGCTCTTAAAATTATTAATAAATTAAAAAAAAATCCTATAAGTATGAATTTCAAAGTTTTTTATCAGAAAGAAATGTGCGAACTAGGAATTAATTTTATTTCAGGGCAGATAGAATTGAAATACGAAAGTTTTTCAAGAGTTGCTTTAGAAAATTTAGAGGAAAAAATATTGAATCTAATTGAAGGTGAATAAAATGTCAGAAGGACAACAAGTTCAAGGAGATCGTTGGACTACACAAACTCTAAATATTTTAAAACAATTTGGTTGGGAGCAAAAAGCTGATGCTAATTTTGATATTGCCTGCTCCAATAAACCTAAACATGGAACTAACGACAAAAACAGAAAAAATCCACATGGCATAGATTTGCTGCTTTCTTATTTTGATCCCTATAAAAGCAGTACTAGTGATGTATTAGTAGAATCGAAAGAAAGAAAATGGGATGGCATTTCCACAACTACATTGCAAAGTTTTGTTAAACAATTATCAAACACAATAGAATGTGCAAGAACAGCCCCATCCATAATTAATGATTTTGGATGCAAAAACCTCAATGAGGGATTACTGATGATATGGTGTAATGAACCTGAAAAGTTTGACGAAAATGAATTTCAAAAATACTTAAGCGAATTAAAGATAGCAAAAAGAAGGAGACCACTGACCATATACGTTGCTTCTAATAAAGAAATACTGAGATGGTGCTCTATATTATTAAAAATTAAAGATATTCGTACTAAAGGTGAGAAAATAGAATTCTTTTTCCCAGGGGATTATTTTAGTAACGGTCTCACAACAGTTAAGAGGCAACAACAACTAAACATTACCCACATGTTCTCGGATTATATTTTTGCCAAAGGGAAAAGTTCGATAACACTTTTAGATCATCAATTCACGGTTAATTCGAGTCATGTATTTTTCTTTGCTGAACCTACTATTGAAGAACTGAGATTTATGGATAAATGTATAACGCCTTATCAAATTGAAGACGATACTCAACGGCTTGTTATTCATATTTATGGTGAGCAGAGAGAATATCGTACACAATTACAGCAATTTAAAAATGAAAAAGAGCAAAATAGCAATTCTAAAATAAAAATTGAATTCGACTATATGATTGATTTAAAGAAACCACCTGAAAATCTAATTTATAAGGAGTAAAATCCATGCAATTAAATAGATATCCGGAAAAAACCAATCTATTCAAAGCAATGAAAAACTATATGCATTGGAAAGATATATTTGAATACTTAAGAAATAGAGGTGTTTTAGTAAGTGGCTTTTCTAAAGATGACTATGCACGTGTAGGGGTGAATTTCTATTTTTCAAAAGAAACATATTTAGACTTGAAACAGAGATTAGATGGTGAAATTAATTTCATTAAATCTAGCAGATATTATATTGATAGTGAAAAGGTAGATGATTTGAAAAATAGTATATCAGAAATCGTAGGAAAAAATTTAGGAAATGATGACACATCAGTGGTTTTATTTGATAATAATGATGATACATGGGAATTTGAAATTACCTATACAGAATCAAAGCCAGGGATGATAGATTTATTAGATTCAACTGAAAGAAGAATACCTGTTAAAGTTAACACTCATAAATCTTTCACAAGTCTCGATTTTAATCTGGAAAGCGCAAGTGATCATAAAAAAGTTACTGAAATTTTGACTCATATACAAAAAGAAAATCCAGAAGTATCATTCGCCCTATCAGATATAGACTTAGAAAAACTCGACGAGAATAATAAAATTTCCTTATTTAAAAATTTCTTCGAAATGCTACACTCTGATTGGGAACTCAAAAAGATAAACAAGTTGAAAGTAAATAGACATTCTAAAGATCAGAAGAAAAAGTTAGATGATTTACTTCAAGGTATAAATTCAGCTTTATTAGATGGCGAAAATTTAATCGAAAACGAATTTATTAAAACAATTACTAAAAAAGATTTTCATTTTACCATGGCAAGTATGCGATTTGATAATAAAAAAACATCAGAATATATTGATTTCTCTATAGAATTCAAATCAAGACCCGTAAGATTTGAAGCAAAAATATTAAATTCAGGTGAATATGAAGAATCAAAAGATGGTTTAATTGAGAATAAAAAAGTTCTCAATAAAGATTTGCAAAACAGTATTACTTTCGATTTTCAAAATCAATTTTTTATTCTGTATAAACAATTACTAAACAAACAAAGAGCAGAATATGAAGAACTTAATTTAACCGACGACTTGACGCTGGATGAAACTGCAGCATCGAATGAAATATATGAGGATGACGACGCTCCCCCCTCTTGACATTAATAATGAAATCCTCATGCATTTACGCGCACTCAAAAAAACAAAAAAAGATGTCTCTCTGCATGACCCCATCGGTCAGGATAAAGAAGGTAACGAAATCAGCCTCATCGATGTCCTCAAATCAGAAAACGAAGACGTCATCGACACCATCCAGCTCAACATGGAGCTTGAAAAAGTGAAAAAATACATCGACATCTTGGACGGTAGAGAAAAAGAAGTCATCGTCGGCCGGTTTGGCCTTGATTTGAAGAAAGAGAAGACGCAACGGGAAATCGCGAAGGAGCTCGGGATTTCGCGGAGCTATGTGTCACGGATTGAGAAGCGCGCGTTAATGAAGATGTTTCATGAGTTTTATCGGGCGGAGAAGGAGAAGCGGAAGAAGGCGAAGGGGAAGTGATGACAGATTTCAAAATAACTTTTTCCAACTTCTAGTTAAAAACAGACCTTGTTTGGTCTGTTTTTATTTTGTCATTACGATCTTCCCCCCACATTCGTCACCATCCTTTGTTTCATATTTGATAAGAGAAAGAATCTATTAATAAAAAGAAGCAAACATTAAATTTCACTCTAAATAAAAAACATCACCAAGGCTAAGTAATGTTTACATTCTCCATTTATTTCACTATGCTGTTTTCTTTTAAAAAACGCTCAAATAGTTTATGACCTTCATCCTCAATTTGGTCATCTTCAATAGGATACTCCCCTATCAATAGCCCTAAATCATCGTATTTTTCATAGCGCTTTAAAAGCATTATTCCGTAACTTTTATGATCAAAAAATAATAGCCATCTTTCTGATTCTAAACTCTTATAAAACACCCCTTCATAATCAAAACCGTTTTTATAATACCCTACATGTAAATGCATGGTATCGTCTAAATTAAGCATTCTTTTCTCTCTCCTTAATACGCTTCGTCTCAAAAAAGTCTATTTACAGATATGCTGAAAATCAATATTCCTCAACTCTACCCATTCAACAAAATCAGGCATCGTTTTTGTCTTTAGAAAATGTTGAACGATTTGATGGGCTTCATCTCGATTTACATAGCTGCACGATGGCACATACAATGGCGCTCCTGCCACAAAATACTCAATTGTTTCTATATTTTCAACCTTTGTAAAAGGGACCAAAAAATCTGGATATCTCAATATAAAAAAACCATAAGGTTCATTGTAAAAGAAAACAAGACTTTCATATTCCCCTTCTTCTTCAATCTCAATAGAAGATTCGCCATTCCCTTGTTTCCAATAATCTTCACCCTTTTGAAAGAATATACTTTTCATTAATTCTTCTCCCGGAATTCTTCTCCCGGATTTTCTACTGGCGCTCCTGTGGGCCCATAATACAAAAACATAAAATCTATCCATCGTACCTATTCACCAACAACTTAACCAATTGTTCTATTTCCTTCAAATTCATAAAATGCATGCGTTTGTTGTTTTAATTTTAGCATGCTGAATAGCTTTGGATTTAGCTTTTGAGCAGCTTGAGCGCTTACCCATTTTACTTCTTCAATATCATGATCCGGATCTAGAATGTTCATCTGCCCGCCGATGATTTCAGCAAAGAAGGTCACGATGAGTGCATGATGCATTTTATCTTGAAAGAATGCTTCTCGAATCGAATGAAGTTCATTTATTTTTACTACATACCCTGTCTCTTCTCTCACTTCACGGATGACAGCCTGCTGCAAGTGTTCACCTTTTTCCACAGCACCGCCTGGAAGTTCCCAATATCCCTTTACATTCTTGACCATTAATATATTTTCTTTCACGTCATAAATAATAGCTGAAACCACGTCTACTCGTTTCAAATGAATCCCCCTCAATTATTCACCATTCACATCAATTGTCGAATTTATGGAACGAACTGTTCATTTTAATACATTCTCATTATACTGTAACCTTGATACGAAAGCGGCAGCAAAAAAGGAATTAGTCAGCCTATTGGAGGCCTTAGCATGTGGATCATCATCATTTCACTTATTGTCCTAATAGGATTTACGGGAAATATCGTTTCTCTTTTGAGACAAATCAAAAAGGCGAACGAAAAAAGCATCCAACTGTTAGATCATCAAAAACCAAGAAAATAAATAAACCTCCTTCATCTTAGTAGGAGGTTTGTTTTTAGATTTGGATGGGTCATTGCGTGATTATGATGGAAACAGGAGGTACAACTTTATGACTTTGGGTCTTTTCCTTTCAACGGCTTCTCATCAAACAACATGTATCTGATTCGCTGAATATAATGGAACGAAATATGACCGAGGCAGAAAAAGAGCCCAATCATCGCAAGAATATAAATGGGCAGCATCAAACCAGGTACATAGTTTACGATAAAAGCCAAACCAAACGCTGTCAGCATATATAGGCTGATCAACCTCATCAATACCATATGAAGTCCTCCCACACTCACTTTAACATATTTTCCCTTTATTTTCATGATTCACTTTAAAAAAAGATGCGAATCCACTAAGATTCGCATCATCATTACATATTCAATTCACCTTTCTTCGCACGCTCTTCCTTCCACTCTTCAAGCTCCGACACTGTCAATAATTGATACCCTTGTTTGGTCAATTCTTTGATAATCGTGACAGCTGCGTTTGCTGAGGTGTCATAGATGTCGTGCATTAAGACGGTTTCTCCGCTAGACGCATGCGCTAGAATGTAGTTGGCGACGTACTGACTGTTTCGATATTTCCAGTCTTCAGGATCTACATCCCAAAGGGTGACTTTCATGTGAACAGCCTCGTTGATTTGCTGATTTGTTCCACCATATGGCGGTCTAAAGTGAGTCGGTGTGAACCCGCCTGCTTTTTCAATGATTTGCTGCGTCTCTTCTACTTGTTTGATGGCTTGTTTTAATGGCAGTCTTGTGAGTAAAGGGTGGTTATAGGAATGATTTCCGATTTCATTTCCACCCTTTCGGATTTCATTCAGCATATCTGGATAATACTGCACCCTGCTCCCTAATACAAAAAATGTCGCATGTCCTTTGTTTTCTTTTAAGGCTGTTAAAATTTTTGAGGTCGTTGATGGATTTGGCCCATCATCAAATGTGAGTGCAATGGCTTTTTGGCTTGGACTGAATGTTGACTGTTTTGGCAGTTTCACGATCTTTCTTTTTGGAATCGGCTCTTTTTTCTCATTTTTGTTCTTTTCTTTATTGATGTATTCAGGCTTTAACATTCCTTTAAGAAGTGTTTTCTTAATCGCTAACACTTGAGGGCCTTGCTTATCTGATGCAATTTGTCCAACTGGAAAGTAGAATTCGATATAACGATCCTTGATAGCAAAATGCTGATAATGCTTCGCCGCTGGAGACGTTCCTTGTTTGAGCAAATGCTGATTTTCAGCAAGAGAGCGATCTTTTTTTAACTCCTCTAATGTCATATGAGACAGTTTTTGCAGACTTTCTTTTTTTGATAAAAATAGATCATCTATCGATAAAAATTGCTGTTTCTTGAAATCAAAGTTGAACATCTTCGTTTGATGTGCGCCTTTTACTCCGCCTTTCAATTCATATGTATTGAATTTGATCGCAGCGGTTTGCTTGGCATAATGAGTGATCTCGTAATCTATGTTTAATTCGTAGCGATTCTCTTCATCGACATCACTTGCTTCGCTAAATGATGTTTTGAATCTGTCCAGCGCTGTTTCTGCAAATCTTTTCATCTCTTGATCTAGCTTTTTTTGATGAAACACTGGATAGTTGACAGCATATCGCATGTATCTCCCGTCATTCACGAGGGTGACTATCTCAACTTCTTTATAGCTCGCATCTGGTTCTATTTTCCTCTTCTCTGTCCCGCTTGCCTGCTGGTTATGATAAAACGCAGCGATACCGATGACGATCGCAAGTCCGCATAGGACGAGACTGACCTTCCCTTTTATTGACACAATGATTCTCCTCTCGTGATGCCGCCATGCCTGGATGACGTGTGTTTGTAGGATAGACTTTGCATCACCCCTTTTTAGTTTGCAAAAAACACAATTGTCACATTTTCGTCACAATTATGAGAGGATGAAAAAAAAGGCTTGATCTCTCAGCCCTTTGATTATTTTTGCATATATAGTTGAAATAATTTCGTTTCTTCATCAATAGAGCTCGCTCGATCAAAAGCCGCTCTAACCGTCTTCGTGTTGTTCATGAGCTCATACAGCATTGTCAGGACAAAGATAAATGCCGCATCTCCATCAATGTAATCATCAGGGGCTGTATAGGACAATGCACCTGCTTCTAAAAAGGCTTCTGCAAGTTTTTTCTCACCTAGTGTGCAGCCGGTTGATATGACGTGAACCCCTTTTAAGGAAGCATACCGCTTGATTTCATCCGCTCCAAAAGTTGCACCTCTAGGCTCCCCATCTTCGTATACATCTTTCCCTAACTCCGGCATGAGAAACGCTCCTTCGTCCCCGTGAAAAGATAAAAGAAGGTAGTCCGTCTCCCTTCTATTTCTCCCAGATAACACATCAATCAGATCATTGGGTCTGCCTATCCAATGCATATCGACTTTAGCACCAAAGTTCTCAAATGCTGCACGCAGGGCAAAAGATTCTAGCTCACTATTTGGTCCTGCTGCTAATGTGATGCACATGGCCTGTTGTTTCACTTTTATCTCCTCCAAACGATGATAAGAATAAAACCATTTTTTCCTCATCTGCATATGTATCATTCATATTTAAAGCTTTTTCTTCTACAGCATACGACTCAAATCCAACGGACCTGTACAGGAGATTGGTTGTCACCACTATGAGTCCTTTCTTTCTCGTGCGAAGGACAGAGCTTTCGTCATCAGGGCCTTGCCTATTCCTTGTCCGCGGCCAGCAACCGTTACATGCATGGCTGTCACATTTGCGCGGTGCTTTCATTGCTGCAAGGTTTCTTGTATGAGCGTGACCGAGCCACCAGTTGATCTTGATGAAAGGCTCCAAATGTCCAATAGATTGCGCCGAAGCACAACGCGACGAGTAGTTGCCCTTTGTATCTACATTCTCTTCTGCATAGATCATAGCAAAACCCTCTGGATTTAATCGCAGTGCTTCTAATATCAAGTCTGCATATTCTTGAGCATCACCTGGCGTTAACAATCAAATATTCAGAAAACCGTCTCCAAAAGAGTGATTGATACTTCCAATTTTATCTTGAAAGGAGCTTTTGATCAAAGGATATTGATCTTTTTGCACGCATCTCTTTTCCTATATGCTATTAGTCTTTCTTTCCCTTCTGTGAAAACAAGGTAATTTCGATCATGTTTACTCGTTTTATCCTATCAAAAACGATTCTTTTCTCACTTATCTTTTCACCTTTTTTATATTAATCTATAACTAATTCATGAAAAAAATGAAAAAAAAAGATTGCTATGAACAAAAACATATCATAAGATAGAATAGTAATAAAAAGACAAAAAAGGGAGGAATTTGATATGACGGAAACAAGAAATGAAATCAAACTACATGTTCTTTTTGGTGCTTTAGCAGTAGGGTTCCTTATGCTAGCTCTTTTTTCCTTCTCGTTACAGATGCTGCCAGTTGCTGATTTAGCAAAAGAATTTGGTATTCCAGGCAGTGTTGCTGCTGTTGTTCTTAACGTGGTTGAAGCCGGCGGAGCTGTCACAACAATTGTCTCCATTTTAACGGCTGTAGGATCAGGTGGTCTTTCACTTATTGCAGCTGCTGGTAAAGAGACTATTCGTCAATACCTTAAAAAACAAATTAAGAAAAAAGGCCGTAAAGCCGTTATTGCTTGGTAATTCATTTTTATGACTCAATAGAAGGAGACTTTGTTCTCCTTCTATTTAAATTTTGATGCAGGTGAGAAGATGTTATATCCATTATTATCACTACTTCTATCAATTAGAATTCAACAACAGTATTCAAATCTAGCTCAGTTCATTATACGAAAGGTTCCGTTTTTCACATCGTTTTCTTCTAAACAATACATACTATTTTCTTGTATACTTGATACTTTATTCGGATTCATGATTGTATTCGTTATTTCTTCATTTCTTTACTCTCCGGTCTATCAAATGGAATGGGAAAGTGCTTTTGTGATATTCTTGTTTCTTTTTTCTATCGTCAAAGGGATTGAATCTTATAGAAGAACGCATATTCTTCCTTTTGAAGAATTGATTCGGCTCGCACCTGTTTCCTCAAGACATCTTTTTCAAACGCTTTTGTTTTCAGAATTGATTTGGCTTGTGTTTACGAGCTTGAGTACTTATTTGATCTATTTTCTGTTTCAATATTCAATTACTCAAACACATGACTGGATATTCTGGTTGAAGCATCTCAATGTCATGTTGTCAGGTTTCTTCCTTTTTATCGTCAGCAATAAGATATTCGGTGCTTACATCTATAACATTGTCGTAAAAAAGATTGGGGTTATTCGTGTCCTCTTTTTTGCAAACATCTCTTTGCTTTTTTTCTTTTTTGGAAGGGTCCTGATATTGAACATGATTTTCCCTTTTTATCACACCTTCCAACAACTTTTTCAATCGATCTCATCGCTTGCAGAGGATTCGTTTTGGATGACTCTTTCCAACGAGCTGGTGTCTCTATATAAGAATGATCTTCAGCAGATTCATCATGCTTTATTTTCAAAGGGTTCTCTATTTCTACAATTTCAATCACTTTTCTCTTCACCTATCACGTTCTTCGTTGTGATACTAGGTGCTGTGTTTATCATGATGAGTCCTGTTCGCTGGATTCCTACTGGGAGAAATCACGACCAAAGCTCAACGCATTTTCAAGATTTATTTTATTGGTATTTTCAAGCACTTCATAAAATTCAAGGTTCACTGTTTCGAAAAAAGGTGTTGATTCAAAAAGACCTCAAGCTGCTGAAAGAAAAAAGGTGGCTTCTATCTAAAGAGTTTTTTAATTATATGTTCATGTCATATGAAGCCTTCTTTTATATAGGGTTTTTTACAGGCTTGATCTCCATCATCGATCATCAAGCCTTGCAAATTCAGCTGCTATTTACATTAAATGTGATGATATTAGCTAATCAATCTTATGAGATGAGAATGCTGACCCCTTCTATTTTTTCTTTAAGTGCTGAAAAAAAGAATATTTGGCTTTTCGAGCTTTCTCAAACATCTCTTTTGCAGTTTTTCTTATCAAAAATCCAGTTGTTTTATTGTTTATTTTTCATACCAGCACTCTGGCTACTATTCATTAATCTATCAATCATGGTTGTGTATCAGCTGTTTGATATTCAGATGCTCATACAAATTGTGGCATTAGGGATTGGCTTTTTCATTTTCCCTTTGATTCAGCTTTACTTGTTTCCATTTACGACGAAATTCAATTTTATTCATGAGCATGAAATAGGAACAACCAATGAGGAAATAGAAATTATTGATAAAGGTCAGTCTTTTGCAAGAAACTTTCTTGTGTTACCTTTCATGTACTATATGATCTTGGCCTCTTTTCTACCTATTTTGTAGCAGTCCTCAGGGCTCGTAAACGTTCTGTTTGCTCTATATTTTGTGATCGTTTCAGTGATTTGCTGGGTGTTATGCCGCAAGACCATATATAAAGGAATTGAGTATGTTGAAAAAAATAAGATATTTTCTATCGGAGAATAGATTGATTTTACGCCTAGGCTACCTTTACGCTGCCGTCTTTATTGCAGCTGTGCTCATTGGAAGCCTCCTTCCCTATGATCAGATTCCTTATTTAAAAAAGGATGAAGAGATGTTTTTTTTGTCTATTTTTTTAAACAATTTACAGGTTGGAATGGCGATATTAGGCATCGGCGCTTTTACAGGCGGCATCATGTCTGCTGGCATTCTTTTTTACAATGGCTACATTATCGGCAAACTCGTCCAGTTTTTGATTGTGAATCACGAGGCTCAGCAGTTATTCACAGGGCTCCTGCCGCATGCTTTCGTCGAGGTTCTTGGTTTAATCCTGTTCTCAATCGTCAGCTCCTTTCCTTTTATTTATCTTTACCGATTTATAAAAGGAGATACGATTGATCTAAAAAAGCTGACTCGGACCGTGCTTCAATTGATCTTTGCAGCAGCTGTGCTCTTATTAATGGCGTCTCTTTTAGAGGAATACGTCAGCCATGTACATCTACCATAGAAGAAAGGAGAATGTGGTTCCATGGAGCTACTTCTACGACCTAAACAATTTTTCAATCAAAATCAATCTATTAAAACCATTGTAGGACTTGTCTTACTATCTTTATTTGTTTCGACTGTCTTCTTAACATTTTTTATTATTGATTTGTTAGTAGAGGAGCCTTTATCTGCCGGGAAACAATTAGCCAGCATTGTTTTTATCTTTTTGCTGACGATCCCGCTTTATTTCATCTTAAATTTTCTCAGTACTGTCCTGACTTCTATTTATATGTATTTTTTTCATAAGGCTTTTATTTTACGCAAAATGTATCTGGTCATTTTGGTTTATAATGCGTTTCTTTTATTAGTGAATAGTGCAGCGATCTATTGTGTGATGGTGCTGCATTTAGACCACTATTTTATCTTAATCCAAGCGGTTTCCTTTTTGATCAACTTATATCTTTTACGCATCCTTTATGATGGGATCATTTACTATGCCGAAGGATCAAAAAAGGCTGCCCTTGCGACTGTGACCTTGTATATGCTCGTGACCACTGTATTTGTTATTGGGGGATTTATAAATGGCTAGTTTGCAAGTGTCTCAGCTATCTTTTCGCTATGAAACAACAGAAGAAAACTCTCCCCTTCTGGATCAAGTATCATTTCAACTGAAAGAAAGTGATCGAGCTTGTATCATTGGAAAAAACGGCAGTGGTAAATCAACACTTTTAAAGATCATCGCAGGTCTGCTTCCTTCAGTATCAGAAACGATTGTACTCAATGAGCAGCATTACCCTGGGTCAGCTCAATATAAAAGTATGGTGGCGTACATCCCAGATAAGCCTTTAGTCTATGATGCACTGACTGGTATAGAGCACATGGAGCTTGTACAGTCTTTATGGAAAATGAGAAAGCCAGAAAAGGATTTATACAAAGAGACATTTCTATCGCTTTGTGATGCGTTTGATTTAACTCATGCACTAAAAATGCCTGTCAAACAGTATTCATTGGGCATGAGATATAAGCTTTTTTTTAATTGTATGGTGGCAAGGTCTCCAGAGCTGATTATTCTTGATGAACCTTTTACATCTCTTGATGAAGCGTCTCAAATGCAATCAATTTCTTTATTAAAAAAAGAATTCTCACATCGATGTGTTTTATTTACAAGTCATCAGCGCTATCTTTATTCAGAATTAGGTAATCGCTTCTTTCAGCTTGATAAAGGACAATTAAATGAAATAGAACATTAGACAAACAAAAGGCATCCCATAAAAGGATGCCCCAGCGTGTAGACAAATCCTCGCATTCGGTGTCAGTCCTGCGTGCCGGTGCTCACGAATGTCAAATTCACTCCGCTCCGGTACTCGTCCTTCCTAGACTTCAAGGGCTTTCTATCACGCTGAAAAGAAGACAAAGGGCTAAAATGAAGATCATTTTAGCCCTTTGTCAACAATCTGAGGCATCCCATAAAAGGATGCCCCTATTCCTCCTCAACATCACATTACCACTTACAGCGTTTTACCGGACGGCAGCAAGGGTTCTTGATATCCCTGCCGCAATCGTATTCTTCCACAATATACTCGTTTTGAGTAGATTGCGTGACAGGATAGTAGTTTTCAATTCTCTTGATGTTTTTATTGACGTTTGTGATATGCGTTGGATGAATTTTTCTGATGGTTTGTTCATTCGTTGTCGTGTTGACAATTTGACGTGTGGGGAAAACAACCGTTTCATCTCCTCCTTGGTTTCCTCTGCGAGGCCCAAAGAAAAAATCATCTAATCTATTCCGGCTCATCTTAAAACCCCCTTCAAGTTGTCTTTCACTTACACTCTATCGTATGCAAGAGGCGTCTTTCGTGACTAGATGCTTGTCTATTTTTAAAAAATCCACCATCCATCTAGTTTTCTCTTTCTTTACAAAAGGGTAAATTTAACATATCATACAAATGATATCTGTAAAGAAAGGACATCGATGAAAACAAAACATAAGCTCTTTTTGTTCATTACATTACTCGTCATCATCACTCTTCCACTGCTGTCACCTATCATTTTTACAAATGCGACTGAAAAAGGAGCCATCCGGCAGGCTATTTATCAAGAAGGCTATCCTTATCAAAGCTACTTTGCCATTTTGCAAAAAAAGAATCATGTAGATCCTCAGGATGGCCAGCTTTATGATGTGTATTGGCATGCTTGGAAAAGTGAAACAGGGATGACGCCTTCCGTCTGCTATTCAAAAAAGGTAGAAGAAAAAGAATATGAGGTCAGCTGCGGAACTGCGCCATGACCTTTCCACTCATCATGAAATAAGAGGTGAACCATATGATCAATCCGACACAAACTATCGAACGTAACAAGCTAGACATTGCCCTTGAACTCACTCAATTGCATTTGAATCAATATGAAACGAATCATCCTGATCAGCTGAGTGAAATCTATGCGAAATATTATGCGCTGCTTGAAGTTCTGGATTTGTGTTCCTATGATCAATTAATTGATTTACTGCCAGATGATCTTAAAAATACGCTTGAGTAAGAAAACCATCTATCCACGTGGGATAGATGGTTTTCTTTATACACGTGCCGCCATATCGGTTTCGATTTGCTCTAAGCTTCTTCCTTTTGTTTCGACTAAAACAAAGCGGGTGAACAATAGTCCGATTAAGCAGATAACCCCAAATGAAGAGAAGATGACCCCAAAGCTGAATTGATCAGCCAAGATGGGGAAAACGAGTCCGACTGCTAACGACCCCGTCCAGTTAAAGGCAGATGAAATACCTGCTCCAATGCCCCTGACAGAGAGCGGAAAGATTTCGCCGATGATGATCCAAGTGATCGGCGCCCAAGAGAAGGCATAGCACAAAATAAAGCAGCAAAGTGAAATCAATGTGACCCAGTTTAAAATCCCTTCACTGACTCCGAGTGCACCTAATGCCGCTGGTGCAAAGAAGGAAAGTGCCATTCCTGTTCCCCCTACTGTGAGGATCGTTCGGCGGTCAAACCGATCGACAAATTGCAAAAAGATAACAGTTGTCACAACGAAAATGACACCAACGATGACTGTAAAACCCGCTGCGACCTGCGGAGCAAGACCGACATTTCTAGCGATACTCGTTGCATAATACACAATGGAGTTGGCCCCCTGTATTTGCTGAAGGGTGGCCATCCCAACCCCAATGAAGAGTGCCATTCGGAATTTCTTTTGGAACAATTGACGAATACCTGAGCGTTCTTCTTTTGCGACTTCTAAAATTTCCTGCATTTCTGCTTCGATTTCTTCACGGGAAGAGCGCAGTGACCCTAATACTTCCCGTGCTTTATGAGCCATTCCGTGTTTAATTAAATATCTCGGAGATTCAGGAAGTTTGAGCATGCCAATATAAAGCACGATAGCAAATAAAGCGGCACTTCCCAGCATCCAACGCCAGCTGTCTGGGATGGGCTCAAACACAAACGCGACAATATAGCTGAGCAATAGTCCGCTCACAATCATGAGCTGATTGAGCCCAGACAATTTCCCGCGGATTTTAGCAGGAGCGATTTCAGACATGTAAGCCGGCACCAAAGATGAGGCTGTTCCTACTGCTGTCCCTAAAAAGATACGAGCAATGGTTAATGAAATCTCTTCTGGTGCGATAGCTGATCCGATAGCTCCGACAAAAAAGATGATCGATGAGACCAAAATGAGCTTTCTGCGGCCGAACTTATCCCCCATAAGACCGCTTAAAATCGAACCAATGATTGCCCCGCCCATTAATGAAGAGACGACGATCCCAAGCCATAATGGACTGAGCTGAAATTCTTCCTGAATATGTCCTTCCGCCCCTGCAATAATGCCAATATCATATCCGAATAAGATTCCTGCAAAGGACCCGAAAAAGAAGATAAATTTACTTGACACTTTTTTCTCCAAGTGGATAACCCCCTCACTTAATAAACCGCTTTCATTTCACCCAATGATTCTACTGTAAACAGCAGAATCTATTTCACCCTTCATTTATAAAACCACATATTCTGCATTCACAAGCTTTGCAAAATGAACAATTTGATCAACCGTTAAATTGAGAGACACGACTGTATGATGACCGCCGCCTTGTTCGATCCATGCTTTGACTCCGTCCTGAAAGTTCGGCTTGATTTTCCAGAGCACACGGGCAACTGGTAAATGAGGTGCTGCTTCCTGCGGTTCAAAGGCCTCAACTTCTTGAATCAGCCATTTGAAATGCGTTCCAAAATCAGCGATGGAGACAACAACGCCCTCCCCTGCTTTTCCATCAAACACAAGACGCGCTGGATCTTCCCGATTTCCAATGGCAAGTGGAGACACGACAATGACGGGTTTCGTATTTGCAAGTGCTGGATCTACTTCTAACATATGAGATTGCAGCACCGCTTCCTGCCCAGAGGTCATTTCATACGTGTAGTCCTCCATAAAACCAGTTGCTTGATGATGACTCATCACCTTTAATAAACGGTCCAGTGCGGCAGTTTTCCAATCGCCTTCACCAGCAAAGCCATATCCCTTTGCCATCAGCCGCTGAACCGCAAGTCCAGGTAGCTGCTTCATGCCATGTAAATCCTCAAAGTTTGTCGTAAAGGCATTGTAGCCGCCTTCATCTAAGAAACGTTTGATGGCGATTTCATAGCGCGCTTGCACCTTTACACTTCTTTCCCATTCTTCAACCGAATAACTCCCATAATGAACGTCATATTGCGTCAAATAATCAGCAAATAGTGCATCCACTTCTGCTTCTTCCACTCTGTTTACATATTCGACGAGATCACCTATCCCAAAGTAATCAACAGTCCAGCCTAGTTGGATCTGAGCTTCAATTTTATCTCCTTCTGTCACAGCAACATGGCGCATATTGTCACCAAACCGAGCCACTTTGATGTGAAAGCTCTCTTGGTAGGCAGCAGCGACGTCCATCCAATCAGCGATTTGCTGCTTCACCTCTGGTTTAGACCAATGACCGGCGACAATTTGGTTCTGTTTATTTAAGCGTGCATTGATATAGCCATACTCTCTGTCTCCATGTGCAGATTGATGGAGATTCATATAGTCCATATCAATCGTGTCCCATGGAATCTTTTCATAATATTGAGTGACGAGATGCAGGAGAGGCTTTTGCAAAAGAGACGTACCGCGTATCCACATTTTTGCTGGAGAAAATGTGTGCATCCAAGTCATCACACCGATCACCTCATCACGATAGTTGATCTCTTTCATCAGCTGTGTGATTTGATCCGCGCTGACAGCCAGCTCCTGCAATATAATTGGATAAGGTAGTAAACCGCTCTCATTTAAGGCATCCGTTATCTTCTGTGCATCTGCCTTTACTTGCTGCAGTGCTTCATCTCCATATAAGTGCTGTGACCAGACGACAAACCAACATTCTTTTTTCTGACTTGTTAACATAGAAATCCCTCTTTTCTTTATCTTGAAGGTTTTTGTCCATAATACGCATGCGCACCATGTTTTCTTAAGTAGTGTTTATCCAAAATTCGCTGCGGAAGAGGCTCCGCATATTCGTTCAATTGCTTTGCAAACAGATTCATTTTGGCTACTTCGTCTAAAACCACACTGTTCGTTACCGCACTTTTTGCATCTTTCCCCCATGTAAATGGACCATGGCCTTGAAGCAAAACACCAGGTACCGCCATCACATCTATCTTTCTTTTCTCAAATGTTTCAATGATCAGCCGGCCCGTTTCCACCTCATATCCGCGATTTACTTCTTCTTCTGTGAGAAATCGAGCGCACGGAACAGGGCCGTAAAATGTATCCGCGTGAGTCGTGCCCATTGCTGGTAAATCGAGACCAGCTTGCGCCCATACGGTTGCCCACATGGAATGGCTATGTGAAATACCGCCAATTTCCTCATAGTGTTTGTAAAGAACAGCATGTGTGGCTGTATCTGAAGAAGGACTGAACTCCCCTTCCACTACTTGCCCGTCAAAGTCGACAACGACCATGTCTTCCGCTGATAGTTGGTCATACTCTATGCCGCTCGGCTTAATGACAAACAAACCGCTGTCACGATCGCACGCACTGACATTGCCCCATGTAAATTTCACAAGTCCGTATTTTGGCAGATCTAAATTCGCGTGAAACACTTCTTCTTTTAACCGCTCTAACATACCGTTGTCACTCCTTTCTTTGGCGTCAGATGTGCTACTGCGGCTTCTTCAATCGGGAGTCCCACTTGATAGCGCTTTAAAAATTCCTCAAAGCCTTTGACATCGAGTGGATCGGGCTCGACCAGCTCTTCTGTTGTGCTTGCAAACACTTGATGTGTTAGAAAATCAGCCAACGTTTGCTGCTGATAATTGACCATATATGAAGCAAGGACAGCCATCCCAAACGCACCGCCTTCTCCGGCTGTGGAAACGACTGATACAGGTGTATCAAGCGCAGCAGCAACCATTTTTTGACCAACGAGCGGTGTTTTAAATAAACCGCCATGTCCTAGTAAACGATCAATCACAACATGCTCATGTTCTTTTAAGCGGTCCATCCCTATTTTCATTGCACCAAATGCAGAGAAAAGGTGGGTACGCATGAAATTAGCGAGGTTAAAGCGGCTTTCAGCGGCCCTGACAAAAAGAGGCCTTCCTTCTGGCAATCTTGTAATATTTTCACCAGAATAATAGCCGTAGCTTAAGAGTCCGCCGCCATCACGGTCTGCTTCTAAGGCTTGCTGTAATAAGACTCCGTATAACCTTTCTGACTCCACTGGCTGGCCCATTGCTTCAAATGCTTCACGAAATATATTCATCCAAGCGTTTAGGTCACTTGTACAGTTATTCGCATGAACCATTGCTACTGGCAGTCCGTCTGGTGTCGTGACCATATCCACTTCTGGATACACACCTGTCAGATGCTGCTCTAACACAATCATGGCAAAAACAGAGGTCCCAACTGAAATATTTCCTGTTCGCCTTTCCACGCTGTTTGTCGCCACCATCCCCGTTCCCGCATCGCCTTCTGGCGGGCAAAATGGAATACCTGGCTGCAAATGTTTGCCTTGATCTAAAATAGCTGCTCCTGCTACCGTTAACATGCCAGCCTCCTCGCCTGCTAAATAAACACGTGGCAGAAGGTGACGTAGATTCCACGGATAGCCTTTTTCTGCGATCAAGTCTTCAAATTGATGGAGCATTACTTCATTGTAATCCTTCGTTTGTTCATCGATTGGAAACATGCCTGACGCATCCCCAATGCCAATGGCCTGCTTTCCTGTTAACAGCCAGTGAATGTAACCTGATAGGGTGGTCATATATTCTAAGCGGGAAAGATGTTTTTCCTCTTCTAATATGGCTTGATACAAATGGGCAATGCTCCATCTTTCTGGAATATGAAATTGGAAGACATCCGTCAGTTTTTGACTCGCCTCAATGGTTGTTGCATTCCGCCATGTGCGGAACGGAACGAGGACCTCTCCTGTATGATCACATGCCACATAGCCATGCATCATCGCTGATACTCCAATTGAGCCAATGGTTTGAATGGTCACGCCATACCTTTGCTCGACTTGCTCTTTCATCTCTCGGTACGCTACTTGAAGACCTGTAATGATATCGATTAAGTTGTACGTCCAAATTCCTTCCTGGAGAGAACTTTCCCATTCAAATGTCCCTTGGGCAATTGGCTGAAACGCTTCATCTATTAAAATGGCTTTAATTCGTGTTGAACCAAATTCAATCCCTAAAGATGTCCGTCCTTCTTTTAAGGCTTTGGTCGTCTCTTCATGATTCATTCTGCGTTCACCTCCATTGTTGATAGCGGTTTCAATTTTAATTTTCTAGATTCATTGATTCTCTGTGCACATTCACAATATAATATTTGTACGTACATATGTCAATATTAAATATAGTTGTACATACACAATATGACAAAAACCTGCACTTTTCTAAAGCTGAGACGACAGAAAGGGAAAGCGCCTGTTTTTGATTCGACAACCATGTTAAAATATGTCCATACAATTTCTTCTCAATCCGAGTAGATGATCAACTGAGAAAGAAGTGAAACGATGAAAAAGAAGTACCAGATCATTATCGATGATATAAAAAGCAAAATACTTACAGGGGATTACCGGATCGGGGAACGTATTCCAACTGAATCAAGCCTGCAGGAGATGTATCAAGTGAGCAGGCATACGGTTCGAAAGGCCATCTTAGAATTGTCGAGCGAAGGTTTTTTGCGAAGTGAGAAGGGTTCAGGCACATTTGTGACCAATCAATATCAAACAAAGCCTGCCGGACATGCTCATATGAAAACGATTGGGGTTATCACGACATACATATCCGATTACATTTTCCCTTCCATCATTCGAGGCATTGAAAGCCGATTAAACGAAGAGAACTATTCTTTGTTACTGGCGAGTACGAATAATGATGTAGAACAGGAGAAAAAAGCGCTAGAAATGATGCTGTCCTTTGGTGTGGACGGACTCATTGTCGAACCGACGAAAAGTAATTTATATAATCCGAACATCTCGTACTACCTATCTTTTAAAGAACAGGATGTACCGCTCATTATGATCAATGCCTATTATGAGCAGTTAGAGGTTCCTTTTCTCTGTTTGGATGATGTCAAGTCCAGCTATCTAGCCACAAAAGAGCTGATCACGTCTGGACATAAGCAAATCGGGCTGATTTCAAAGACAGATGATTTACAGGGGAAATACCGGATGAAAGGTTATATTCAGGCACTAGGTGAAGCCAAGCTGAATTTCCTGCCTGAGCATGTACTCTTTTTCGATACAGAATCGAAGCAGCATTTGGGGGATCATATCAAAACATTCTTAATCGCGCACCAGCATGAGCTGACCGCCCTCGTTTGCTATAACGATGAGGTTGGATTAGAAGTGGCTAATGTATGCAGCGAAATCGGGCTATCCATTCCTGGTGATCTCTCGATTATTGGACAGGATAATTCGTACATTGCCCAAAAAAATGCCCATGTGAAGCTGACAACACTGACACATCCTCAGGAGCAAATGGGCCGAGATGCAGCAGACTGGATGATTAAAAAAGTACAAGAAAAAAAGAATCTGCCTGATCAAACCTTTTATGAGCCTGAACTCGTTCCTGGTGAAACGATCAAACAAATGAAGGCAAGAAAAAAATGAGCCCTTTTCACAGAAGGCTCATTTTTTTATATGATTAAATCTCTTCTTTTGAAGATGGCACTGCACACACGCCATCTACACATGCGGCTTCAAAAGAGGTGTCGTCGGTCTTCTCAGCTTGAGCTGCTTCTTCTGTCCAAGCCGTTTCAAGTGCACGAAGGAAGGTATCGGCTGGCTGTGCACCTGCAACCGAATATTTGTCATTTATTAAGAAAAAAGGAACAGCAGAAATTCCGAGCTGTCTCGCTTCTTTTTCGTCTTTTCGTACATCATCAGCAAACGTTTGCTCATCTAAGACTTTCTGGACTTCTTTTTGATCAAGACCTGCTTTTTCTGCTATATCTAAAAGGGTTTTACGATCACCCACATGCTTTCCATCTGTAAAATACGCTTGAAACAGCTCTCCCATCACGAGATCGCCTTTTCCCATTTGACCAGCATATTGCGCCAATCGATGGGCATCAAATGTGTTTGTTAAAACGAGCGGATCAAATTGAAAATCGATTCCTTTCTCCTTGCCGGCTTGCTTCACCTGCTCATTCATCGCCATTGCCTGGCTGCGGCTCATTCCATATTTTTTGACGAGCATATCATGTACATCATAATCGACTTCAACAGGTGCATGTGGATCGAGCTCAAAACTTTTAAACTCTACTTCTATCTGTTCCTTCTGCGGAAATTGCTCAAGCGCTGTTTCTAGCTGTTTTTTTCCTATATAACAAAAAGGACAGGCGATATCTGACCATATTTGTACTTTCATCTTCATCTTCCTTCCACTGCTTACGTTTTTTCTTTAAAGATGTAACTATTATAGTTACATTAAATCACTTATGTCAAGCCACATTCATTTTGTTCTACATTTATTAGAAAAAAGCCCTTCCTTCTAATAGAGGAAAGGCTTTAAAAGTCACTATTCTAAATTTGCATGGTGTCCGTACATTGTATGTGTGTCGAGCTCTTTCATTTCCATTAACCGCAAAATGACCGCATCGTACATCAGAAGCAACGATTGCTCAAATAGCGAGCCCATCGGCTGAATGGTATGATGGCTTCCTTCATGTTGATCCTTCGGCGCACCTGAGAGTAAGATGACTTCATCGGATAGATCAGCCATCGGTGATTCAGCTGAAAGCGTGAAAGACGCAACTCTTCCGCCAATTGCCCTTGCCTTTTTTGTGAGCACAAGCAATGTCTCTGTTCGACCAGAGCCGCTCCCCACAATCAAGAGATCCTCTTCTGTAAAGGAAGGCGTATTCGTTTCGCCGATGACATAGGCACGGATGCCAATATGAGTGAGTCTCATGGCAAACGATTTCCCCATCAAACCGGATCTGCCTGCCCCTGCCACAAAGACCTTTCGTGCAGCTAAAATGCTTGTGACAAGCCGCTCTGCTTGTTCGTCTTGAATGGCTGACGAGTGCTCAGAAAGCTCATTCAAAATGGATTTCACATAGTCACTTGTGTTCATGATTGTGCGATCAGCTGCTTCATTTTTGCGGCCACTTCTGCTTTATTGGCCTGGCTTGCAATACCGCCGCCGACAATGATCAAATCAGGGTTTAATTTCACGACTTCAGGTAAAGTATCAAGCTTAATACCGCCTGCAATCGCTGTTTTCGCCTGTTTGACGACTTGTTTAATGGTCATGAGGTCAGCAAAGGAGTTTTGACCAACCGCTTGCAGGTCATAGCCTGTGTGCACACAAATATAATCTACTCCAAGCTCATCCAGCTCTTTTGCACGGCCTGCGATATCTTTAATGCCAATCATATCGACTAAAATTTCTTTGCCTCTTGCTTTCGCTTCTTTCACCGCTCCTTGAATGGACATATCTTCTGCCGCTGCAAGAATGGTGACGATATCCGCTCCAGCTTCGGATGCCTGCTGCACTTCATAACCGGCAGCATCCATGATTTTCAGGTCAGCGAGTACACGTAAATTCGGAAACGCCTGTTTGACTTCTTTTACAGCACGAAGCCCTTCGTTGATCACAACAGGTGTCCCAATTTCGACCACATCAATAGATCCTTCTACTTCTTTGATCAGCTCAATCGCTTCCGGTATATTCACTAAATCTAATGCTAATTGTAATTTCATCAACTTTCACTCCCGTTTTTTCATCTCATCTTCAAGAGCTCCGCGGATGGTGCTTCTTGAACGATGAAATGAGTATAACAACAGGATTGAAGCAATCCAAGTACGCACTTTTTTTTTACATACTATACTTTTTTGCATATGGTTACAAAAAAGATACTGTCTTTCGGCCAGTATCTCAGCTGTCACATTCGCTCCGCTCCAGTACTCGTCCTTCCTAGACTGCAAAGGTTTTCTATCACGCTGAAAAGAAGACAAAGGGCTAAAATAAAGTTCATTTTAGCCCTTTGTCTATCGTAGGTATTTCTATTTATCATCCTTTAAAAAATTGCTGTCGAGATATTGTTTTCCCCAATCATACATCGCCTCTAAAATCGGCATTAAGCTTTCTCCTAGTTCTGTGAGAGAATACTCAACCTTTGGAGGAACGACAGGATAAACCTCCCGATGCACAATGTGATCTTCCTCTAATTCTCTTAGCTGATTGACAAGCATTCTTTGCGTAATCCCAGGCATTAACGACTTTAGCTCACCAAATCGTTTTGTCCCTTCTCTGCCAAGGTGCCATAAAATCAGCATTTTCCACTTACCGCCGATAATATTCAGCGTCAGCTCTTTTTCGCAATTGAACACTTTATTTTCCATACGTGATGACAACAACATACACTCCTTTGATTACAAACCATTTACGCATTATCATATACTGCGGCAAAAGGATTGCCTAGCATACGGTCTTCGTTATTGATTTTGTTTTTTGACAAAAGCCATTACAGTTCTTGTCATATCTTGCGCTTCTTTTGTCGCCCTGTCTGATCCAAACCATTTATTCAAGTCACTGTGGCTCAGCGAATGAACCCGAAAAACAAACCGAGATCCTTTATCATGATTCAGCTTTTCAGCAAATCGGTACACCTCTGGATTTTCCCAGCCTGTGACCAAAAAAACAGGCGGTACATTCGCTTGATTCATATAAGTGACAGGTGATGCCTTTGTCCAGTTCTTCTCTTGTTTGCCAAAGACTTTTTTGTACGAGGGGATGGCTTGTATAAATTGATTGATGTTTAACGGCCCGTCTAGAACCACAATGGAATTGATCGTTGTTGGCGATAGCCCCACACGTTTTAAGTAAGTCGAATCTGTGGCCACCAGTGCCGTCAAATGACCGCCCGCTGAGTGACCCATGACATTAATTTTTGATGAATCGATTTGATATTCATCCGCATGATCCTTGACCCATTTAATAGCGTTTGCCGTATCATCTGCCATCTGCTCATAGTTGGCATCTGGATGAAGGCGATAATTCATCGAAACAAACACATATCCCTGATCAGTAAAATAATCCGCTTTAGAAGCAACTCTGTTTTTATCACCGCCTGTCCATCCTCCACCATGAAGATAGATCATCACTGGGTGCTTTTCCTCTTTGTCTTTGTTTTTGCCCTTTGGCAAGTACATGTCGAGGGTCTGCTGTTTGTTTTGTGTGTCTGCATAATGGATATTCGTTGTCGGCTTAGGCTGGTTGATACGGAACACAAAGAATGCACAAACCAATAAGCCCGCGATGACAGCCGCACATAAGAGCCATTTTGTGATTCGTTTCAATGTCATTGCACCTTTCTGTGTTGGGATGGAGAAGCATGATTAGCACATATGTAGATAGACTAGCCCGATTCATTTGATACGACTTGTATGACTTGAACCGTTTCACAATAAAAAGAAAAATATTGTTCTTCATAGTCTTCGACGAAGTAATTCAAATTGTCCCAGCCTCTATCCAAAAGCTGAATGTCCAAAAAAAGATAGGAATCGTTTGTTAACTCCAAATCTTTGATTTGAACAGAAGAGACATTGGTGAATTTCAGATGAATGTCTGCTTGCCAGTTCGCAGATTCATATGGGATGTGCAGAACAATACAGTTGATCAAGTCGTAATGTTCATTATACTCTTTAAAGTAGTCAAATTCATTGATTTGCTTTAGAAGACTGATATCGAAATCGGGGATTTGTTTCTGGATTTTCTCATCTAAAAACCATGTCATCGTTTGTCCTCCAAGAGATTATTGTCTAAGTGCAGTGATTCGTTTTCTTGTTTTCTTCATGGTATTGAACATAGGAATGCAATAAAGGATATGACTCAAGGATATGTTGATAGGTTTTGATTTGAGGATATTACTCTTCAAATGACTTACGCAGCACGTTTAACTGTTTTTTCGGTATTCGTTTGTTCTCTATGACATAACTGAAACTACCAGGCACAAGTGTGAAAAATTGATACAGATCACCGGAGGAGATGCCCGTTTCCTCTTCGTAAGATATGAGATCTCATCTAGATTGGAAATTTAACACAAGTATTGATAAAGATGTTTAAATTATCAATCATGACTTATTTTTTCTATTTATGAATTATAAAAGAATATTTAATATGAAAGATCATATTAAATATTCTTTAAGTGGACTAGACATTATTACTTAGAATCTTTTACAAGTCATCTCTCTATATACACAAACAAAAAATTCAACACATATAAGCTTATGCCTAGTTAGCAACATCTTTATAACTAGATATAAATTTATCAAGCTGATTCTTTAAATCTCTTATTTTGTATTGATCTAAGTTTAATTCAAAATGAAGTATTTCTTCAAAATCAATTTCGTTATATTCCAGTTTAATTAAAGTTTGTTTAGGACTTGTTTCAATTATCACTTTAAGTTTTCCGTCTAATGAACTTGATACATTTTTCTTTTTAACGCATAAAAGACTTTTATGCCAATTGATGAAGAAACCAAGATTTAATTCAATTTCTTCAATGCAAATATAAATATTTTGTTTAGATAATAATAATTGAATTGACTTACAAAATAATAACCTCTATCAAATTCATCTGACTGTTTGACTTTCAATGTCTTAAATTCTATTTCCTCATCATTATTTATAAAACTAAAACGCTTCATACAATCCCCCTAAAATACAGAGATAAATTCTACTATGTCATTATGCAATGATTTCAGTAGAAAACCATCTATTTTCTGCTCAAGATAAATAGTGCATTGCGGATTTTGAGAATCTTTACTGATAATTACAGAAAAAGTATAATCATCTATTTTTTCTATAATGAGTTCAACTTGTTTTGTCAAATCTCTCAAACAGCACTCGTTTAATTGACAGTTAAGTATACTTTTTAGATCAATTATAAATTCATTTAATAACTTCTTATTGAAATTAAGTTTGTAAAGAAGAATTTTTTAATTTAAGGATGAGTAATCAAATCGACATGTAAATATCTCATTTTCTCCCTCAATATATTCATCTAATTCAAGTGAAATCTGGCAAATAGTATTGTTTAAAGCAAAAACTTTCATGTGTATGCTCCTTATTAAGTTAACGGATATCTAACGTTTCTTTTTCTTCTTAACATCTTCATACGTTAAAAATAAAAAAGATTGTAGAAAAACATGAGTTTCTCTACAATCTGAGCACCCTAAACGGATGCTTCCATCAAATGATATTTTTTCAATATACGATAGGTCATGTCTTTCGCTTCTGTTCCTGTACCTTCTATATTTGTGGCGAAGATGTAGGTTTTGTTTTTATGCTTGATGAATCCTACATACCAGCCGATGCCTGAGCCTGAACCAGTTTTTCCATATAGGGTGGCGTGTTTCTCTTCTTCTTGAATCATCATTCGTTTGACGGTTCTCATGACGTTTAGGTCAAATGGGAGTCTCTCTTCATATAGCTGTTTTAGGAAACGGACTTGTTCTATTGGAGAAATACGTAAAGTACTACTTAACCAAAATTGATCGATTCCACCAGATAAGTCTTCATTCCCATAATGGATCGTCTTGATCCACTTATTCATTTGCTCCATCCCGATGTCACGCGCCATGGCTTGATAGTACCAGACGACTGAATATCTCATTCCAGAACCGAGGGTATGATCTCGATTCCATTGATCAATCTCTCTTTTCACTCCATCCCAATATTTGATGTCGTATTCATCTCTCACTGCGCCTGTTTGAAGTCCGATTAAGGCATTTGCCACCTTAAATGTCGATTGAGGCGCAAAGCGCTCTTTCGCTCTTTTTTTGTTATACACCCAGGGCGACTTTTCTTTTACTTCTTGAATCACAAATGTTCCTTCTCGGTCTTTCATCATGTCATCTACTGACCATTGTGGAGATGTTCCCTCACTTGAAGAAGGCTGGCTGATACATAGCGCCACAAGCATCACACCGGAAAATAACCATTTCATGTGCCTTTTCTTCAACACACTCGCCCCTTTTCTCATGATTTGAATCGATTGTAGCATGGTGAGCCACGATAAATAAGAGCCGCTCGTCCTCTTTTTTTCAACAAAAAAAGCCGCTTTCAACCGGCTTTCCGTTTTAATGCACGTTAGCTTTTTTCTCTTCAATGGCCTGCTTCGCGATTTTGGAAATCGTCATATCGTCCATTGGCGGGTTATGAAGTCCAGCACGAATGTCTCGATAGTAACGCTGAAGCGGGCAACCAAGGCTTAAGCTTTTTGCGCCGACTAACCGCATGGCTTTATCGACAATTTGCAGACTATGATTGACGACTATATGCTTCACAGCGCCGAACTCATTGGATAAAAGCTCTCTTTTCTCAGGCTGCTCATACAATTTAGTCGTTGAATAAATGACGTGACGCGCTTGTTTTAACAGTAAATCGATTTCGCCAATGAGAGTTTGAACATTTGGCAGATCACTAATGGTTCCGCTGATGCTGTTCGGTGAATGTGTGATGGCATACTGAACAGCATAGTCTCTTGCCGCTTGCGCAAGCCCTAAATAGCAGGAAGGGATATGAGCGATCCAAGGATTTAACGTACCGCCTCGAGGCCCCTTTTGTAATTCAACGAGCATGTCATCTGAGACTTCAACCTGATCCAAAATCAAATCATGGCTTTCTGTTCCTCTCATGCCAACAACATCCCACGTTTCTTCTATAGAAACACCTTTTGTATCACGATGAATTAAAAAGAAGCCGAGCGCTTCTTTTTCTTCGATCCACACACCAACTAAAAAGTATGTGAGCGCTGGTGACATCGTTGTGAAAATTTTGCGTCCATTGATCACCCATTGATCACCTGATTTAGTTGCTGTTGTCCCGGGTTTGCCCCCTCTTGTTGGACTGCCTGTCTGCGTCTCACTCACAGCCCGGTTGACAAGGGCACCCTTCTTCACTTCTTCAGCAAAAAATTGCAGCTGCTTTTCACTCCATTGTTTCTTTTCATAAATTTCGCCTACAACCCCTTGGTGCCAGCCGATCGATAAGGCAGTCGCTCCATCCATGCTGCCGAGCGTCTCTTGAAATAGAACCATATCCGTCACAGATTGACCTCCGCCTCCATATTCAACAGGCAGAGACAAGGCCGTATACCCCATTTCCACTAAGGCTTCGATATTCTTTTTGGGGAAATGAGCACCTTCATCGTGTTCTTTTGCAGTTTGTTCTATCGATTGACGAAGTGATTCCAATTGATTGAGCCATGTTTTTTGAAAGTCTGTATCAACAAATAATGCTTTAGACAAAACATTCCATCTCCTCTGTTTCTCTCTATCTATGACATGCTTATTTTTACATCAATAAAACACACTTTACTTATAGGATTTAATGCGTTAAATTTTATCAATAGTCAGTACATATGTCAAAAGAACGTGCTCCTTCTATCATCGCAGCTACTAACCCTTCAAAGATGGCAGACGCATACTCGCTTTTGCTATCTTAGAAAAAACGATTGAGCGTGCGGAAGATCTCTTTGACGATAAAAAAGTCGAACAGGCACGAGCACCTGATCGACTTTTCTCATTCATTTACTCACTTTTTTTCGGTGTGTTAAACAGTTCCTTTGGTGCCGGTTTCAGTTTTGGTGCAGAGCCGAACACGACAGGTGCAGAAATATATCTGAACTCTCCCTTTCCATCCATGCTTCGGCCATGTGCCCATCTGCCTTCCTTGCTTTCTTCCCCTCTTGAGAAGTTAAACAGATCATAGGATACTTGCTGTTTTTCTAGTGAGCGCGGGAAGGTCGTTGGTACAACAACATCGCCTTCTCTTTCCTCTAATTCTTTAATTGCCGCAATCCACATATTTTGATGATATGTATCACGAGCAATGAGAAAGGAGAGCATATCCTTAACCCCGCGGTCATCGGTCATTTCATATAGCCTTGTAACCTGAAGTCTCCCTTGTGACTCTGCATTCAAATTCGCCCGGAAATCAGCCATTAAATTTCCGCTTGCAATGATATATTTTGCATTCCACGGATATCCTTGACTATCCGCTGCCATTGCTCCTAAGCCTGCAACAATTGCATGTTGAGGGTTCATTCCCCCCATGACAGCTGCAAGTGCTGGATCACTTTGATACGCCTGTTCTTGTTCTTTGACCGGTGCTTTATCAAGTAATCGTGCAATCATCGTCGCCAGCATCTCGACATGACCAATTTCCTCTGTTCCAATGTCAAACAATAAGTCTCTATATTTTTGATCGGCTCGGCAATTAAAGCCTTGAAATAAATATTGCATCATCACGCTGATCTCTCCATATTGACCGCCTAATACCTCTTGCAATTTTTTCGCATAAAGTGGATCAGGCTTAGAGGGCTTTGCTTCATATTGCAGTTCTTTGATGTGATAAAACATGATGTCATCTCCCTTATTTATAAACATCTCTTCAATTATCACTATTCAAATGTACCCCTCTTTATGAAAACGGACAGATCATATAAAAAAAGGGAATAGCTTATGCCATTCCCTTCGGTGTCTTATGATTCAGCACTGACTAAAATTTTCACTTGATCTTTTTCATTGATTAATGCATGGAAGCCATCCTCGATCACATCGTCCAGCTTGATTTTTTTCGTGACGAGTGTATCTGCGGAGAAATAGCCTTTTCTCATTAAGTTTAATACAGATGGGAATACGTCTCTGTAGCCGATAATTCCTTTGACTGTACGTTCTTTAATGACAATGTCATTCGGCAGAATCTCTGCGCCTTTTTCCCAAATGCTTACAATGACAGTTTCACCTGAAATTCTAGTTGATTGGATTGCTTGCTTCAATACAACAGGTACACCTGTCACTTCAAAAGAAACATCGACCCCGCCGTTTGTACGGCGTGCGATTTCTTGTACAACATCTTCATACTGAGAAGGATCAACAATGATCGCTCCAAGCTCTTTTGCTTTTTCTTGGCGTTCTTTTGATAATTCAACTGCGTAAATATCTGTAGCGCCAGCTGCTTTTAAAGCTTCAATGACAAGTAAGCCAATCGGTCCGCAGCCAAACACAGCCGCTGTATCTCCAGCTTGTACTTTACTAGAACGAACAGCATATAAAGCAACTGCAGAAGGCTCTACAAGAGCGCCTTGCTCATATGATATTTCGTCTGGTAATAAATGAAGTAATTCTTCATCGACTGATACATATTCAGAGAATCCACCGCCGCCTCCGGCAAGTCCTAAAAAGCCCATGTTTTCATCTAAGTTATAAGCACCTTGATGCCCGTGAGTCGCGAAAATAGGTTCTACAACCACTCGATCGCCTACTTTGTAATGGCTCACACCTTCTCCTACCTCAACAACCTCACCAGAAAATTCATGTCCCAGTGTAACGGGTGCCTTTTCTTTTGTCAGTGGATGAGGCTCATTCACTGGAATGAAGATAGGTCCTCCTAGATATTCATGTAAATCACTACCACAAATGCCGCACCATTTTACTTTTATTTTCACTTTTCCTGGAGCAACTGTTGGTTCGTCAATTTCCTCTAGTCGAATGTCCTTTTGATCGTGCCAGCGTAGTGCTTTCATTTGTAAGTCTCCTTTTTTCATCAATTTAATTAACTTACTTAAATAATGATAACATAATTTTTTTAATTTTCTAAGTACGACGCACTATTTTGTTGACAGTCAATGGACGAAAAATGACAAAACATAGAAATAGACAAACTAGAAGCATACACATACTCCCTAATATGACGGACGTTCGTATAGATAGAACATGTGCTAAAACGCCAAAGATGCCTGTCATGCCAATCGTCAGAACGGCTTCGCACAATGCATAAAAGCTTGCAACTCTCCCCATGACCTCTACCGGGATAATCGTTTGATAGAACGTCATAAAACCTGTATTGGCAAACGCTAAAAAGAATGCGAGAACAAAAAAACCAATAGCCGCTGCGGTCAATGTGCTAGAAAAAGCATAGATGAGATAGCCAAAAGTGACAAACAGACTGCCGATCGCTAGCATGATGAAAACAGGCAGCCTCTCGACAATAGCCGAATTGAGACTTGCGCCTGCAATAATTCCCGCTCCAGCCATACTGACAAGAAGTCCATATTCTGTATCAGTCAGCATCAGCACTTCTTTGGCAAAAGCTGCTTCAAGTGAGTCAATAGCAGTAGGCAGTACCGTCATGGCAGCACTAAATAACAAATACACAACCATCACATGGCGTGACGTCAGACTAAATCGAAGAACAAGCCTCGCATCCTCTTTTAACATTGAAAGGGATAAGCCCTTTTGCTCAGCATCTTGTTTTAGCAAATTTGGTAAATACATCGTCAAAAAAGCAGAGATCAAAAGGCAAATCGCATTTACATAAATTGAAAAAACAGGTGTACCGATTAGAAAAAGCAGACCTGCGACTGCGGGTCCAAGTAAAAATCCACCCGATTGTAGTAAAGACCTTATGGCATTAAACCGTTTGCGGTGACCCGCCGGAACCAGCCCTGTCATATACACCATCGACGCTGGATGAAATATTGCTTGTGCCATATGAATGAGAAACACCATGACATACAGGATGAGCAGATGCCCTGAAAATAAGGCAAAGGGTATACATGCAATCAGAATCGCGCGGGTTATATCTAAACTGATCATCACATTTCGCTGATTCAGCCTATCGATCAAACTGCCAGACCAACTATTTGTCAAAAGAGCAGCGGCTGGTCTTAGCATATAGACAGCTGTTATAGCAAGCACAGAGCCTGTTTCTTGAAAAATGAGCAGATGGAGGGCAATCATATAAATCCATTCTCCTATGTTCGCAATGCCGATGGCTCCAAGTAAAATACTCATATCCCGCCAATGTTTTTTCATCATTGTCCCCCCAATTTGTCATCAAAAAAATCCCGTCCCCAAGACATTTCTGTCTTGAGGACGGGATTTACTCCGCGTTGCCACCTCAGTTCATTCATCTGTTGCCAGATGAACCTTAGCAGGTCACATGAACCCTTCTCTGTAACGTGAGAATATCGCTACACCACCATCCGAAGGAATCCGGTGCAGAGCTAAGAGGCTTGGTTCCATAACGCTCCCCAGCTCCTTCTCAGCTCAACGGAGTTCTCTGTGTGAGGCAGCGATTATGTACTCTTCTCTATTTGCGCTTTGTTTTCTTTTTTTACACGATCTTCAGCTGAATTGTTACATATTATACTGCGGCTGAACCAAAGCGTCAATGTTTTTTTCATATTTAATCAGCATATATCATCTTTCTTGTCATGCCGCCATCAACGACTAAATCTGTGCCCGTCACAAATTGATTGTCCTCATCGGTTAAATAAAAGCAAGCCTTCACAATATCCTTTGGCGTGCCGACTCGATTGGAAAGATGCTGCTGGTGATCGATCTCTCGAAGATTCTCCTCATCCTTCGTTTCAATCCATCCAGGGGAAATGCTATTCACCGTTATGTGATCCTGACTAAAGGAAGCAGCCAGGGCATGAGTAAGCGCTGATATCCCGCCTTTTGATGCCGCATACGCTTCTGCATCAGGTTCTGACATTGTCGCGCGAGTGGATGAAATGTTCACAATCGAACCGCCTTTTTGATTCTCTTTTATATAACATGCCGCCTCTCTTGCACATAAAAAAGCACCTCTTAGATTCGTATGTAACACATGATCAAACTCATCGACCGTTAATTCATAAGGGGATTTTGTACACATGACACCAGCATTATTGATCAGAATATCTATCGTTTTGTAACGCTCCACGGCAAACGACATTAAACTTTGAATATCCTTCTCTTGTTTTACATCCGTTTTTTTAAAATAGGCTTCATAGGACCCCTTTCTTAGCTGCTCTTCCAAATACTTGCCTTTCTCTTCATCGATATCCGCAAGCACCACACGTGCTCCTTCTTTCGCATAACCGTATGCGATTGCTTCACCAATTCCATTTGCTGCGCCGGTGATGATGACTGTTTTATGCTGAAAGTTCATCGTTTATCAAACCCTTTCTACATGAGATGTTGTCGTCTATCATACCACTTTGATGAGATAACATGTATAGACTATACCTAGTCAAATGGGACATACAAGAACACCCTCCTAATGAACACTTAGGAGGGTGGATTATTTGTGTCTCATTCTGCCGTGTCAGACTAGCCCCATAAATCATGTCGAACTTCTACATCACTATTGTCGTTTGCTTTTTATATAAAGTCTTTAAAAGACTCGTGTTTGTATTCTCTATTAGTAGAACTGATGTGTCATTCTATTATTCTCTTTTTCTATATCGTTATTTTAAAAAGCAGTCTTTAAAATTTCTAAGTAGTCAGCTTTCGTAACAGGACGAACATTGCTTGGTGTAGAGTTGTTTTGTTCTGCTAATTCAGCCATTTTGTCAAAATCCTCTTCTTTTACATAAGATAATTCTTTTAGTGTTGGAATGCCTAAATTCTTTGTAAATGTATAGATCCCATCAATCAATTTTTGAATCGCCACATCATCTGAATCCGTTTTATCTGCAAAGCCCATCAACAATGTATGGCTGCTACATCGGCTGAACCGAAACATAAGCCAGCAAGTAAACTACCTTCCTGCATTTTATATCTTGCTTCTAAATCAGCTCCGTTTTCATATGCCTTCGGTAAGTATTTCACAATTGTTTCCATTGCACTTGCACCCATTGCTTTCGAAATAGGGTTTGTTACTTTACATGTATAGCCTTCAATAGCATGCACCAATGCATCAACGCCTGTTGCGGCTGTTATGCTTTTTGGCACTGTCGCTGTAAGAGCAGGGTCTAAAATCGCAATGGTTGGTCGAAGCAAGGTATGTTTTAATGTGATTTTTTTATGTGAAGCAGCTAATGTAATGACAGATGAACGCGTCACCTCAGAGCCAGTGCCAGCCGTTGTTGGAATACAAATTAATGGCGCTATATTTGTATACGCCTTCTTTCCTGCTATATAATCTTCAGGATTGCCGCCATTTGGACCTAATAACGTAATGGCTTTTGCTGTATCCATTGGACTTCCTCCACCAATAGCAATAACCGCTGATACTTGTTCTTTTCTAAAGAGCTCTGCACCAGTTAGACATTCAGTATCTCTAGGGTTTGGAGATACTTGGTCAAATACGATAACGGAATAACCAGCTTCTTGTAAATGCGTTTCAATAGGCGTAACTAATCCTGCGTTTTTCACACCAGAGTCAGTCACAATCATAACTGTTGCACTAGGCACTACAATGTCCCCTAGTATAGATGCAATTTCTTTTGATTTGCCAGCCCCCATCATCATTTTTGTATTACAAACATATTCAAAATTCATCATTATTTTTCTACTCCTTCATTTGTATTTGTTGAGTTAGTAGCTTGTTTTTCTGCTCCCCACCATTCTATTTCTATTAAACCTGGTATGGTAGAGGCATAAAAAATAGGATTTTTACCTAACATTCTTTGTCCAATGTAATCATCTAAAGCTGCAAAAGCAAATTTGCCTAGAATCGCAATCGCAATCAAGTTTACAATAGCCATAATGGCCATCGACAAGTCGGCTAAAGTCCACACAACTTGTAAGTTGGCTACAGCACCAAACATCATCATGATTAATACAGTCATTCGATACACTAATAAAGCTGCTGCACTGTTATGAATAAAACCGATATTGGCTTCACCATAATAGTAGCCACCTACAATAGAGCTAAATGCAAAAGTAAATATGGCAAAAGCTAAGAAAATACTAGCCCAAGAGCCGAAATGCTGCGCCATCGCAGCTTGTGTAATTTCGATACCAGATAATTCACCTGTTGTTTCTACTGTCGATAGCATAATAATAAATGCCGTACAGCTACAAACAACTAATGTATCAAAAAACACTCCTAATAATTGAACAAATCTTTGTTTTACTGGGTGCGAAACATTGGCGGCAGCAGCGGCATTTGGGGCACTTCCCATTCCTGCTTCATTGGAAAATAACCCACGTTTTACACCGTTCATAATCGCAGCACCGATGCCTCCTCCAACGATTTGCTCTAATCCAAACGCACCTTTTATAATACTTGCTAATGCTGCGGGTACATCAGCGATATTTGTGACAATCACATAAAGTGCTAAGGCAATATAAAACGCTGACATAACTGGGACAATGACTTGTGTAAAGTTAGCAATTCTCTTTACACCACCAAAAATAATGAAAGCAGTAAGAATTGTTACAAATACCCCCATGCCAATCGGACTGATACCAAATGAATAATGAAAGGCATTTGTAATTGTATTCGTTTGCACAGCATTAAAAATTAAACAACTGCTGAGGGTGTTGATCGAATATTTTGATTTGATTTCCTTGAACCACACTTTCCTTTATCGGGTCATATTCATGTATGTATTGACGCACTCGATCTATTTCGTTTTGTCCATGTTCACATTTGATGGTGAAAATAATCTCTCTTTGATTTTCGACAAGTTCACTTAATTCACGTTGATCCCCCATAGCAATGATAGAGCCATGATCCATAATGGCCATTCTTTCGCATAAATATTCGACTTCCTCCATGTAATGACTAGTATAAATCATTGTCATTCCTTCACTATTTAGCGTTTTGACAGTTTCTAGTATATGATTTCTAGATTGGGGATCTATACCTACAGTGGGCTCATCCATGATTAATAGTTTCGGTCGATGCAAAATAGCACATCCGATATTCACTCTTCTTTTCATCCCTCCTGAGAATACTTTCACTTTATCATTTGCTCTATCTTCAAGACCGATTAACTCAAGCGTTTCTTGTACTCTGCTTTTTAACTCCTTTCCTTTGAGTCCGTACATTCTCCCCCAAAACATTAAATTTTCCTTTGCTGTCAAATGTAAATATAAAGCGATCTCTTGCGGAACAATGCCAATCAATTGCTGCGCATGTTTTGTTTCTTTGTTTAAATCTTTACCTCCAATCGTCACAGTGCCGCTTGCTGCACGAATAAGCCCTGTCATAATGCCAATTAATGTAGATTTCCCTGCACCATTTGGTCCTAATAACCCAAACGATTCTCCTTTTTTTAACTGAAAGGACACCCCTTTTAGTACCTGTTTATCCTCATAATTTTTTTGATGTCATTTACTATAAGCAATGATTTCTCTCCCCTATTTTTCCTATAGTCAAGCAGAATATATGGTATGACCTTCATCTAAAGAATAATATTTCCAATTCATTCATTTTAACATGTTACAAATGCAGGAGAATAGTACAGGTCTGTTTAAATTTGAAAACACAAAAAAACTTACAGGATTTGCTTTCCTGTAAGTTATTTCTCCAGCTTATTTTAAATGGATCATTATTTTGAAATCATCCCATGCGGGTCAATCACAAATTTCTTCGCCACACCCGAATCAAAATCACTATATCCTTTAGGGGCTTGATCAAGGTCAATGACGGTTGCATTGACGGCTTTGGCGATTTGTGCCCTTCCGCTTAAAATGGATTTCATGAGACTGCGGTGATATTGCATGACAGGGGTTTGGCCTGTCACAAAGGTATGCGCTTTGGCCCAGCCAAGTCCAATTCGTACTTTAAGAGAACCGACTTTTGCATCCTCATCCACTGCACCTGGATCTTCTGTGACGTAAAGCCCTGGGATTCCAAGTTTACCGCCAACTTTTGTAATATCCATAATGGTATTTAAAACGGTCGCAGGTGCTTCTCCCTGATCTCCATGACCTGAAGCTTCAAAGCCGACACAATCGACGGCACAGTCGACTTCTGGCTCTCCTAAGATATTCGTAATTTGTTCGCCGATTCGATCATGCTTTCGTAAATTGATCGTCTCGCAGCCAAAGCTTCTGGCCTGCTCCAGCCTTTGCTCATTCAGATCGCCAACGATCACAGCAGAGGCGCCAAGGAGCTGAGCGGAATGTGCTGCTGCAAGACCTACTGGCCCTGCACCAGCAATATATACGGTAGAGCCCGGCTTTACTCCAGCCGTATAAGCACCATGAAAACCTGTCGGGAAAATATCAGAAAGCATCGTCAAATCCAGTATTTTTTCCATTGCCTGATCTTTGTCCGGGAATTTGAGCAGCTGGAAATCTGCATATGGAACCATGACGTACTCGGATTGACCGCCAACCCAGCCGCCCATATCCACATATCCATAGGCGGAGCCAGGACGATCCGGGTTTACATTTAAGCACACATGGGTTTTTTGTTCCTTACACATGACGCAGCGTCCGCAAGCAATATTAAACGGAACTGACACGAGATCACCTTTTTGAATAAACTCCACATCTCGTCCAACCTCAACGACTTCACCTGTAATTTCATGACCAAGGACAAGTCCCTCAGGTGCAGTGGTACGCCCTCTCACCATGTGCTGGTCACTTCCGCAAATGTTTGTTGTCACCACTTTTAAAATGACGCCATGCTCACATTTGCGCCCAACATTGGCTTTAGGTACACCCGGGCCATCCTTTAAGACCAAATCAGGGTATCCAATATCCTCAACTGCTACATTTCCTGCCCCTTTATAAACGACACCTTTGTTTCCCGACATGTTTCCATTCCTCCCTTTTTGTTTAAAAATGAAGTCTCTACAATTTTCTCTATTTCTCGAGCAATTCCCTTCTTCAAACCGCACATTGACTCAAAAAGAAGGAACCAAATGTCTATCAGGGAGAGAAAGATGTATCTTCCAGTCAAATAAAAAAGAAAATATTGAAAAAAAAGCTAAACTTTTGCAGAACGGTGTCGATATAAGGAATAAGCCAGACAGGTATCCTTAATCGACAAACAAATTCCTTATATATACTATCATTCCTTACACACCTGGCTGGCCCCTTTATATGAAATGAATGCAAAAGGCTCAGGCTCTTCTCATGAAGAGCCTTTATTTGTTGACACTGTCGCCTTCACACGCAAAGAGGCTCCTCTGACGAAGAGCCTCTTTTTTGAAGTGCTTGTTCATTACCTGGGAAATATTTTCATCATTTTAAGGCTTTGATACAGATGTATGTATCATAGTGATAAACCGAGACGTCTCTAAAGTGATACGCTGAAAATAGGCGGCTGATCTCTTGTTCACTGTACGATGAGAAAGACTGTGACCGTTTTTGTTCCTTCATCAGCTCCTGTTTTTGAAAAGATAAGAATACTTCTCCATCCACTTGAAGGACGCGGTACACTTCCTTCATCACCTGTTCGATATCCGGCAAGTAATAAATGGTCTGCACCGTAAATAATTTATTGAATGATCTGTCTTCAAAAGGTAAATGCTCAGCCTTACCAAAAGTAATGACGGCTTTGTCCTGTTCCACAAGCTTCTTATTTTTTCTTTTTGCATATTTGATCATATGACGAGAGGCGTCCACTCCGTACACTTTTCCTCGGTCGAGTTTTTCTGCTACTTTTGATAATGTCATGCCTCTTCCGGTACCGATTTCTAAAATTCGGTCATTTTCTTGTATATTTAAGAGTTGAATCGTCCATTGATTGATATTATGATGATTTTTTTCCATATAGCGGGCAACCCATTTTGAGAACAAGCCTTTTGGTTCTCTCATTTGTTTTCCAATCCAGCTTTGAATCAATGTTAACACCTGCTTTACACCAGTAAATAAAACTATTTACGAATTTTCTTACTTTTCATATCGGTTCTCACCTAACAAAAGTTAAGACCTAGTCCTAATTTATTTGTCCTTTATTAGACGGCACCTTTTCAGAAAATGTTTCGCATGACTTAAAAAATATTTGATTGAATAGGCGTTTTCATTAATTGTGCAAAGATTGCTTTCGTTTTCTGCATGAGCTGCATATTTTATGAATGTATCTTGATTAGATAAAGGTGGTGCTAGATTATGGGCTTTGGCGGTTATTCTGGAGGCAACTGCGGTGGCTACGGTGGCGGTTTTGCAGGCGGATTCGCATTGCTTGTTGTACTCTTCATTTTGTTGATCATCATCGGTGCAAGCTGGATTTGCTAATGTAAAAGGAGCAGGAAACGTCATTGTTTCCTGCTCCTTTTCTTTAATACCAATAAGTTGGATAATTGTAATTGTACATATAGCGTCTGAGCATTTCTTGCTGCTCTCTTTGCATTCGGTATGGATTGCCGTACCCGTGCTTTAAGGAATGCGGAATGGACGCATACCCGTGCCCCACTGACGGAAACCTCATATATGGTGACATCGACATTCATTGATCACCTCACAATCTCCTTTTACGGTTATCATATGTGCAGGTGATCAATGTGGAGCGTGTCTAAACCTGGTCCTTCTCCCTTGTATAACAATCAAGCATTGCAAGCATCATAAACATGTCAATCTCCTCCTTTTCATCTTTTTTCTTTTCCTTTTAGTTCATATACTTTAGTTGTTTCTGCTTCATTTCTTCATAAAAAGTTTCGACTTGCTGTTCATAAAGAACGGTTTCAATGTCTTTGTATTTACGCTGAATAGTCAATGTAATAAAAAATAAATGGATTGTCATCTACGCTCACCTCCCTTCAGTTCGCAACACGCGAAATAGCCCGCAGATCTTCTTTATCAGTTGACCTGCGGGCACACAAAAATGCAGATCAAAAGACAGTGTCTTTCAACCTGCGATGGATGATGCGTGAAAAATCCTCGTTTACTTAAACAGTTTTGAAGCGTGCACCGTAATAGGTAAAGGAAGGACACGAGCTCTTCCACAGGCTGATGACATGATGAAATTGTTTGTTGAATTGATCACAAGTAGATACGAATAACATATTCTTCAGCCTCCTTTACATTTTTTAATTACTTTGTAAGTATATCCAGCAAGCACCATTTTGTAAACCTGTTTTTAGTCATTTAGGTGTTTTTTGTGTTTTTAACTAAATTTCTACAGTCATTCTTGTCCCTTTGTCCAATCAATAAAAAAGCCCCCTCATCACATGAGGAGACTTTTCGAATTAATCTTCATCTAGTTCTTGTAGTTTCTTTTGAAAAAAGATCGCACGTTTTACACAAAGAAAAGCTGCTAATAAGAACATACAATCTACTGCCATCATCAGCATTTTTGGAGATGCTTCGATGTGCTGGTTAGGTAAGATCGTACCAATATATAAAAAGGTGCTGACAGCAAGCAAAATAAAAGCGTACTGCTTGTAATCTGTCACTAAACCACTCCACTTTTTCTTCACTTGTTTCACCTTCCCGTATTCAATGTCTATTCATAGCTTAACATAGTGAAAGAAAGCGAGGAGCATGTAAATCTATCCATTCGCTAGTGCGTCAAGCCCTTGTTCGATATCATGCAGTAAATCATCAACATCTTCAATGCCGACTGAAATACGAATTAAACCATCTGTGATGCCAAGCTCTTCTCGTCGATCTTTTGGAATGGACGCATGGGTCATTCGAGCAGGGACAGAAATTAAGCTTTCAACCGCTCCAAGGCTTTCTGCTATTGTAAACAGCTTAAGCTGGCTTAAAAACTCATCGACATTTTCTTCTTTTCCAATATCAAAAGAGATCATTCCGCCGAAGCCTGTTGCTTGTGCTTTCACCAGTTCATGACCTGGATGAGTGCTCAGACCTGGATAATAGACACGTGTGATCGCTGGATGTTGTTCTAAAAATTCGGCGATTTTCTGCGCATTTTGTTGATGTGCTTCCATTCTTAGTCCAAGCGTTTTCATCCCTCTCATGAGAAGCCACGAATCCTGCGGTCCAAGAATACCGCCTGTCGAGTTTTGAACAAAGTGCAGTTCTTCTCCAAGCTCTTTCGTTGCTGTCACGACAAGTCCGCCCACAACATCACTATGGCCGCCTAAATATTTTGTGGCACTGTGCAGGACAATGTCAGCCCCATATTCAATTGGCTTTTGGACATACGGCGTGAAAAATGTATTATCCACAATCATCAAAATGTTGGCTTCTTTTGTGATGTGGCTGATGGCTTTTAGATCGGTCATTTTGAGTAAAGGATTAGTCGGCGATTCAATGTAAACGGCTTTTGTTTCAGGTAAAATCGCTTTTTTCACCGCTTCAGGATCACTTGTATCAACAAAGGTAGCCTCAATGCCAATACGATTGAGCACCTTCGTGATCACGCGGTAGGTCCCGCCGTACACGTCGTCTGTCAGAACAATATGATCCCCGCTGTTAAACAGCATCATCACTGCTGTAATAGCAGCCATCCCGGAACCGAATGCGTAGCCGTTTGCTCCTCCTTCAAGTTCACTTATGACTGTTTCCAGTGCTGTTCTTGTTGGGTTCGCTGTTCTGGAATATTCATATCCTGTATGTTCACCTGCTTTCGGCTGCTTATAGGTGCTCACTTGGTAAATGGGGACAGACACGGCGCCTGTTTTTTCATCACCAGTTGTTCCGCTGTGAATCATCATTGTTTTTGGTTTCATTCTATTTTCCTCCCTCATAAATTCCTTTACTTAAATACCGCTCACTGCTGTCAGGAAAAATGGTGACAATGACTGTGCCAGGTGCTGCCTTTTTGGCTTCCTCTAAAGCGGCAAATAACGCGGCGCCAGAAGAGCTTCCTAGCAGAATGCCTTCTTTTTCAGCGGCTTCCTTTACCATTCGGAACGCATCATCGTCACTGACGATGTAAATCTCATCAAATAAAGACGTTTCCATATAATCTGGAATAAATTCAAGGCCAATTCCTTCCGTTCTATGGGGACCTGGCTTTCCGCCATTTAAAATGGATCCATCTGGCTCAACAATAACCGTTTTTAACGCCTGATGTTGCTCTTTTAAATAGGCGGCACATCCTTGAAAAGTCCCTCCAGATCCTGCTCCTGCCACGAAAACATCAATGTTCCCTTGTAAGTCAGACCATAATTCTGGGCCGAGCGTTCTGTAGTAAGTCAATGGATTTACTTGGTTTTTAAATTGTAAAACACAATAGGCATTGTCAAGGCTTGCCTCTAGTTCAAGGGCTCGATTAATCGCACCTTTCATGCCCTCTTTTCTTGGTGTATGAATAATGTCTGCACCAAGCGCCTTCATCAGCTGTTGTTTTTCTTGACTAAAATGTTCTGGTACACAAAAAATGGTGCGCAATTGATGCTTCCTTGCGTTTAAGGCAAGCCCAATTCCTGTATTTCCAGCAGTTGCTTCAATAATAGTTCCGCCTGGCCGCAATTTGCCAGATGCCAACGCCTCTCTTATGAGCATGTCGCCTAAACGATCCTTAATACTTCCACCTGGATTCATCATTTCAAGCTTTGCATACACGTCAACACCTGCCGGAACCCCAATCCCTGACAGCTTTAGAAGTGGTGTGTGACCAATTAATTCTGTAATATCCTTTATGACAGCCATATGTTTCCCTTCCTTTGCATGGAAAAGAAGGGGGAAACCCCTTCTTTTATTGTGTTTGCTTTATCATACGCAGGACAAGATCTGTTGAGTGAATCGCTGCTTGCTCAAGAAATTGATCAAAGGAGATATTGGATTCTTTCCCCGCAATATCCGATAGCGCACGAACGACAACAAATGGCGTTCCAAAGAGCTGGCATACTTGTGCAACGGCCGCTGCCTCCATTTCCACCGCATATAGCTCTGGAAACTTCTCTCTCACAAACGCTACACGATTCGGATCATTCATAAACGAATCTCCTGTTGCAATCGTTCCTTTTGCCACTTGAATATGATCGATCTCTAAAGCAGATTCCTCTGCCAGTTTCACAAGCTTTTCATCTGCGACAAAAGCAGCTGGCAATCCTGGCACTTGTCCGTATTCGTAATCAAAGATTGTGACATCTACATCATGATGTCTGACATCTGTAGATATGACAATATCACCTACATTTAATGAGTGATGGAAACCGCCAGCAGATCCAGTATTGATCACATAATCTGGCTGAAAGCGGTCAAGCAGCAGTGTTGTGCTGACCGCCGCATTCACTTTTCCAATTCCTGATTTTAATAAAATCACTTCTTTATCTTCATAAACACCTGTTGTAAATTCACACCCAGCGATGTTTTCTTGTGCTGCATTCTTTAGTTGATCTCTTAAAATCGTGACTTCTTCTTCCATTGCACCTATTACTGCGATTTTCAAATCAAAAACATCCTTTCATTCCCTTTTCTTCGCCTCTACGATCCAAACAAAATCATTCATTTGATGAAAAGATGTGCTAAAACCTTCTTCTTCGAAGATTTGCTTTAACACATCAATGGATGGATAGTATTCCGTTTCTAAATCCTCTGCAAGCTGGTCGAATCCAGTGGCTTTGGCTTTGTCGATTTCAGCTTGATGTGCTGCTTGATTTTGAAACATTGTATCAGCAAAGACTATTTTACCACCTGAGTGAAGGAAGTTGCCATAGGTGTGAATGGCTTGTTTTTTTTCTTCGTCCGTTAAATGGTGGAAAGCATATGAGCTGACGATCGTATCGGGCTCAAATGGTGGCGCTGGAAACGATAAAAAGTCCCCATCATGAAACACATTTGGTACTCCTTTTTGAAGAGCCGCTTTCTTCATGGCGTCTGATGGTTCAACGCCAAACACGTTCTTATCTGCTGCAAGCAGCACAGCCGTTAGATTACCCGTGCCGCTTCCAAACTCAAGCACATATTGACCCGAACGTCGAGCAATCTCATTTAGAATGGCCGGATACCGGCGGAACACTTCTTCATACTGCTCGTCATGACCACTTACAGTGTCGTCATAAGACTCAGCCCAATGATCAAATAAAGAAAGAAACTCACGTCCCATTTTCTTCCCCTCCACTTTATCTATTTATTCCTATGCGTATAGTATGTTTTATTCCGTCGAACAGTTCCTATCCTACCACAACTTCTGTTTCTTTCCTACTAAAAAATACAGGGGGGGTAGAAAAATATTTGCCCTTTTGAAAGAGAGAGATTAAGATGAATGAAGAGCATGGAGGGGTGAATGAAATGGATTTTCAACTGGACTTTTTAAAGGACAAAATTGAATTTTTTGAGGCAGCGTCTTTAAAAGAGCTTGAACAAAAGATCCAAAAACAAATTGAACATAATCAGGCGATCCTGCTAACCGTTCATTCAGTGAGTCATCAAACAACTGTGATCGATGACCGGATTTTGTATACAGCGGTTGTTCATTTTAAAGCGAATGTCTAAATAAAAAAGAAGACAAAAGGCTAAAAATAAAGATCATTTTAGCCCTTTGTCAACAATCTGAGATAGCATGTCTGCTATCTTTTTTCATGTTTATTTTAATTTTTCAACCTTCACAGGTTTCCAGCCTTTTTCATCCACCCACGTAATTTCCACGCGGTAGCGCTCACCTGTTGATTTATCACGGATGGTTCCCTTTGCATCTTGAGGTCCTCCGTTATTTCCTAACCAAAGAACAGTCATTTGATCCTCTGAAATTCCTGTCGCATAGGACATGGCTTTGATCATTTCTTTCCAGTCTTTTGATTTAGAATCATAGGTCGCTGTATGTGAACCGGATTGCTCTGTTCCTACAGGCTCCCAGTCATCGTTTTCGTATGTTTTGTCTACGTCACTCGTTTTACCGCCGTCTGTTTCTTTGGCGTCTTTTAACGCATCTTTGCTCGGCTCGTTTTCATCATCCGTTTTCTTTGTATCGTCGTCTTGATCGGATGAGTCATCTTTTTTTGCATCTGAATCATCGGATGTATCTTTCTTTTGATCTTTCACATCTTCTTCTGAGTTTTGTTTATTTTCACTCGATGCAGGCGCCGTTTTAGATGGTGCATCCGCTACATCTGTATCTTTCGGTTTATTAAAAATTAACAAACTCGATGCGACAACCAAAATAAGCACTACAACAATACCAATTAATATGTTAAGCACCATATTCGCCTTTCTGCGCTTATCACGATGTTCAAATCGAGAATTTCTACTCAAAATCTCTGCACTCCTTTGCCTCTGTTCCCTAAGTCGTTACTATTCTAACATGACATGAAGGGATGTTCTATGTCTGTTTCTTTTCAATTTCATTGACCTTTTTTACAATATCATAAAACGCATCATTTGTCTTAGCCCGTCCACTTGTCTCGTCAAGGTGAACAACGACAAGGGCGTATTTTGGTTTTTCCACCGGAAAGTATCCAGCAAACCACTTATGATAAAGGGGATTCCCCTTTTTGTCTTTACTGCCGGTTTGAGCAGTGCCTGATTTCCCCGCCATATCGAATGGCAAATCTTGAAACCTTCTTCCTGTTCCTTTGTCAGACGTCACCACCTGCCTTAAGTACTTTTGCAACTTTTGAGCTGTATAGCGGTCAATGCTGTCTCCTTCAGATCGTTTGTTTTGAAAGGATAGCATCGTTGTTCCGTTTTGATACAGCACTTTATCTGCAATTCTCACTTCTTTTCGTTCTCCGCCTCTTGCGATCGTTGCCATCATATTGGCGATTTGCAACGGAGTCGTTTTGACATTTTTTTGACCTATCGCTGTTTGCGCAATGGCTTTTTTGACATGCTTGTCTCTTTTATCTCCCCACACACTGCCTGTTTCTTCACGATCAAACTGTTTGAATTGCTGCTTATGGTATACCTCCCCTTCCCAGCCAGCTCGATCAATAAGTCCAAGCTTTGAAGCCGTCTTTTCGATGATTTGATCATCTGTTTGGATGAGCTGACCGGCGAGTGTTGCAAAGGTATAGTTACAGCTTTGCGCAAAGCTCTCAGACAGATTCAGCACTTCCTGTTTTCCTTCTGGCTCTCCATATAAATTCTTTCGACAGTCATACATGGTTTGTGGCTGGTCGAGGTTTTTTTCGATCGCTGCTGCAAGCACAGCGGTTTTAAATACAGAGCCTGGTGCAATGGCTGTCAGCATGTAATTTCTTGCTTCATGCCGGTTTTTGCTTGTGACATTCGGAGCACTCGCCATGGCCAGCACACTGCTGTTTTGAATATCGAGCAGAACAGCTCCGCCTTTTTCAACGCCTTGTTCTTTGAGAACCTTCTCCATTTCGGCTTGCATGTCTTCATCCATTGTTGTCTGAACCTGAAGTGGATAAAACGAATGAGCTTCTGCTGTATATTTGACGTCCATCCCAAACAAAGGGTTTCCCCTTCCGTCCACATGATATAACAATTTTGTGTCTTGCTCGGGTAATAGAAATTCGTCAAAGGTACTTTCCAGCCCAAATGTGCCAATTTCTGTTCGGATGGAAAGCCCTTTTTTATCAGGATAACGCTTTCTCAGTAATTCTGGATTCTCGCTTGTGAAACCTAATGTGTGGAGGGCAAGTCTTTTTTTGTCCTTCTCTTTCATATATACGCCGTAAACACCTGAATATTTCATATCATTGATGTCTTTCAGCTTTTTTTTCGTCATGTCCTCTTTTAGAATAAGAGGTTTTTTGGTTTCTGTTAGCTGTTTTTTGAGTTCGTCTTCTTCCATTTCAAGAATAGAGGCGGTTTGCTTTAAGTGAGGAAGATCATATTGCAAAAAAGGAAATAAGATGATCGCTGGCTGTTCTTTTGTGAGAAGTGCTTGGCCATTCCGATCTAAAAATTCGCCGCGTCCGTCTGAAATGACCACTTCTTCTGTTCGCTGTCTGACACTTTCTTGTATTAAATTGATATCAAGCTTTGAAAAAGATTCTGTGAAAAACAGCTGAATTTCTGCAAGTCTGATAAGAAGACCGAGCAGCAGCATAAAAATAATGGCACCTGTCCATTGAATTCTTCTTTTTTTGCGCATAAAAACACCTCGTCCCTATTGTGGACGAGGTGTTTATCGTATAAACGTGATTATGAAATTTTTACAATTTGGACGAACATTTCTCCGCCAGGTGTTTGAACGGTTACTTTGTCATCTACTTGTTTGCCTAATAGGCTTTTTGCAATTGGTGAGTCGTTTGAAATCTTTCCTTCAAACGGATCAGCTTCTGCACTTCCAACAATCGTATAAGATTCTTCTTCTCCGTCCGGTAATTCAACGAATGTCACCGTTTTACCAAGTGAGACAACATTTGAGTTCCCCTCATCCTCGATAATTTTGGCATTACGAATCATATTATCAAGCGTTGTGATACGACCTTCTACAAACGCTTGCTCTTCTTTAGCAGAATCATATTCCGAGTTTTCAGAGAGGTCTCCGAAGCTTCTAGCGATTTTAATACGCTCTACAACCTCTTTACGTTTAACCGTTTTCAAATGTTCAAGCTCTTCTTCTAATTTACGCTTTCCTTCTTCTGTCATTGGAAATACTTTCTCGTGTGCCATGAATCATTCACTCCTTCTATTAATCCTCATCATACAAGCTTTCTGCACGTGAGTGACGACTGAAATATACAAGAATGAGGACATGTGCAGGCCCTCATTCTTTCTGTCCCATATTCGTAAAAGTCCATCTTACATGGCGTCCCTTTTAGATGCAACTATTATGCCTTTTATTTTGGCAGGACCACTCGCGGTTTAAAGATAATTTATCTTCATCGCACAAACTGTGGAAAGGCACAGGAAGCTCCTGTACCTCGTTCGGCCATTTCGATCATATGTAGAAGAATATCTTATCCATTCTTCATCTTTCAATACATAATATGGTCAGTGTACGATATGTCTATGCTATATTATTACAAAATTGCATTTTGATCAAGAATTGTTTGAAAATTTGTGATGATTTGTTTGTCATTTTTTCAATATACTTTTACAACTTCATTCTTTCACTATATGATGGTGATTTTTCCACTTCTGCTTTTCTTCATTGTTTTCCTATCATATCAAATCTTTCATTCAATGTTTTACTTCTCAAAATGCTCAAATATCATCTACCACTAGAAATAAGTGAAATATTGGTTTTAACTCTCTTTTTGTGATCATGATGCTGAAAAGACCTTTACATTGTAAAGGCCTCTTCACCATTTATTCTCCGCGGTTTTGAAGAATCGTTTGAATTTTTGTGACCATTAAATCTATCGCCACATGGTTTTGACCGCCTTCTGGGATGATGATATCGGCGTAACGCTTTGTCGGTTCAATGAATTGATTATGCATCGGTCTGACAACAGATACATATTGTTCGATCACGGAATCGATAGAACGGCCTCTTTCCTTCGTATCACGTAAAATACGGCGAATGATGCGTAGATCTGCATCAGTATCGACATACAGTTTAATATCCATTAATTCTCTAAGACGTTCATCTTCTAGTGCAAAGATGCCTTCAACGATGATGACATCCTTTGGTTCAACATGTACCGTCTCTTCTGAACGTGTATTTAGTTTAAAATCATAAATTGGTTTTTCAATGGATTCGTATCTTAGCAGCTGTTCCAAGTGCTCAAACATGAGATCATTGTCGAATGCAAGCGGATGATCATAGTTCGTGAGCAGGCGCTCTTCAAATGGCATATGACTTTGATTTTTGTAATATAAATCTTGTTGAAGCATGAGGATGGAATGTCCTTTAAATTTTTCATAGATGGAATTGGTGACGCTCGTTTTACCTGAACCCGAGCCGCCAGCAATTCCGATCACAACTGGTTTTCTCCTCATGGGCCTGTTATTTCCCCTTTCTCATCATGTTGCTAGGGTATACTTTTTGATCAAGCTTAAATTTCACAATTTGCAGCGGATGACGAGCGGCATCTAGCTCATTTCCTTTTTCATCCCAAATCGTCTCAATTTTGAATGTGAAATTCTCAATTTCTGGTCCGAAGAATTCGACTTCATCGCCTGCTTTAAAGAAGTTACGCTGTTGCAATGTCACGATATGTTCTTTTTCATCATAATGAAGAACGAGACCAGCGAAATCAAATGTCGTTTTCTTTCCATGAATGCCAAACATTTGTTCATCCGTTCCCGGTACGCCTTCGAAAAAGGCTGGCGCTGTGTCACGGTTTGCACATTTATCTAATTCATCTAACCATTCCTGCTGAATGACAAAATGATCTGGATCTGCACAATAGGCATCGATGACTTTACGATACACACTCACGACAGTCGCCACATAATGAATCGATTTCATCCGTCCTTCGATCTTTAAGCTGTCAATCCCCATTTCGATCATTTGAGGAATGGATTCGACAAGCTTTAAGTCTTTTGGACTCATCGCAAATGGTGCATCTTCTTCACCGAATAATGGTGCTTCCTCAGAACCTTCTAGTTTATAAAGATCATAATCCCAGCGGCAAGACTGACAGCAGCCTCCGCGGTTAGAATCTCTCGCGGTCATATGGTTACTGAGCACGCAGCGGCCAGAGTAAGCAATACACATCGCGCCGTGAATGAACGTTTCGATTTCTATATCGACCTTTTCTTTCATTTCTCTAATTTCTAGCGCACTTGTTTCACGTGCAAGCACCACACGCTCAAGCCCTTCTTCCTTCCAAAACTGAACAGCTTTCCAATTTGAAAGAGATTGCTGCGTGCTTAAGTGAACTTCCAGCTTTGGCGCCACACGTTTACATGTTTCAATGATCAGCGGATCAGCCACAATTATTCCCGCTACACCAGCGCCTTCAATCCCTTGAAGGTATTCCTCTAGCCCGTCCATGTTTTCATTGTGGGCAAAGATATTTGTTGTCACATAAATCCGTGCGCCGTATTTGTTTGCAAATGCGACGCCTTCTGCCATTTCTTCAATTGAAAAGTTATCTGCATTTGAGCGAAGTCCAAACTCTTTCCCGCCAATAAAGACGGCGTCTGCTCCGTAATGTAAAGCAATTTTCAGCTTTTCCAGGTTCCCTGCTGGTGCAAGCAGTTCTGGTTTTTTTGTAATGACACGTTTTCCATCAATCATTTCAGAAATACCATCCTTTAAAAGTGCCATTTCCTCTGCCTCCTCTTATGTTAATAAACCGTTTCTTTAAAGAAGAATCCTGTATCAATCGAACGATTGACTGGCTGAATGTCTTCAATCTGCTTCACCCAATCATCTTTCTGATCTTCATAAGCCTCTTTGTCAGTCGTTAGCAAATCAATTGCTTTTCTATATAGAGACGTCACCTCTGTCATATAAGAAAGTGACTTTAAAATTCCGTCAATTTTAAAAGAGTCAACACCTGCGTCGACAAACTCCTCTAATTCATCAATCATACACACATCATTTGGACTCATAATATGAGTGCCGTTTGCATCCTCGAAAATAGGGTATTTGTTTTGACGCTCTTGGTCATGAAGGAATAGTCCTTTCCCCATATGACTGCCTTCCACGTCCATTTGTTTGCCCTGGTATTCAAAGTAGTTGCCGATGAGAGTACGTTTCGATTGGAACATACATGTCATGCCATGGACTTGAATTTCGATCTCCACCTCAGCATTTTCTTTGATGTCGATCACACTGTCCATATTCAGCTCTTTGGCAAGAACAGCACGCGTTGCACCTTTTCTGCCCCAGTAGTTACAAGTGTAATAGTTTGTCCCAGTCGTTTCTGTACTCCAGTGAAGATTCAGGCTGACTCCTGTTTCCTTTGCGGCCATGATCACTGCTGGGTCTCCAAAGACGACACCATCCACGTTTAATGCATCGAGAAAGGTTAAATAATCTCCAAGCAGCTGAACACGGTCATTATGAAAAATCGCATTCATGGCCACATACACTTTTTTGTGATGTGCATGTGCAAGCTGAACCGTTTGTTTCACATCTTCTCTTGAAAACTCGCCTGCAAGGCGAATGCCGTATGTCTGTTCACCTATTAAAAATGCGTCAGCTCCCGCCTCGATTAATGGCAGTACGTCTGACACTTTGCTTGGCGTCACAAGCAATTCTGGTTTTTTCATGATTGGTCACCTCTTTTTGTACTAATGGCGATCCCATCTCCAACTGGAATGATACATGTTTGGAAGTCAGGATTTGACATCAGCCATTGATTGTATCGATCAATTTTTCCAATTAATTGTTTTTTTCGTTTATCTTCAATTTCTTCTTCATAATTTGTCGCGACTAAGCCTTTGAATAATACATTGTCTGTAATAATCATTCCGTCATGAGCCAGCATCGGTTCAAACAGCTCAAAAAAGCGTTTATACTGCCCTTTTGCGGCATCAATGAAGATCACATCATAGGGCGCCATCGTTTGGACTGTTTTAGCCGATTCCATGGCATCACCAAAGAACACGTGTATTCTTTCTTTTAATTTTAATTCCTCAATGTTCCGTGTCGCTTCTTCATAGCGTTTCGCATTCCGCTCAATCGTGTAAATCTCAGCATCTGGGAGAGCTGTCGCCATTCTAATCGCCGAATAGCCAATTGCTGTCCCAACCTCAAGAATTTTCTTCGGCTTTTTCATAGAAAGCAGCTGAAGTAAAAGTTCGATGCTCACCTTTTCCATGATTGGCACATGATGCTCTTTTGCATATATCTCTAATTGAGCGATTGCATCAGGACTTGGTTGAATTAAATGTTCAATATAATCATTTATTTGATCATCTTCGATAGTCATTATATGTCTAGCTCCTTCATGACCTGAAAAAGAAGAGTCCTGCCTATTGCAGCTCTCTTTCTCGTCAATCAATCTTTCGTTCATCTAAGTAAAAACAACCCGATATATTTTACCACAAAGAAGTGGTAATTGCGAACCTATAAAATGGATATTTCAACGAAAAAAACTGCAGGCAATCTGGCTATTGTCTACAGTCTTTTCCGTTTCACATGTGCGTTAATTGCTGCCTGTGATGTATTTCGCTTTCGCTTTATTGTGCTCATTTAACGTTTTCGTAAAGACGACTTCTCCATTTTTCTTCGCAAGGAAGTAAACAAAATCCGTTTTCTCTGGATGCAGTGCTGCTTTCCATGAAGATTCACCAGCATTTGCAATTGGACCAGGTGGCAGCCCTTTGTTGATATACGTATTATACGGAGATTTCACCTTTAAGTCTTTGTAATAGACACGGGATTTATGCTCACCAAGTGCATAAAGAACTGTTGGGTCTGTTTGGAGCGGCATGTCCTTTTTCAACCGGTTATAAAACACACTTGAAATTTTTGACCGATCCGTCTTTTCCGTTGCTTCCATTTCAATCAGTGATGCCATTGTTAACACATCGTGTATGGACATGTTTCTCTTTTTCATGTCTTTTTCATATGTTTTCACATATTGATCCGTGTGTTTAATCATTGTATCAATGATTGTTTCGAGTGATTCATCCTCACGATAAAATGGATACGTAGCAGGGAATAAATATCCCTCTAACGGATGTTTGACCTGTTTTCCATCAACCTGTGATGTCACCGTTTTCGGATATTTTTTCATTAACTTTTGAATAAAAGCTGGATCATCCAGCTTCGCTTCAACTTCCTTCGCTGAAAAATTCGTCTGGTTGGCAATGATCGTTGCAATATCAGACAGCTGTTTTCCTTCAGGAATCACAAGCTGAAAGGCGTAATCTGTGCCGCCAGATGTCAGCTTTTGAATGAGCTGGCCCGCGTCCATTGTTTGTTTTAAATGAAAGTATCCTGCTTTAAAGCCGGAAGCTTTTTTGTATTTTGCATAGTAAGTGAAAATGGTGTCATTCGAAATAAGCCCATTTTCTTTTAGGATGCCCGCAATCGCACGGACAGAAGTCCCATTTGGAATATGAATATTAATTGTTTGTTTGCTTTTTTGATCGACCGGTCCGAGTGCTGATTTAACATATAAAAAGCCTGATAATGCTGCAATGATGATTACAGCAAGTACAGATAACAGGACGATCCCCTTTTTTCTTTTAAAAAATGGTCGTTTCTTTTGTTCTGAAAACATGCATGGCCCTCCTCACATCTAGCCTTTATAGTACATGATTCGACGGAGTTCGGCAATTACTTGCCCATGCATCTCATGACAGAACTTGACATAATACGGCTAAACCAACACCACCGCCACTGCCAATGGCAGCCATGACATAGCTTCCTTTCGGTAAGGCGTGAGCTTCGTAAAATAACCTCACCATCATAGCAGCTCCCGATGCGCTGTACGGATGCCCAAGACAAAGTGCACCGCCTCTTCTGTTGATCCGGTCATAAGGTATTCCTAGCGTCCGAGCAATCAGCGCCACTTTCAGCGCAAACGCTTCATTGATTTCAAACAGCGCCACGTCTTCTATCTTCATCTGTTCCCTATGTAAGAGTTTCTTGATCGCATCAATGGGTGAAGCAGCAGGAAAATGCGGATGCATCGCCGTCACAGCACTTCCGACATACCGTAACTTAGGCTTTAAGCCTTTGGCCTCTGCTTCCGCTCTTTCCATCACAACGACTGCGGCTGCGCCGTCGGCTTCCTTGCAGCTATTGGTTACAGTCACAGTTCCTTCTGATAAAAAGACAGGCTTTGCCCGCTTAATCAGCCTTGCGATCGGTCTTATTTTAGCGGCCGCTTCATCTGTGCTCAGCCCGTCAATCGGAACAATTTCTTCTGAATACGTTCCCTGTTTGAATGCCTCTATACTTCTCTCCCAGCTTAAAAGCGCATAGTCATCTTGTTCTCTTCTCGTGACAGAAAATCTTGATGCGGTCAGCTCTGCTGCTTCTCCCATATGCGGATCTCCTATCCAATCCGGCGAAAAGCGGGCTCTTTCTTTCATCGGTGATCTGGAAATGCTCTCAGTCCCGCCAGCAATATACATTGATCCCTCCCCCGATAGAACCATGACACAAGCCGTTCTAATCGCTTCAAGACCAGAGGCACACTGCCTGTCAATGGTCATGCCGGGAATGTGTCGAGAAAGCCCTGCTTCTAATGAGGACAGGCGAGCAATGTTTCCGCCACCCCCTACCACATTACCTAAAATCACGTCATCTGGCTTCCTCAGCTGAGACAAATGCTGAATAAGGGGCGCCGCTAAATGCTCTGGGCGATAATCCTTCAGCATCCCGTTTTTGTCACCGAAGGGTGTTCGTTTTGCTTCCACTATGACTGCTTGCATGACAATTGATCCTCCGCCCACTTTTTCATGCTGGCACGAGCGATTTTCCCGCCGGATGTTTCGATCATTTGGTCAATGACAAGCCATTTTTTTGGTATCTTATAAGCCGCCAGTTTTTCTTTGGCAGCTTGCCGAATGGTCTTTGTCTGCTGTACTTGTTCAATAATGGCAACAGGGATTTCACCCCAATATGGATCAGGAAGGCCTATTACGATCGACCGTTTCACCTCTGGCTGTTCATTTAGCACACGCTCAATTTCCTCTGGAAAAATATTCAGTCCTCCATAGACGATCATGCCATTCTCACGGCCGCTCATATATAAATACCCATCTTCGTCCAGCCACCCCATATCATAGACCGTCAGCCACTCCTCTGGCTGTTTTTCCTCGTGTAAGTAACCTGAAAAAGACATCGGGCTTTTCACATAAATTCTCCCTGTTTCATTTGGCTGACAGACGGTTTGATCTGCTCGTCTCACTTCAACTTGAATCGTAGAGAAAGGCCGTCCAACAGAAGTAGGTTTTTGCAGAAAATCATTTGAAGATAAATAGGAGACAAAACTCAACTCTGATGTTCCATAAAAATCAAAAAATGTGACATGTGGATCGTTGGTTACTAGTAGTTTTTTTGAAGAGATTCCCCAATCCGCCCCAGAGGATATGACGAGAAGCGGAGTGTCTCCGAAAGCATCAATTTGCAGTAATGATTCTGTCATGGTAGGGACCGTATAAACAGCAGTGATGTCTCCCCTTTCTAAGGCAGCCTTTCCTTTCTCTGGCGTGAATTTTTCTAATAGCGTCACCGTGCCGCCAAAGTATAGTGTACTGATGGCACCATATAAAAAATGAGAGGATAAAAGTGTGCCTAAAATGAGAACATGATCTTGATGAGTGATCCCAAATTCAGAGGCCGTCATTCGAAAGCTCTCGATCCATGAATGCTGACGCCTCATAAAGGCTTTAGGTGAACCCGTTGATCCTGAAGTAAACCCCATATAAAAGGCAGGATCTTCCTCGGTATCGTGTTTGTTAGATTGAACGTGTGTGATAAGGCTCATTCTTTCTTTCCATTCAGATAAAGAAAGAACAAGCATGTCTACCTTGATCTTTTCAAATCTTCTCATATATCGATCCTCAATAATGACGAGATCTGCTTCACTTAACAAGAGCTTTTCTACACATTCTTCATGACTCCATCTCGGATCAAGAGGAACGGCTGTCCACCCTGCGCAAGCCGCTCCAGCAAATATTTGTAGAAAAGAAGCACCATTTGATACTAAAAAAGCGACTCTTTTTTGCTGATGAGCCGTTTCATTTAGCCACTGTGCTGATGTCTGCACACGCTCATGCCAATCTTGATAAGTGATGCTCTCTTGTTCATCTATGATGGCGATATGATCTGGCTTCATTTTTGCATGCCCTGCATAGCTTTCAGTTATTCTAATCAAACCGCTCGCCTCCCTTTATGTATGTCCCTTTTTCGATATGACATTGCTTGGATGATTTTCATCGTGAAGACGGCACACATTCCAGCTTTGATGAGATCACCTGGGATATAAATCAAACTGAGCAGAGCTGCCTGTGTGACCTTTATATGCATCATCATGGCTTGAAAAGGAATGCCGCATACATACAGAATCCCGATACTGCATACCGCATAGATCATAAAAAGACGCAGAGCGGTCACTTTTTTCAGCCGGTTCAGCCACAGGCTGATCATAAAGGCAGCCACTGGATAAGCAAGTAAAAAACCACCGCTTGGTCCAAAAAAGACCCCAATCCCGCCTCTTCCTCCAGATAAAAGAGGTGCGCCTGCTGCCACAATCAGGAGAAAAAGAAGTAAACTGATCAGCGCTTGTTTTGGCTTTAACAGCCCCCCAGCAAGCAAAAGACCTGCAGTTTGCAATGTGATTGGTACTGGTGTAAACGTAAGTAATATCGGCGGGATCAACCCTAACATCCCGACGACTGCTGTCATTAACGCCATTTGCATCATATCTTGAATTTTCAACATTCATGCCCCTCACTCGATTCCTTGATAAAAATAGAGTAAAAGCTCGAGTGATTTATGTCAACCTAAAATTTATTCAAGTTAACATATCAGGCGTAAAAAAACCTGTGAAAAAAGATCACTTAAGATCATATTCACAGGCCTTTTGTTTGTTCTATTCTTCGTCTTCTTGATCTAAGAACGTATTTAACGTTTCTTCGATCATGTCCCACTCTTCATCTGTTTCAATTGGCTTTAGCTCGCCATCTTCACCGTCTTCGTTCGGTGTGAAGCTTGATGCATGAATTTCGATTTCTTCGTTGTCCTGCTCAGAAATTGGGTAGTAAAGGACATATGACTTGTTAAAATGGTCGCTTTCAAAAGTAAATAGTACTTCGCAAAGCTGTTCATTTCCATTATCATCAACGATTGTAATTTGCTTTTCTCCGTGTTCCATTTGATTCACCTCATTTTAATTTAAGCTGTCTAAGTACCCTTGAAGGATCATGACAGCCGCCATTTTATCAATGACTTTTTTACGCTTTTGTCTGCTCACATCTGCAGAGATGAGCATTTTTTCCGCTGCCATTGTCGACAGACGCTCGTCCCAAAGCACAACAGGAACATTGTACGTGTTTTCTAACACTTTCGCAAATGATTGGCTGGCTTCGCCTCTAGGACCGACCGTACCATTCATATTCTTTGGAAAGCCAAGTACGATTTTATCCGCTCCGTATTGCGCAATGATCTCAGACAGGCGGCTGAGACCAAAGTCTCCGCCTGCTTCATTAATTTTAATTGTTTCAATCCCTTGCGCTGTCCATCCCATTTCATCACTGATCGCAACACCAAGGGTTTTCGTGCCTAAATCTAAGCCTAAAATTCTCATGTTTTACGCCTCTTTATGTGTCTCTAAGTACGATTTAACCAATTCCTCAATTAATTCGTCTCGTTCTAGTTTACGAATTAGGTTGCGTGCATCCTGATGTCTTGGAATATATGCAGGGTCGCCTGACAGCAAGTATCCGACAATTTGATTGATCGGGTTATATCCTTTTTCTTGGAGTGCATCATAGACTGTAATGAGCACTTCATTCACATTGGTTTCAGCTGAATCATCAGAGAAGTTAAACTTCATTGTCTTATCAAATGAACTCACTGCTTCTTGCACCTCTCTTCCAACATTCTACTAGCAAGCTTTTTTCTAACCGCTCATCTAATACCATTATTCTACACTACATTGCCTGATTATAAAACGGATTTGACAGATTCTTCGACAATTGCCAGTGCTTCTTCAAGTTTTTCTGGTTGTTTCCCGCCTGCTTGCGCCATGTCTGGACGTCCGCCTCCGCCTCCGCCGCAGATTTCAGCTGCCTGCTTGACAAGCTTCCCTGCATGAAGACCTTTTTCGATAACGTCTTTTGTCACTCCTGCTGAAATGTTTACTTTTCCATTTTGAACGGCTCCGAGCACAATGACAGCTGACCCTAATTTGGCTTTTAAATCATCTACCATTGTTCTTAAATGGTTCATGTCTTTGGCGTTTACTTTTTCTGTTAACACTTTCACTCCGCCAATGTCTTTGACTTTTTCTAAAATAGAGCCTGCTTCAGCCTGACTTAATTTCGCAAGAAGAGATTCGTTTTCTCTTTGAACCTCTTTTAAATCTGCCTGCAATGAAGCGATGCGTTTTGGTACATCTTTCGTAGTTGACTTAAGCTCACTAGCTGCCTGCTCTAAAATGGCCAGCTGGTCATTTAATTCTTCGTAGGCACCTTTACCAGTCACAGCCTCAATACGGCGTGTTCCAGCACCAATACCCGATTCAGACGCAATTTTAAACAAACCGATTTCCGCAGTATTTTGAACGTGACAGCCGCCGCATAGCTCGATGCTGTAATCGCCTACCTGGACAATGCGGACAATATCGCCATACTTCTCGCCAAACAGCGCCATTGCGCCCATTTCTTTTGCTTCAGCGATCGGTTTTAGGTCAATGGCAACAGAAATGCCTTCCCAAATCTTTTCGTTGACGATTTTTTCAATCTGTGACAATTCTTCTTTTGTCACTTGTCCAAAATGAGAGAAATCAAAGCGAAGTCTGTTTTCGTTCACCAGCGAGCCTGCTTGGTTGACGTGGCTGCCTAATACATCTTTTAGCGCCTGATGCAAGAGATGCGTCGCTGTATGGTTTTTCACAATGCCTTTTCGCAGAGCTGATTCCACTTCAGCAGTCACTTCAAGTCCTTTTTGAGCCGTACCGCTTACGACCACTCCTTCATGGACATGCTGACCATTTGGCGCCTTTTTCACATCTTTGATTTCAATGATGGCTTCTGCGCTTTTTAATGTCCCTTTATCGGCTACTTGTCCACCGCTTTCAGCATAGAAAGGTGTTTCATCTAATAAGATTTGCACCGTTTCTCCTTCATGTGCTTCCGCGACAATTTCACCATTTTGAAGCAATTCGACAATGCGGGATGCCGCAGTTAAATTTTCGTATCCAACGAAGGTACTCTCTGCTTTAATATCACCTAGAGCCCCGCCTTGAACCTGCATACTGCCGACATCCTGTCTCGCATTTCTTGCACGCTCACGCTGCTTCTCCATCTCCGTCTGGAAGCCTTCTCGATCGACTGTCATGTTCTCGTCTTCTGCATATTCTTCTGTCAGCTCGACAGGGAATCCGTACGTGTCATACAGCTTAAATACATCTTCGCCTGAAATCTGTGAGCTGCCATTGTCTCTTTCTTTTTTGATCACTTCTGACAAAATGGCTAGCCCTTCATTCAGTGTTTCATGGAAACGTTCTTCCTCGTTTTTGATTACTTTCGCAATAAATTCTTCTTTTGCTTGTACATCTGGATAGAAATCCTTCATAATCTCAGCAACAACTGGCACTAGATCATACATAAATGGACGGTGAATATGGATCGTTTTTGCATAACGCACGGCACGGCGCAGCAAACGTCTTAACACATATCCGCGGCCTTCATTGGAAGGAAGCGCTCCGTCACTTACGGCAAAGGCAACAGTCCGGATGTGGTCAGCAATAACTTTAAATGCTGTATCCTTTTCCTTCGTCTCCCCATAGCTTTCTCCAGAGATGGTTTCTACAGCACGAATAATCGGCATGAATAGATCTGTATCAAAGTTCGTCGGTACGTTTTGAATGACAGATACCATTCGTTCAAGACCCATCCCTGTATCAATGTTTTTCTTCGGCAGTGGTGTGTATGTACCATCTGGATTATGGTTGAATTCAGAGAACACAAGATTCCATACTTCTAGATAACGCTCATTTTCCCCGCCTGGATATAATTCTGGATCGTTCAAGTCGTGACCATATGCTTCGCCGCGGTCATAGAAAATTTCTGTATTCGGCCCACTCGGCCCCTCGCCAATATCCCAGAAGTTGCCTTCAAGGCGAATAATACGTTCTTCAGGTACACCAATTTTATCTCTCCAAAGAATATACGCTTCTTCGTCCTCTGGATGTACAGTGACAGATAACAGATTCGGATCAAAGCCAATCCACTCGTCACTCGTTAAGAATTCCCAAGCCCAATCAATGGCCTCTTCTTTAAAATAGTCACCAATAGAAAAGTTGCCAAGCATTTCAAAGAACGTATGATGTCGGGCTGTTTTCCCAACATTCTCGATATCATTCGTACGAATAGATTTTTGCGCGTTACAAATACGCGGATTGTCAGGAACCACGCGGCCATCAAAGTATTTTTTTAATGTCGCAACCCCGCTGTTAATCCATAAAAGTGTTGGATCATCGTGCGGTACGAGGGACGCACTCGGTTCTACAGCATGTCCTTTTTCTTTAAAAAAGTCTAAAAACATTTGACGTACTTGAGCAGAAGTTAAAGTTTTCATTTAAAAATCCTCCCTTTTCATTTCATCAATCTCCACACAAACGAAAAACATCCCGCCCTATGCAAGCATAAAACTACTTACACAGGGACGAGATGTTCTCGCGGTACCACCCTGATTATAGACATATTCGTCTATCACCTTCACATCCGATAACGCCGGAAGAGAGCGGCAGTGTTTATCTGCACTCAGGACTAGCTTCCGTTAAAGGTCTGATAAGGCTTTTCTCAGCAAAATAAAGCCTCTCTCTGCAACAGCTTTTTAACGTACTCGGGTCCATCATTGAATTCAATATGTATGAATCGAAATTATTATAGACAACTCGGCTCGTCTTGTCAATGAACGCTTCGTCTCATCAGGATATATTGCACAATCATGACCCTGATAATAGCGGCAGTTGGTACGGCTAAAATCATCCCAATTAAACCAAACAACTCTCCTCCTGCGAGCAAAACAAGCATAATAACGACAGGATGCATATGGAGACTTCTCCCAACGATGATCGGACTGAGTATATTGCTTTCCAAAAATTGCAGCACAGCCACTGTGATCAGCACAATCATCACCGACTTCACCGAAATGGTAAAAGCAATAAAGACAGCAGGAATCGCCCCAATAATCGGACCAAAGTACGGAATCACATTCGTTGCCCCAATCAGCATGCCAAGGACAAGCGGATACGGGATATGAAACAGCCAGAGAACAATGGCTGCTGCCCCCCCAATTAAAGAACAGACAAGCAATTGTCCTCTAATATAATTACCAAGCGAGTCGTCCACCGCTTTCACAAAAGCGTGGCCTCTCTTTCGGAATCTCGATGGCGTTAAATACCATGCAGCCCGCTTCATTGTATTCATATCTTTCACCATATAAAAGACAAGAAAAGGAATAAGCGCTGCGACTAATGCGTAATCCAATAATACTTTACAGCTAAGAATCATCCGCTCTGCCCCATTTGCTGCATATGTTTCCGATTGAACAATCAAACGATCCAGCCGATCGTGAAGCCCGTCAGGCCAATGGCTTGTATGACGATGAATATGAGATAAAGCGCCATTATAGGTTTCGGCAAGCACAGGGATTTGTTCTGACAGCTCATTTAACTGCGTAATCATGACAGGCGCCCCTTTGTAGACCGCAAAACCAATCCCGCCAAAAAACAGCACATAAATCAATAAGAGACTGACTGTTCTAGGCCAGCCTTGCCCGTGCAGTCTTTCGATAATAGGATAAAGCAGATAAGAAATAAAAATGGCGATGAGCAGCGGAATAAGAACCGCTTTTAGTAATAAAAAAATGGGCATCCACAATTCGTCGAGCTGAACCAAAATGAGTAAGGATGCAAGGACAAGCAGTACACCTGCAGCATATATTAGAAATTGGATCGGACGTTTCTTCACCTTTTTCACCTCTTTTCTTATTGTTTAACCATCTTCTGCAATTATCCATGTAAATAAAATTTGTCCTAACTTTGTTAAAAATGAATACACATGAAACATACAGCTCCATCCAACGTCACTGTTTGCTGTAAAATCTCATCAGAAAACATTCCATTTTTTACTTCTTTTTACACAAGGTATGCTAGTATCCACTTTAGCCAAATAAACACAAGAGGAGGTTCTTCATGATCACATTCGAAGAAGTCAACAAGCATTATGGCCAGTTCCATGTACTTAAGGACATGAACCTACATATTCAAAAAGGTGAGGTTGTTGTGATCATCGGTCCTTCAGGGTCTGGTAAAAGCACTATGCTCAGGTGCATCAATCGTCTCGAAAGCATTGATGAGGGAAAAGTACTCGTCAACCAAGTGTCTGTCCAGCATCCGAAGACCAACATCAATCTTGTCAGCAAAATATCGGGATGGTGTTTCAGCACTTTCATCTTTATCCGCATAAGACAGTGCTTGAAAACATTATGCTTGCGCCAATGAAGGTCAAAAAAGTGAGCAAGGAAGAAGCAAAGGAAACAGCTGAATTTTATTTAAATAAAGTCGGCATTCCTGAAAAAGCAGACACCTATCCTTCAAGACTCTCCGGGGGACAGCAGCAGCGTGTTGCCATTGCAAGGGGACTCGCTATGAAACCTGAGGTCATGCTTTTCGATGAACCAACATCCGCTCTTGATCCAGAGATGATCGGTGAGGTACTAGATGTGATGAAACAGCTGGCCCAAGAAGGAATGACCATGGTTGTCGTTACGCACGAGATGGGGTTTGCCCGGGAAGTGGCTGACCGCATTGTCTTTATTGATGAAGGCAGAATCCTTGAAGAATCAACACCCGCTGCATTTTATGAAAAACCGCGTGAGAAACGTGCTCAGTTATTTTTAAGCCGTATTTTAAATCACTAGGGGGAATGGTTTGATGAAAAAATTGAAACGTTTTGGTCTATTACTCTTTATGACTTGCTGTATGGCCGCTCTGGCTGCTTGTGGTTCTACTGAAAAAGGCTCGACTGATGCGAAGCAAGGAAGTTCATTAGAAGCCATTAAGAAAGACAAAAAAATCATTTTTGGCGTAAAAAATGACACACGTCTTTTTGGTCTAAAAAATCCTAGCAGCGGAGACATCGAAGGATTTGATATTGATATTGCAAAAGCCATCGCAAAGGAAATGCTGGGCGATGAAGGAAAAGCAGAATTCAAAGAAGTAACATCTAAAACAAGAATCCCTTTGCTGCAAAAAGGTGATATTCATGCAATTGTTGCTACCATGACCATTACAGAAGAGCGCAAAAAAGAAGTCAATTTCTCAGATGTGTACTTTGAAGCAGGACAATCACTGCTTGTGAAAAAAGGAAGCGGCATTCAATCAATTGATGATTTGAAAAAAGGGACGAAGGTGCTTGCAGTGAAAGGCTCTACTTCGTCTCAAAACATCCGCGAGAAAGCACCTGAAGCATCTGTTTTAGAATTTGAAAACTATCAGGAAGCCTTTACAGCACTAAAATCAAACCAAGGGCAAGTGCTTACAACAGATAATGCCATCTTATTTGGTATGGCAGACGAGGATTCAAATTACGAAGTCGTCGGCGGCACCTTTACAGATGAGCCTTATGGCATTGCTGTGAAAAAAGGGGATCAAGAATTGACAGATGCCATTAACAAAGCGTTAAAGACTTTAAAAGACAATGGAGAGTATGACAAGATTCATAAAAAATGGATCAAAGAATAATCGTTTGACTAAGTCAAGATCAATGCCCACAGGTGAGCCGCTCATTGGCTCCCCTGTTGACCAGGAAGGAAGTGAACTGATTGCTGCGGTTTTCAATTTTAACTGAAAACTTCAATCTTTATTTAGAAGGGTTTAAATATACTATTAGCGCAAGTGTCATTGCTTTGATTGGAAGCTTTTTGATCGGTACACTCATTGCCATTATGAGAATTGCTCCACTGAAGCCGCTCAACTGGTTAGGAACGGCTTACGTGGAATTTATTCGGAATATTCCGTTATTATTAATCACATTTGTTTTCTTCTTTGGTTTACCTGTGCTTGGTATTGTGGCAGATGGCTTCACAGCTGGAACCATAGCTCTTTCCATTTATACTTCTGCATTTATTGCTGAAGCCATTCGAGCAGGTATACAAGCTGTACCGCTTGGGCAAATGGAAGCAGCACGGGCTTCTGGTCTTTCATACGGCGGGACGATGCGATATATTATTCTTCCGCAAGCGATTAAAATTGTCGTCCCCCCTCTTGGGAATCAATTTATTAACCTTGTCAAAAACTCCTCTATTCTAGGTGTCATTGCAGGGTTTGATCTCATGTATCAAGGAGACCTGATCGCTTCTAGAACATTTGTGACATTTGATGTCTACATCTTTGTTGCCATGTTCTATCTGCTATTAACGATTCCGCTCAGTTTAGGCGTTGGTTATTTAGAAAAAAGATTAGCAAGAAGCCACTAGAAAGGAGGAAACATAATGGATTTTATAGGTGCCTACCAGCCTGATCATCTCGCCTTTTTACTTGAAGGATTTGCTGTCACCTTAAAAGTGGCTTTTATCTCCATCATTTTGAGCTTTCTCATTGGATTAGTCATTGGCACATTGCGGTTCGCTCAAATTCCGGTTTTATCAAAGGTGCTTGCGGTCATCGTAGAAACCATTCGGAACCTGCCGCTTTTGCTGATCATCTTTTTTACGTATTTTGCACTGCCTGAAATCGGCATCAAACTAAGCATTACAGCCTCTGCCAGCAGCTCTAACCGTGTTTGAATCAGCCATGCTGTCAGAAATTATTCGGAGCGGTCTAAAATCAATTGATAAAGGTCAGGTCGAAGCTGCCAGGTCTTCTGGTTTAACCTATATCCAAACGTTAAAAATAATTATTATGCCGCAGGCTTTACGCCGAATGGTACCGCCGATTGTGAGTCAATTTATTTCACTTTTAAAGGATACATCGCTTGCCGTTGTCATTGCTCTTCCAGAATTATTGCATCACGCACAAATTTTAAACGGTCAGAGTCAATCGTACTTACTGCCAATTTTCCTATTAGCGGCGATGATGTATTTTGTCGTCAATTTCAGCTTATCCTTACTTGCACGCCGTTTAGAATACAGACAGGCATAAAAAAGGACATCCGCTCATGGTGGATGTCCCTTTTGTTTAAAGCATACGCATAACACGTTTTCTTAGCTTTTTCATATCCCGCTTCGATGGCATATCATATCGACTCGCAAAGTGATATGCTAGTGCACCTGCACCAAGCGTTAATAGTGAAGAAGTCATTTTGCCCATTCGAAATTCCCCCTTAACACTTATAGTTGAATTGAACGTTCATCATCACTAAACAGATCATCTAAACTGCTTAGTGTACCGTCTTCCTCCACTTGGTGTGTAGATATTTTACCTTTTGACAGCGTCAATTCAATAAAACAGCCCCAGCAATAATATTGATTGACCCCAATTTTTCCGATGTCTTTACATTTGCAATTTGGGCAAATGAGCATAATCAGCACCTCTTTACGTTCGGTTTAGAACAAGTGCTTCCTTTTGAACGTTCATCAAGGTTCCGGCAGCATGCAGCTGTTTTCGAATCCCTGATAGCTCTGTAAAGAAGCCGTCCGAGAGTTCATATGCTACGATTGTGCCCGAATTTGCGCAAAAATATACATCTTCCAATATGCCTAAATTTTCACCCTCAGGTGATTGCATCATTTTCTTTTTCAATTTCGAAAATAATAAGGATGGGACAGAGGAATCTATTCCTACTCCCTCCTGGCAGCTCACATATAGACCTTTGTCTGTCAGCTTATCGCCAGCTGAGAATGGAATGAGTGCACAGTCTTTCTTTTTCCCATCTAACACATATCCCCCGCAGCTGCCGCCGGCTAATAAGCAAATATCTTTGATGGCACCAAGTGAATGAGACTGCTCACCTGTATAGATCGACATTCCTTCAAGCTCTCGACATGTTCTCAAAATGTGCTCAACCACCTTTTGCGGAACAGTCTTATCGTGTGCGTTTGCTTCATGACTCATACGAAGAAATGGCTTCCATGAAGGAAGCCATTTACTCTTGCATAAAATCAAACGGAGTGATTCCCTCCATGCCAATATTTGCGTCATGTACGCTAAACGGAAGCTCTTTTTGGAGCGCTGCAAGCTCCGCATCCATGACCTCTTCGGTTTGAACAAGGCGCCTCGTTAAGGACGTTTGTCTGAGGGAATCCTCATTATTTTTCACGCCCCACTCCAGTGCTGATTCTTCGCCGCACAGAATTAAAAACTTTTTGCTTCGTGTAATGGCTGTGTACAGCAAATTTCGGCGAAGCATTCGGAAATAGCTTCTTACGACTGGCAGCACAACGATGGGAAATTCACTGCCTTGTGATTTGTGAATGGAGCAGCAATAGGCATGGGTAAATTGATGAAAATCTTTTTTCGTAAAGGTGATTTCGTTCCCATCAAAGGAAATCACAGCCATGTCTTCTTTTTCTGTGTTTTCTTTCGCATAAAAAATCGAGACAATTTCACCAATGTCACCGTTAAAAATGTTGTTTTCCGGCTGATTCACAAGCTGCAGCACCTTATCTCCCGTCCGGTACACCACATCACCAAACGGGATTTCTCTGCCTTTTGGCTTTTTAGGATTCAAAATGTGCTGAAGCATTTTATTGAGCTCATTGATACCTGCTTTTCCTTTATACATGGGCGCCAGCACCTGAATATCTTTTGCTGAATAGCCTTTTTGAGCAGCATTGCTGACAACTTTTTCAATGACTTCTTTCATTTGATCAGCTGAACATTGAATGAAGGACCGATCCTTCGAGCGTGCAGTGATATCTTTTGGCAGGACGCCATTTTTCATATCGTGTGCAAGTTCAACAATGGTAGAACCATCTGCCTGCCGGTAAATATCAGTTAACGTAACAGCTGGTACAGCATGTGACGCAAGTAAGTCTCTTAAGACTTGGCCCGGTCCGACAGACGGAAGCTGATGTTCATCTCCTACCATAATGACTTGAATGTGATCAGGGATCGCTTTAAACAAATGATTCGCAAGCCAAATATCTAGCATACTCGATTCATCAATGATGACAAGCTTTCCTTCAATCGGCTGTTCCTCATCATGTGAGAAGCCCTCTGATCCATTCCAGCCTAGCAGGCGGTGAATGGTCACAGCTGGAAGCCCTGTTGATTCTGTCATCCGTTTAGCCGCCCGTCCAGTTGGCGCCGCAAGCACAAATGGAAAGGATTCATCTTTTTTATAATCACTCGGATCAAGAGATACACCGTGAAGATCGCTATAGAGCTCGACAATTCCTTTAATGACGGTTGTTTTCCCTGTCCCAGGCCCGCCTGTTAAAAGCAGCATCGGGGACATGAGCGCCTTTTGAATCGCTTCCTTTTGTGTCGGAGCATACTGCACGCCTAGCCTTTCCTCCAGCTCACCAAGTGCAAGAAGGAATTCTGATTCAGGAAATTGATCTGCATATTCCGTTTGGGAGACGATTTTTTGAATGCGTTTGGCGACACTTCGCTCCGCATAAAATAAGGACGGATGATAACAGCGGTCATCTTCAATGATCATCTCTTTCCCTTCGCCAAGTGCCAAAATCTGATTGGCAACGTCCATTTCAGTCACTTTGTACTCATTGCTTGTTTGATTGAGCAGCTTACGGGTTTCAACGATCAGATCTTTTGTTTGTATGTACGTATGACCGTCCTGAAGGCTCGCTGTCTCGACTGTATATAGCAAGGCTGCACGGATTCGCTCTGGGTCATTTCCTGATATCCCTGTTCTAGCACCGAGCTCATCTGCTTTAATAAATCCGATCCCCTCTACATCTTTGACGAGCTGATAGGGATTTTCCTCGATCTTTTGCAAGGTTTCACTCTCGTACACTTGATAAATCTTCATACTGAGCTGCGGGCCAAAGCCATATTGATTCAGGCTGATCATAATTTGTTCCAGCCCTTGATGCTCCTGAAGCGCTGCAGCCAGCTTATCTGCTTTCTTTTTTGATAGGCGCGGAACGTCATACAAAACTGACGGGTCACGCATAATTTTATGAAGCGTCTGATTGCCGAGCTGCCCCACAATGTCTTCCGCTGTCTTTTTCCCTATCCCTTCGAATAAGTCACTTGAGAGATAATGAATAATCCCTTGCTTTGTTGTCGGCACTTCCTTTTGAAAATGAGTCGCCTGAAACTGTTCACCAAATTTCGGATGGCTTGTGACTTTGCCGTAAAAGGTGTAGGTTTCGTCTTCATGAAGTGCTGGGAAGTAGCCTGTGACAGATGCTGTTTTTTCCTCTAAGTTTTCAGATGTTTCAATGACTTTCACCTTTAACACCGAGTATAAATTACTTTCATTATGGAAAATAACAGCTTGAACCGTCCCTTTTAAAAACGGCTCGTCCTCAAGCTTCATTTGATCTGGATGTTCCTGCACAGGTCTTCCCTCCTTCCGTCTATTCTGCCTCTTGAATCAGCTTTTGCGCATGCAGTGCCAGCATATGGTCAGGCTGCACGTCAATGGCTTTTTCTAGCATCTCAAGCGCTTCGGCCTTTTTCTCTAAATACGCATACGCAACTCCTAAATTATAAAAGGCATCTGCATGCTGCGGATCACGTGCGACGACTTCGGTAAAGGCCGTCACCGCTTCTTCCAGCATGTGTTCATTGGCTAAGCACATGCCAAATTGAAATCTTGCTTCATTATCTTCTTCGTTTAGCTCAATCGCACGCTGAAGGTACGGCATCGCAAGCTTTGGCTGCTCTAATTTGATGAGCGTCTGCCCTAACATATAAAACAAATCACTATTTTCCATTCCAGCTTTTAGTGCTTGTTCAAAATAGTCTTTCGCTTTCATAAAGTCTTCTTTTAATGTGTACACATTTCCTGCTCCATAATAGGCCGCAGCTGCCGTGCTATCGAGTTCAATCGCTTTTTGAAAGAAGTTTAAAGCGCGGTCAAATTCATTGATACTTGACAGTAAGTTCGCAAAGTTAATATATGGAACTGGATCCTTTGGGCTTTTTTCAATGGCTTTTGTAAAAGCTTCAGCTGCCTTTTCGATGTTCCCTTGATTTAAGGCTTCTATGCCGATCTCGTTATGGTTCATTTGCTCTCATCATCCTTTCATTAAAAAACCTCAACAGCGACGTTGAGGTTTTTTAAAACATGTTACACATACGACAGCTTTTGACCGTCTTTAAAGACATCGTCAATTGTACCGCCGCCAAGACATTCATCACCATCATAAAAAACAACCGCTTGTCCTGGGGTGACAGCACGAACGGGTTCTTCAAAGATGACCATCGCTTCTTGCTCACCTGTCATTTTGACTTTCACATGATGATCTTCTTGACGGTATCTGAATTTTGCTGTGCATGTTAATTCACCGTTTTCGTCAACAATATGAGGACGAGTCCAGCTTATATTAACGGCTGAAATACTTTCAGAATATAAAAGGGGATTGTGGAAGCCTTGTTCTACAAACAATACATTTTGCTCCAAGTCCTTCCCGACGACGAACCAAGGATCACCGCTTCCGCCAATGCCAAGTCCTTGGCGCTGACCGATCGTGTAATACATCAGTCCATCATGTTCACCTTTTACTTCTCCGTCCATCGTCTGCATCACGCCAGGCTGTGCAGGCAAATATTGGCTGAGGAACGTTTTGAAGTTTCTTTCCCCAATAAAGCAAATGCCAGTTGAATCTTTTTTCGTTGCTGTAGCGAGCTCTGCTTCTTTTGCTAATTCACGAACCCTTTTTTTCTCCAAATTACCGATTGGGAACATCACTTTATCAAGCTGTTCTTGAGTCAGCTGATTTAAGAAATAGGTTTGGTCTTTATTTGCATCAAGACCTCTTAGCATTTTGACTTCATCGCCAGTTCTATCGACACGGGCATAGTGGCCTGTTGCTAAATAATCTGCACCGAGTGACAATGCATGCTCAAGAAATGCTTTGAACTTAATTTCTTTGTTACACATGACATCTGGGTTTGGCGTTCTGCCCGCTTTATATTCATCAAGGAAATATTGAAACACTTTGTCCCAATATTGCTTCTCGAAATTCACTGCATAATAAGGGATTCCAATTTGGTTACAAACGCGAATGACATCCTCATAGTCCTCCGTTGCTGTACATACACCATTTTCATCTGTGTCATCCCAGTTTTTCATAAATATGCCGATTACATCATAGCCTTGCTCCTTTAACATAAGAGCAGCAACTGATGAATCGACTCCTCCGGACATACCGACCACAACTCTTGTGTCTTCTGGTCTTTTTGTCATCTTCATCAACTCCAATTTCAATGAAACAACGTGCGCGTTTCGTTCTTCAGGTGCCTGGCTGCTTCATTTTTCACACACGAACAAAAGGAGAGCATTTATTTGGCTAGGCGTTTAACAACAGCCGCTATTTTGTGCGCCGCCTGCTTCACATGATCCTCTTCATTTCCAAGACCGAAGCTTATTCTGACTGAGGACGTCAGTTCTTTTGCTTCTTCGCCATACATGGCGCTTAAAACGTGCGAAGGAAGGACAGATCCAGCCGTACATGCAGATCCGCTTGAAACAGCAATCCCTTCCATATCTAAATTTACAAGTAACGATTCAATGGAGACGCCCGGGAAATGAACATTTAAAATGTGCGGCAATGTCTCTTTTGGATGTCCATTGATAGAGAAATCTAGTGATTCCTCTTCGAATACTTGCAGCATGGTTTCTTTGAGCTTACCATAATGTATTGCTTTTTCTCTTCTATTTTGCTTTGTTAATTGAACAGCTTCTGCAAGTCCCACGATTCCTGCCACATTTTCAGTACCAGCACGGCGTTTTCTTTCTTGTTCTCCTCCAAATGACTGCGGAGAAAGTTTCACGCGTTCGTTGACATATAAAAAGCCTGTTCCCATCGGACCATTTAGCTTATGGCCAGAAGCAGATAAGAGATCGATATGAAGATCTGCTGCATCAATTGGTATTGTGCCAAACGCCTGCACCGCATCTGTATGAAAATGAGCAGCGTGATCTTTTAGAAGTTCGCCAATGTCTTTGATCGGCTGAATCACACCTGTTTCATTATTGCCGTACATGATGGTGACAAGAATCGTATCATCTCTGAGTGTTTGTTTTAATTGATCAAGTTGAATCAATCCAGTGTGATCAACGTCTAAATACGTCACTTCAAATCCAAGCTTCTCTAAGCGTTCACATGTATGCAGCACCGCATGATGCTCTGTTTTCGCTGTGATGATATGTTTGCCTTCATGCTGCCTTGCCATTGCAACACCTGTGATGGCAAGGTTGTCCGCCTCTGTTCCTCCACTTGTGAGGATGATCTCCTGCGGTTTACAGTGTAATTCTCCTGCAATGACTTCTCTTGCTTCATCGAGCCACTTTCTTGCCTCGCGCCCATATGAATGAATACTAGAGGGATTGCCAAATATCTCTGTAAAGTAAGGCATCATCTTGTCCACAATACGCTGATCCATAGGCGTTGTGGCCGCATGATCTAAATAGATTCGTTCCATTTCCGGTACACCTCTGATCTAAATATAGAACATATACGCGTCTTGATCCCCGTCATCTGTGTAGCTTGCCAAGTCTTCAAGAGTTGTATTGTCCAGTACGTCTTTTACTGCATCACGAATACGAATCCAAAGTTCACGCTTTGCTGGTTCTTCGTTTTCGATGACTTCGACAGGACTAATAGGTCCTTCTAATACACGAATAATATCACCGGCTGTGATCTCGTTTGGTTCATGGGCAAGAACATAACCCCCATATGCCCCGCGGATACTTTTCACAAGACGGGCATTTCGAAGCGGTGATACAAGCTGCTCTAAATAATGCTCAGACAAATTATTGTTTTGAGCGATTGATTTTAATGATGTAGGGCCTTCGCCATGTTTTTTGGCTAATTCGATCATGATCGTCAGACCATATCTGCCTTTAGTTGAAATTTTCAAGTTAAACACCTCTGCGTTTCCTATTCTATGTCATCAATTATTTTTCTGATTTCATATACGCGATATATAGACCAAAAGCAATTATATCATACTTTAAGCCAACTTTCATTTGCGGGTTCTGAGCTCTAGAGGAGGACGCATCCCTTTTCTATTTGAAGAAATTTCGGTACTCTATACAAACAAGACATTGCTTTAGGAGAGATAATCATGAAACCTTTAGCTTATCGGATGCGCCCAAGCCATATTGGAGATATCATTGGGCAGGAGCATCTCGTTGGAGAAGGTCAAATTATTAGACGGATGGTCGAGGCGAAACATTTATCCTCGATGATTTTATACGGACCGCCGGGCATCGGCAAAACATCAATTGCGACTGCGATCGCCGGGAGTACAAGCATTGCTTTCCGGACATTGAATGCGGTCATTCATAACAAAAAAGATATGGAAGCTGTCGCCGCTGAAGCGAAAATGAGCGGGCAGGTGATTCTCATTTTAGACGAAGTCCACAGGCTGGATAAAGGAAAACAGGATTTCCTTCTTCCTTATTTAGAAAATGGCATGATTATTTTAATTGGCGCCACCACAGCCAACCCCTATCATGCGATCAATCCTGCCATCCGAAGCCGGACACAAATATTTGAGCTGAAGCCGCTTGAAACAGAGCAAATCAAAACCGCGTTAACAAGGGCATTACAGGATGAACATCGCGGGCTTGGCGGCTATTCGGTGACGGTCCATGATGAGGCAATGAATCACTTTGCTAGTGGATGCGGAGGAGATGTACGCTCTGCTTTAAACGCGTTAGAACTAGCGGTCTTATCGACAAAAGCAGATGACACTGGACACATCTTCATCACACTTGCCGCAGCAGAAGAATGTTTACAAAAAAAGAGCTTCTCGCATGATAAAAACGGTGATGCTCATTATGATGTCCTGTCAGCTTTTCAAAAATCCATCAGAGGATCTGACGCAGATGCGGCGCTGCATTACCTTGCCAGACTGATTGAAGCAGGAGACCTTGAAAGCATTTCAAGAAGATTACTCGTGATGGCTTACGAGGATATTGGCTTAGCCAGTCCACAGGCAGGCCCCCGCGTATTAAGTGCTGTCCAAACAGCAGAGAGGGTCGGCTTCCCCGAAGCCCGTATTCCGCTGGCCAATGCCGTCATCGAGCTCTGCCTCTCTCCAAAATCAAACTCGGCTTATAAGGCGATTGATGCGGCGCTGCATGACATTCGTACAGGGAAAATCGGTGAAGTCCCTGTTCATTTAAAAGATGCTCACTATAAAGGGGCAACAGCACTCGGAAGAGGCGTCGATTATTTATATCCACACGATTATGACAACGGCTGGGTGAAGCAGCAATATTTACCTGACCCGCTTAAAAACAAGCAATATTATGAACCGAAGCAAACAGGGAAATTTGAAGGTGCACTGAAGCAGGTCTATGAGAATTTAAAACGACAAAAATAAAACAGCCCCCTGCGTTTTAGCAGGCGGGCTGTTTATTTATCTTTCACACGTGTAATCGGAATATCTTTTAAAAGCTTCATAATGACATGACCACCCATGATCAGCCCGGCAACAGATGGGACAAATGCATTGGATGACGGCGGCATTTGCGCCTTACGAATCTTCGCTTCATCATTTCCAACTTCTTTTCTGACATCTTCACGAATGACAATTGGACTTTCATCAGAGAAAATGACTTCAATCCCCTTACGAATGCCTTCCTTGCGCAGACGTGTTCTCACGACTTTTGCAATAGGGTCCGTATGTGTTTTTGATATATCATCAATTTTGAAGCGTGTCGGATCTGTTTTGTTTGCAGCACCCATACTCGAAATGATGTTCACATTGCGGTTTAAACATTCTTTCATTAAATGAATTTTATAGTGAATGGTATCTGACGCATCAATGACATAATCAAGTGGATACTCAAAAAATTGCTCGTATGTTTCCTCTGTATAAAACATCTTTAAGGCAACAACTTCACATTCTGGGTTAATATCAGCGATTCTAGCCTGCATTAAGTCAACCTTTGGCTGACCAACCGTTGAAAGTAATGCCGGCAGCTGGCGATTCACATTTGTAATATCAATATCATCTTTATCAACAAGAACAATACGGCCAACGCCTGAACGAGCGAGTGCCTCTACTGCAAATGAACCAACGCCGCCCACTCCAAGCACTGCAACTGTACTGTTTTTTAATATATCTAAGCCTTCCTTGCCAATGGCAAGCTCGTTTCTTGAAAACTGATGTAACAAGTGCCTCACTCCACCTTTATTTAAAATGAATCGAAAGAATCATATCATATTCAGACTTCTCCGTCATCCTTCTCAAAAAGAAAAAAACACAAAAAAGTCCCGATGACGCCGCCAGCTTTTCCTTCGTTTTGAACCCCGCACCATGCAGGTGGGTGCTTTCTTCCTTTCTTTATAAGTCCTCTAATGAGGCATTTATGCAGAAAGGAAAGGCAAGCTCCCGTATAAAAAAATGTTCGGTCAAAACTAGGTAACCACCGTACGTATCAGGACTTTATTTATTGATTGATGAAAGCATATCATAGGCATGCCCTTTTTTCAAGCGTTTACATCCCTGTAAACATGCGCCTATTTTACTGTTTTACTTTTGTTTTAATGGCTAAACTCAGCTCATCAAGCTGCGCTTCGCTTACATGGCCAGGAGCATCTGTGAGAACGCAGCTGGCACTCGCGGTTTTCGGGAACGCGATCGTATCCCTTAGATTAGATCGGCCTGCAAGCAGCATCACTAAGCGGTCAAGACCAAGCGCGATTCCGCCGTGCGGAGGAACACCATGCTCAAACGCATCCAGAAGGAAGCCGAACTGATCGTAAGCTTCTTCTTTCGAAAAGCCAAGTAAACCAAACATTTTTTCTTGAATGTCCTTTTCGAAAATACGAATAGAACCTCCGCCAAGCTCATAGCCATTGAGCACAAGATCGTAAGCCTGCGCCTTCATGTCTTCTGGGCTTGTTTCCATTAATTCAAGATCATCGCGAACTGGCATAGTGAAAGGATGATGGGCAGCATAGAAGCGGCCTTCTTCTTCATCTTTTTCAAGCAGCGGCCAATCGACAACCCATAAGAAATTGAAGGCAGACTCATCAATGAGTTCAAGCTCTTTGCCAAGTTTTAGACGAAGTGCTCCAAGCGCATCATGGACAACAGATGTCTTATCTGCAACAAAGAGTAAAAGGTCGCCTTCTTCCACTTGCAGCTGATCCTTTAATTCTGCTTGCTTTGCTTCATCAAAGAATTTAGCTATTGGTCCTTTTAATTCTGTCCCTTCAGCCTTTAGCCAAGCAAGACCTTTTGCACCGTAGTTGGCTGCAAATGCACCAAGTGCATCGATGTCTTTTCTAGAGTAGTTGGCTGCAGCCCCTTTTACATTCATGGCTTTGACAGCTCCGCCATTTTTCACAGCTCCGCTAAAGACTTTGAAATCAGAGTCTTTTACGGTGTCTGAAATGTTGACAAGCTTCATCTCAAAACGTGTATCTGGTTTATCAGATCCATAAGAATTCATTGCTTCATCGTATGTCATACGTGGTAATGGCAATGTAAGCTCAACACCTTTGACATCTTTCATCACCTTTGACATCATCTCTTCAGCAAGCGTCATGATGTCCTCTTGACTCATAAAGGACATTTCAATATCGACTTGTGTGAATTCCGGCTGGCGGTCAGCACGCAAGTCTTCATCTCTAAAGCAGCGAGCAATTTGATAATAACGATCCATCCCTGAGACCATCAGCAATTGTTTAAATAATTGCGGAGACTGAGGCAAGGCATAGAATTCTCCCTCGTGTACACGGCTTGGAACAAGATAGTCACGCGCACCCTCTGGCGTACTTTTTGTTAAAATCGGTGTTTCAATATCTAGAAAGCCGTTGTCATCTAAGAAATGGCGGAATGCTTTTGTTACTTCATGTCGCATTTTCATCGTTTCAAACATCGCAGGACGGCGAAGATCTAGGTAACGGTATTTTAAGCGCACATCTTCTGATACCTCGTCCGCTTGATCTGAAATCACAAAAGGAGGGGTCTTTGCTTCGTTTAAAACTGTGACCGTTTCGACTTGAATTTCAATTTTACCAGTTTTTAAATTTGGGTTGATTGTTGCTTCCTCTCTTGCGACAACCGTTCCTTTAATATCAAGAACATATTCATTACGAATCGATTCTGCTGTCTCAAGCGCCTCTTTTGATAGGTCTGGATTGAAGACAGCTTGTACAATGCCTGTACGGTCACGCAGATCAATAAAGATTAATCCGCCAAGGTCACGTCGTTTTTGTACCCATCCTTTTAATACAACGGTTTGACCGATTTGGTCTTCTGTTACTTCTCCACAATAAAAAGTTCTACCAAACACAAACATTCCACTCCTTCTTTACGCTTTCTGGTGGGCTTTCATCATTTGAATCAGCTCATCAAGCTTCACTTCAATTTGTTCACCCGTTGTCGTATCTTTCACATTCACAATTTGCTGCGCCAGTTCATCTTCACCAAGAACGGCAATAAACTTGGCTTTCAGGCGATCTGCCGATTTAAATTGTGCTTTAAGTTTCTTCCCTGTATAATCCATTTCACTTGAAATGCCTTCTTTTCTCAGGCGGTTCAACAATGAAACAGCATAATCTTTTGCTTGATCTCCTAGTGCAGCAATGTATAGATCAATGCCATCTTGTAACGGCAGCTCAATATTTTCTGCATCAATGGCGGATAGGAAACGCTCAATACTCATAGCAAAACCGATGCCTGGTGATTCAGGGCCGCCAATTCCTTCAACAAGTCCATCATAACGGCCGCCGCCGGCTAATGTTGTAATGGCGCCAAAGCCTTCAGCATTACTCATGATCTCAAATGCCGTGTGATTGTAGTAATCAAGACCGCGTACTAAGTTCGGATCGACGACATAGTCAATGCCTACATCTGTTAAGTATTGTTTGACTTTTTCAAAATAAGTCCGTGATTCTTCATTTAAGTAATCCTGAATGGATGGAGCCGTTTCCATCAGCTCATGGTCACGATCCTTTTTACAATCAAGAATACGTAATGGATTTTGATGTAAACGAATTTGGCAGTCATGACAGAATTCATCAATTCTTGGCTCAAAGTGCTCGACAAGTGCTTTGCGGTAATCTGCTCGGCTCTCTTTGTCACCAAGGCTGTTAATGACGAGCTTTAAGTTAGAAAGACCTGCTTTCTCATAAACACTCATCGCAAGTGAAATGACTTCTGCATCAATGGCTGGATCCTTTGAACCGATCGCTTCAATTCCAAATTGATAAAATTGACGATATCTTCCCGTTTGCGGACGCTCATAGCGGAACATTGGTCCAATGTAATACAGCTTTGTTGGCTGCGCCGGCTGTGCAAATAGTTTATTTTCAACATAAGAACGTACTGTTGAAGCCGTTCCCTCTGGGCGAAGTGTGATGCTGCGTCCTTTTTTGTCTTCAAATGTGTACATCTCTTTTTGAACGATATCGGTTGATTCGCCTACTCCTCGTGCAAACAGCTCCGTATGCTCAAAAATCGGTGTGCGAATTTCTTTGTATTGAAAGGCTGCACATGTATCTCTCGCTATTTGTTCAACATACTGCCAGCGTTCTGACTCTCCAGGTAAAATATCCTGTGTGCCTCTTGGAATATTAAAACTCATTTTTCGTCCTCCTACGACCATCATTCATTTTTTATGTGGACATATAAAAAACCCCCGCCTCTACTATGTGTATAGTAGGGACGAGAGTTATACCCGTGGTGCCACCCTAGTTGGAACATGAACTAGCCATGTTCCCGCTCAAATCCTTAACGCAGATTCACGTTCTCCGCCTAATGACTCATTTTTAGAGTGTTCAGCAGGAAACCTACAGAGTGTTCTTTCGTGATAAATGCCATGCGGATTCGCTTTCAGCCTAAGGCGATTCCTCTCTGCTCACGCAATTTACCCTACTATTCTCTATCATCAGTTCCACATTTTAAATTTTCAAGTGTGTTGATTTATATTATAATAAGGTCGGTGCTGCCACTCTGTCAACCCTTGCCTTGCCTCTTTTTCTTTTCCAGCTCTTCTTTTGACGTACATCCATATTCAGATGCCGTTTCTTCAAGGAAGCCTGGTTGATCCATTTCGTCGTGCTGCCAGCGATCAATATCACGATGTCCATTATATTGCACTCGTCCTAATTTTCTGCTTAATCTCATGTTTGTACATCCTTTTATCACATTTTTATCTAGTATAAACAGATTGATTCATTTTTATTAGGGAAACTGCAAGGAATTCATCCATTACATAACGAATTAACATTCATCGGTTTTACAAGGGAGGGGAAAACACCGTTTTGAATCTGAAAAAACACAATCAAATGATGATGCTACTCACTTGTTTTGTTCTCATTGCCAGTACTTGGCCTATGACACATGTTACTGCTCAAACAGATCAAGCTGTGGTCGCAACAGATGAAATCAATGTGCGAACGGGTCCTGGTTTAAGTTATGGGATCGCAGCTGTTGTGAAACGCGGGGAAAGCTATCCAATTCTTACTCAACAAGGGGAATGGGTGCAGATCGGGCTGTCGAACGGACAAAAAGGCTGGGTCGTCTCATGGCTGATCACCACATCATCTGACAAGCAAAAGACCGCTAAGCCAAAGACACAAGGTCAAAGCGCTGAAGGAAGCAGTACGATCACATCGACAGCCTCCGATCTTCGCATCCGGACAGGCCCTGGGACTTCCTATCAAGTCATTGGGACTTTTCCGCAAGGCGCTTCTGCTAAAAGATTAGAGACAAGCGGCGAATGGACAAAAATTTCGTATAAACAGGCGAAAGGCTGGGTCCACTCTGATTATATTTCCGGCAGGCAAAAAGCCGCTCAATCAAGCTCAGGCGAGGTCTCTCGTTCTAAACAGACAGGCACAGTCGGCGTATCCAGCTTGAACGTTCGACAATCGGCAGCACCGAATGCACAGGTGGTGGCTTCACTTGCCCGCAACACACAAATCACCATTTTAAGAGAGCAAAATGGCTGGTATGAAATCGAGGCCAAAGGGGCAAAAGGCTGGGTTGCCAGCTATTACATTGTCACAAGCCAAGGAGCAAGTTCAGCGCGAGAAAAGAGTTCGTCCTCTTCGGCTACTCAGCAGAAAGCGTATATTGTCTATGATGGCACCAACATTAGAAAAAGCGCTTCAACCTCTGCTGCAATTGCAGAAAGAGCAGCAAAAGGAGCGGCTTATCAAATTGTTCGAACGCAAGGTGACTGGTATGAAGTGACACTATCAAACGGCGGAACAGGATATGTAGCGAGCTGGGTCGTTCAAACGAAGAAAAATAGCGGCGAAGCGCCAAGACCTCAGCAGGATTCATCGTCTGGAACTGGGTCGTTAAAAGGAAAAACAATTGTTATTGATCCTGGTCATGGCGGAAAAGACAGCGGCACGATTGGCGCAGATGGTGCATTTGAAAAAAATATTACCATCAAAACCGCCAATTTACTGGCAGGCAAACTAAGGTCTTCTGGTGCAAATGTCTATTTAACAAGAAGTGATGATACCTTTATCAGCCTTCAATCGAGGGTGGCGACATCTCATTACCGCAATGCAGATGCTTTCATTAGTCTTCATTATGATAGTTTTATGGATCCAAGTGTCAGAGGAAGTACAGCGTATTATTATCAAGCATCGAAGGATCAAAATCTGGCGACAAGCGTTCATACTGAAGTCGCAAAGCGCTCACAAATCCCGGATAAGGGTGTGAAGTTCGGAGATTATTTTGTATTAAGAGAAAATAAACGCCCTTCCCTCTTATATGAACTCGGCTATTTAAGCAATCCTCAGGAGGAAGCGATCATTTATAGCGCTTCCTACCAAGAACGAGTCACAGAAGGGATGACAGAAGGGTTAAAACAATATTTCCGTTAGCAAAAGGAGGCCTCTGCGCCTCTTTTTTATGCCGAAAGAAAAAGACTCTAAACAAACTCACGCATGAGTTTATCTACAGTCTAGGGCAAGTCTATTCTTTGCTATCCATCCAGATGGTGACAGGCCCTGAATTGGTCAATGACACGTCCATCATCGCCCCAAAACGGCCAGTTTCTACACGGATGCCTTTTTCTCTAAGGGTTGCATTGAAACATTCGTAAAGTGAGTTTGCCACGTCCGGCTTGGCGGCTTTCATAAAATTCGGCCGTCTGCCCTTTCTCGTATCACCATAAAGGGTAAATTGAGACACAGACAGGACGCTTCCTTTTACATCCAATAATGAACGATTCATTTTCCCGTTTTCATCTTCAAAAACACGTAAATGTGCAAGCTTTTCAGCTAAGTACAGCACATCTTCTTCTGTATCTTCATGTGTGACACCAACGAGCACCATGTATCCTTCATTGATGGCACCTGTGATCTCATCTTCTACCTTCACAGATGCATTTGTCACACGCTGCACAACAAGCCTCATAGACGATATACTTCCTTTCTAATTCATAAATCGGCGAACAGAGTAAATGTCTTTGATTTGTTTGATACGTTCCACTACTTTATGCAAATGATTGATATTTTGGATAAAGATCGCCATATGGATCGTCGCCACTTTGTTACGATCAGACTTTCCAGAAACAGAGGAAATGTTTGTTTTCGTCTCATTGACTGCTTGAAGCACCTCATTGAGTAAGCCGCGCCTGTCATAGCCTAATATCTCGATTTCCACATTGTATTCTTTACGGTTTCGAGCAGGCTGTTCATGCTCCCACTCTACCGGAATTAACCGTTCCTGTGCTTCCCCTGTCTTCACGTTCGGACAGTCCTCCCGGTGAACAGATACACCTCGGCCTTTTGTTATAAAACCAACAATGCTATCACCCGGAACAGGATTACAGCACTTCGATAAACGAACAAGCAGGTTATCAATCCCTTTGACCCTTACGCCGGCTTCACGTTTTTTCCCGTGATACGGCTTTGATTCCACCGTCACTTCTTGGACCGTTTTCTCTTGTTCTTCCTGATCTCTTTGTTTTCTTTCTTTTTCTGTTAAACGATTCGCTACCTGGAGTGCAGTAATTCCGTTATATCCAACGGCCGCATACATGTCCTCTTCGTTTGAAAAATTAAATTTATCGGCTACTTTTTGCAGGTTTTCAGCTGTGAGAATCTCTTTGACATCAAACTCAAGGTTTTTGATTTCTTTTTCAATGAGTTCTCGGCCTTTTTCGACATTTTCTTCACGGCGCTGTTTTTTGAAAAACTGTCTGATCTTGTGCTTCGCTTGGGAGGTTTGGGCAAGTTTAACCCAATCCTGACTTGGTCCATAGCTATGCTTTGATGTCAGAATTTCAATAATGTCACCTGTTTTCAGTTTATGATCAAGCGTGACCATCTTGCCATTGACCTTGGCGCCGATCGTTTTATTCCCAATTTCCGAGTGAATCCGGTAAGAGAAGTCAATTGGAACTGAACCAGACGGCAGTTCAATCACGTCTCCTTTCGGTGTAAAGACAAACACCATATCAGAAAAGAGATCGATCTTTAACGATTCCATAAATTCTTCTGCATCTGTGGATTCATTTTGGAACTCAAGAATTTCTCTAAACCAAGACAGCTTCTTTTGGAATACGGCTTCTTCCGTTGATTCTGCTGACGCTTTTCCTTCTTTGTATGCCCAGTGTGCCGCAATCCCGTATTCTGCAATTTCATGCATTTCAAATGTACGGATCTGGACTTCAAGCGGATCACCTTTTGGACCAATCACGGTTGTATGAAGGGATTGGTACATGTTCGGCTTTGGCATCGCAATATAGTCCTTAAATCTCCCTGGCATCGGCTTCCAGCATGTATGAATAATACCGAGAACTGCATAGCAGTCTTTGATACTGTCGACCAAAATACGAACTGCCAGCAAATCATAAATTTCATTAAACTGCTTATTTTGCATGACCATTTTGCGATAGATGCTATAGATATGTTTTGGTCTGCCGGAAAATTCAGCCTTGATGTTGACCTCAGACACGCGGTCTTTTACTTCATTGACAACCTCGTCCAAGTATTCCTCACGTTCAGCTCTTTTGCGCTTCATGAGATTCACAATCCGGTAATATTGCTGCGGATTTAAATAGCGGAGTGCTGTATCTTCAAGCTCCCACTTAATCTTTGAAATCCCTAATCTGTGCGCAAGCGGTGCAAAGATTTCAAGTGTTTCATTTGAAATTCTTCGCTGCTTTTCTTGCGGAAGGTGTTTGAGCGTTCTCATATTGTGAAGACGGTCTGCCAGCTTAATTAAGATCACGCGAATATCCTGTGCCATTGCAACAAACATTTTCCGGTGGTTTTCGGCCTGCTGTTCTTCTTGTGATTTATATTTAATCTTCCCGAGCTTTGTCACACCATCAACAAGCATCGCCACTTCTTCGTTAAAGTACTCTTGTAAATCCTGTAATGTCACATCTGTATCCTCGACGACATCGTGCAGGAAGCCGCCCGCAATGGTCGATGGGTCCATTTCAAGGTCCACAAGAATTCCCGCCACTTGAATTGGATGGATAATATAGGGCTCACCAGATTTCCGGTATTGCTCCTTATGTGCATTCTCAGCATATTCATATGCTCGCTCTATAAATTGAATATGTTCAGCGGACAGGTATTCTCTTGCCTTGTCAATGACCTGCTGCGCCGTTAAAACTTGTTCGTTCGCCATGGAATCACCTTTTTAAATGAAAACTGTATTGTAGTTTATTATCAAGAAAAAATCGATAGATGTAAAGAGAAGAAGTCCGCTAAAAGGTTTTTGATAGGAAAAAAGCACCCTTCTTACTGAGTGCTTTTTCGTAAAACTCCATTAGTATTGCATTAACGTTAAGATATCGTAACCATCAAGCTTCTTTCTGCCATCAAGATACGTCAGCTCAATTAAGAATGCAATCCCTGCCACAACGCCGCCTAATTCCTCTACAAGCTTGATGGACGCTTCAATTGTTCCACCAGTCGCAAGTAAGTCATCTGTAATCAGTACACGTTGACCTGGACGAATCGCATCTTTATGAATCGTTAATACATCTTTACCGTATTCTAAGCCGTAATCGACTTTAATGACTTCACGAGGAAGCTTCCCTTCTTTACGAACGGGTGCAAATCCTATACCAAGCGCGTATGCTACAGGGCAGCCAATAATGAATCCACGCGCTTCAGGTCCAACAATAAGATCAATGTCTCTTTCCTTTGCGTATTCAACAATTTGATCCGTTGCATAACGGTACACTTCGCCTTTATCCATTAACGTTGTAATATCTTTAAATTGTACACCTTCCTTTGGGTAGTCAGGTACAACTGTCACATATTGTTTTAAATCCATCTTTTCCTTTTCCTCCTCGTACGTCAAAGCACCGGTGAGACTTCGCTCATCATGCTGTTCAGCCATTCCTTCAGCTCTTTGGCTGAGGAATATGTTAGTGTTTGATCGAGTTCCATCAATCGTTGTTTTGCTGTATAGGACGCTGATGCGGTTAAATCTTTTTTCGGGGCATCAACTACTATTGACAGCACACCATTCTCTATTTTAACAAAACCGAGTTCAAAAAACACCTTTGTCTTAAAAATGATTGTATCTTTTGTCCAACCTCTATGCTTGGCAAGCTCCATCCCTTGTTCTTTGAGAGGAAAATTTCCCCGTTTTAACAAGAACCCATAAAACCATTTGAATTGGTCACGACTAGGGAAAGAAGACATAAAGTGATCTTCTTTTCTTTGAAAGACCGTATAAATTCTGGCTGGCTTTTGATTTTCTAAAAGCAGCTTAAGCAAGTGCTCATCTGCGGGAACATCCGCAAAGACCACATACTTGTCTTGCACATCAAACGTTGAAACATTTTCTGCATGTACATGATGAACCGGGATATTGACTTCATGTTTAGTTTCTTCATCAAAACAGAAAACAAGATATTTTTCTGGATCAAGCGTCGAAACTTTCTTTTCCCAATCCTTTTTCCCGCGTAAATCAAACAGCTGCCATTCATCTACTCGGGCATCTTTTAGCATGAGCTGAGGTTTCTTCCGGTTATTCCATTCATTAATTGACATTTCGCCAATCACGGAAATTCGGCTTCCAGGGACGAGCTCTTCTTTTAATTTACCTTGGTGAAAACCGACACAGTCAAGCAGCTTGTCTTCGTCTTTCAGAGACATTTTAATGTGATGATGATTTGCCCCAATCGTTCGGATGTCTTCAAGCTTGGCATCCTCAATCATAATGAACGGCTTTGGATTGTGCATGCCAAATGGTGACAGCATCCCCACTTCTTCAATTGCTTGAACCGTAATTTCGTCTACTTTGCACACTGCATCGACCCGCTGAATCGGAATAAAATCTTCTTCTGTCAACGTTTCATTTGCATATTGATTCAATCTTTCCCTCAGTAAAGGAACATCATCCGCTCGAAGTGTCATACCTGCTGCCATAGGGTGCCCGCCGAAATGCGGCAGGATATCGCGGCATTTGCTCAAATGGAAAAAGAGATCAAAGCCTGGAATACTCCGCGCTGATCCTTTTGCCATTTGCGTGTCTTCATCTATCCCAAGCACAATCGCCGGACGAGAAAATGTATCCGTCAATTTTGAGGCAACAATGCCGACAACCCCTGGATTCCAGCCAGCTTTGGCTACGACGATGGCAGACTGGTCACCGCCTGATTCTTCGACCATTTGAATGGCTTCTTCCGTGATCGTACTCACAATTTTCTGCCGTTCTTTGTTGAGTTCTTGTACAAAACGAGCGAGCTCTTCTGCTTCCTCCATATCCTCGGTCATCAGAAGATGAACAGCCGGATCTGCCTGCTCAATTCGCCCTACAGCATTCAGCCTTGGAGCAATTTGAAAGCCGACCGTTTCCTCGTTCGCTTCTTCGAGAGTGGCTCCAGCTTCTTTCATTAACGCTTTTAGCCCCGGTCTGTTAGACTGGCGAAGTTGCACGAGTCCCTTTTTTGCGAGCCATCTATTTTCATCATGCAGCGGGACAAGATCGGCAATTGTCCCAATCGCAGCAAGATCTAATAGATGAACTGGCAGCTTATCAAGGAGTGCATGCGCCACTTTAAACGCAACACCGACACCGGCGAGTTCTTTAAATGGATACTCACAGCCCGGCTGTTTAGGGTGTACGATCGCAAGCGCATCAGGCAGTTCATCACTTGGTTCATGGTGATCTGTGATGATCAGGTCTAATCCTATTTCTTTTGCAATACGTGCTTCATTCACAGCAGCAATGCCTGTATCGACCGTGATGACAAGCGATGCTCCTTGCTCTTTGATATATCGAAAAGCCTGTTCGTTAGGCCCATAGCCTTCTTTAAATCGATCTGGAATATAAAAATCTACTTTTGCAGATCGCTCTTTTAATGTATGTAAAAGCACAGACGTACTTGTCACACCATCCGCATCATAGTCTCCGAAGATCACAATCGATTCCTGCTCTTCGATCGCTTTGTTGATGCGCTCTACTGCTTCTTTCATTCCTTTTAATAGGAATGGATCATGAAATTCGGCTTTTTGATCAAATAAAAAAGACCTCGCTTCTTCTACTTCTTCGAGTCCTCTTTTTACAAGAAGCGATGCAGTCAGCGCTGAAATATTCAGATTTTCAGAGAGTGATTTCACTTTTTCTTCGCTTGGATGTTCATATTCCCAGCACATTTTGGATAATAACATAAATTCACCCCTCAACCACACTATTATACTAGAGTGGCCTGAGGGGTTTCAATTTTTATTTTATGAAATTGTGCTGGAAGATTATTTTTCCTTCCGATCAAAGGATGCTGGCTGTTCGTTTAAAGGCGTGACATTCGATTTCTTTTGAACGTCTTTGTCTGCCTTTTTAGTAGAAACACTAGGTGCAGGCGTAACGGCTGCACGCTCAGCTTTTAATGTTTTTAGTTCACGTTTCAGTTTCACAATTTGGAAAATACCCGCAAACGCCACAATGAGTCCGCCCATTAGAACAGAACCAATAATGACAAGGATCAGTGGCCATTCAGCGGTTCCAAATAAGTAGTCTACTTGCACAGGCCGCACATTGATCACGGCAAATACTGAGACAATTAATACGAAAATAAATGCGAATATGATGGTCCATTGTTGTTTATTCATCTACATATCCCCCAAGCTTTTTCTTTTATTCTTCCCTATTCCTTGTCCTTCTTAAACACAGAAAGAAAATAGCGGGATATAATCTATCAGCATGGGCACGATTAGCTGCTGAGTTTTTCTTTAATGAGGTTTTTTAATTCTTTTCTTTCCCCAGATATAACAAGGGTATCCCCTTCTTCAATGACCGTATCTGGCCCTGGATTTAAAATCTTCTCATGTGATTTTCTCACAATGGCGATGACTGTTACTTGATCATTTTGGCGAACATTGAGGTCTCCGATTGTCTGCTGAGCAGCTGGTGCGTTCTTTTCAATCTTAAACCATTCAATCATCAATTCATCAATTGCTACCTCAACTGTTTCAAGCGCTTTTGGCTTATATACCATGCCGCCCAAAATAGCCGCGATTTGTCTTGCTTCTTCATCGTTTAGCAAGATGCCAGAAATACACTCTTCATGGTCGTTCTCTTGAAAATGATACATTTCTCTTCTGCCGTCATCATGTGTAATGATGGCAAGCTTCTCATTATTTCTTGTGATCATTTCGGCTTTGTGACCGATACCTGGCAGTTCAGTTTCCCGAACCTTCATAACAGCCCCTCCAATGAATAAAACCAAATGCCTCAAATGGACACTTGCTTTCTATACTGATCTAAACGTATGTCATTATAGCAAAAGACCATTTCAAGATCAATGAAACTCGAAATGTTTTTTCAAATCGTCTTATTGTTGTGAAATATACGGGTGATGAATGAAAAAAAGACAAAGGGCTAAAATAAAGTTCATTTTAGCCCTTTGTCCATAGTCTAAGACTGCCAAACAGGCAGTCTTTCTAGATTAAATATCTTGTTCTGTGTCTATTTTAGCCGGCTTTTTCAGCTCACGGCCTTTCCAGATAAGCCAAATTTGCGCGGCAATATAAAGAGATGAGTACACCCCTGTTAATAAGCCGACAAGTAAGGCGATGGAGAAGTTTGTAATAGACGCTGAGCCAAAGATAAGCAGTGCGACAACCACAACAAATACGGTCAGCACTGTGTTGATAGATCGCGTAAAGGTTTGCTGTAAGCTTAAGTTCACAATATACGATAGATCTTCAATGGTTTTCGGTTTGCGTTTCTTCATTTGTTCACGAACCCTGTCGAAGGTGACGATCGTGTCGTTAATCGAGTACCCGATGACCGTGAGTATCGCGGCAATGAAGGTGACATCCACCTCTAAACGCGTAATACTAAAGAAGGCTACAATAAAGAATGCGTCGTATAGCAGTGAGATGATTGTTGCAATCGCCATTTTATATTCAAAACGGACAGATACATATAAAATGATCCCGATTGAAGCAATAACGATAGCGTATAATGCATTACGGGCAAGCTCTTTTCCGACAGTCGGAGACACTGTACTTACGTTAGGCTCAGTTCCGTATTTATCTTTGAAGTAATCCTTCACTTCAGCGATCTTTTCTTTATTTGGCACACCGACAAATCGAACTGCTGCCTGATTTTCTTTTTGACCCGATAACACAACACTGTCTGTCTCAAGATCTAGCTTTTTGAAGTCTTGCTCCACTTGCTCAGTTGACAGCTTGTGATCGCTTTGGATATCAATTCTTGTTCCACTTGCAAAATCGATACCCGCATTCAGCTTGAAGATAGAAAGCACAATGATTCCAGCAATGGTGATAGCTGCTGAGAAAATCATAAAGCCTTTTCGTTTGCTGACGAAATCCCATTTATCATATGGCGTTTTCGGTTCGGTATTTTCTGTTGTTTCGTGAATATTCATGATGTCTTTTTTGCGAACACCAAACCAGCCTTTTTTGCGGTCAAGATAGCGGCTTTCAACAAGAAGGCCAAGAAGGAATCTTGATAGGAATACAGCCGTGATAAAACTTGTTAAAATCGATAGGATCAGCATCGTTGCAAATCCTTTTACAGAGCTTGTCCCGAAGAAGAACAGAACCCCGCCGGCAATAATACTTGTTAAGTTTGCATCAAAGATGGTCGCAAATGATCTGCGGTTCCCTGACCTGAAAGCAGAACGGACAGATTTACCGAGCTTGAGCTCCTCTTTGATCCGCTCATAAGTGATAATATTGGCATCGACAGCCATCCCTACACCAAGAATCAGTGCTGCAATTCCAGGCAGTGTCATAACCGCGCCCATCCAGTCGAACACTTGCAACGTAATATAGATATAAGCTGAAAGTGTAATGACAGCAATAAGACCAGGTAATCGGTAATAAAGCAGCATGAATAAGAAGATAAATGCGATTCCTACAATTCCTGCGAATACTGTTTCGTTCAGCGCTTGTTTACCAAACTGTGCACTCACAGATGTTGAATATTTTTCAGTTAATTTTACTGGCAATGCCCCGGCATTTAAAATACTTGCAAGATCTTTTGCCTCTTGGACAGTAAAGTTTCCTTCAATTTGTACGTCACTGCTGTTAATCTCTTGATTGACATTCGGTGCAGATACATACTTGTGGTTTGATTTAGAGACTTCTTTTTTGAAGGAATCTCCTTTATGGTAATCAAGCCAAATGACAAGCTGGTTATTCGGTGCCATAGCCGCTACTTTTCTTGTCACGTCACCAAATTTTTTCGCGTCCTTTAGTTTGACAGTGACAATCGGCTCATTCGTTTGATTGAATGTTTGTTTTGCACCATTTTCGACAAGATCAGATCCGTTCAGGAGCTCTTTATCATTCGTATCTCTGAAGGAAAGCTGTGCTTCAGTTGAAAGAATCTCCCTTGCTCTGTTTTGATCTTTTACCCCCGCAAGCTGCACGCGGATACGGTTGTTGCCTTCAATCGAGATGTTCGGCTCACTTACACCAAGCACGTTGGCTCTTCGGTTTAAAGCCTCCACCGTACTGACGAGAACACCATTTGTGATCTTGTCCTCTTTTTTCACTGGGTGTACATCATACAGAACTTCAAATCCACCCTGCAAATCCAGCCCTAGCGTCATATCTTTCGCAACAGGCTTTGTCAATAAGCCCACGCCAGTTCCGATTAACAGAACCACTAAGAAAAACGCAAGAATGCGCCCTTTTTTCATTATGTATTTCCTCCTTAAACACCTGAATCCATTAAGATGGCTTATTTCAACAGTTCATCTAGCATATTCTTACCATCTTCACTGTACAAAAAAGCAGACGTTTTAAACGACTGAACGGTTGCATAGTTCATAAATTCGCCAATTTTCACAGATAAAATATCTGCAACCATTTCATGAATCGGATACTCTTGTTTTTTCTTCCACTTCTTATTCTCTAAGTATGACCATAATTCCTCTAAATCTACATCTTTATAGCCCAAAACGATGAATTCTTCAAGCTTACTGAACAGAAAAGGCTTTAAATGGTCTTTGTATATAGCAGCTGGATGCTGTGTCAATGTGAGGCTCCCCCTTTTCAGTTTTTTATCGAGAGACTTGTCATGCTTGGACGATATACACGCATATCTTATTGTATATGATTCTATGTCGTTTGAGAAGGCAGGTGATCTTTGATTTGACGAAGCAAACGTTTTTAAAAGGGACAATTATTTTAATTTTAGCAGGTTTTATCACGAGAATATTGGGTTTTGTCAATCGAATTGTCATCGCACGGTTCATTGGCGAAGAAGGCGTCGGGCTTTATATGATGGCTGCACCTACTTTTTTTCTAGCCGTGACGCTGACACAATTCGGACTGCCTGTCGCCATCAGTAAGCTTGTCGCAGAAGCAGAAGCCCGGGGTGACAAACAGAAAACAAAACGCATTCTGGTCATGTCCCTTGCGATAACAGGAACACTCAGCCTTATTTTCACACCGCTTTTTTTATGGTTTGCACCAATTATGGCGGAAAATATGCTGACAGATCCTAGAACGGTGTATCCACTGCTTGCCATTACACCAGTCGTACCTGTCATCGCCATCTCCAGTGTGTTAAGAGGATATTTCCAAGGAAGACAGCAGATGAGTCCACTTGCGATGTCTCAAGTACTGGAACAGGTCGCAAGAATTTCCCTTGTGGCGGTATGTACAACAGCTTTCCTTCCTTATGGAATTGAATATGCGGCAGCCGGTGCGATGATTTCATCTGTTATTGGCGAGATGATTTCACTTGCTTACTTACTGATCGCCTTTCGATATAAAAAGACCATCCGTATTCGAAAGCAATTTTTCAAGGCGATTCATGACGGGAAGGACACATTTAAGCAGCTGATGAGTATTGCCCTGCCAACGACAGGCAGTCGTTTCATCGGCAATATTTCGTGGTTTTTAGAGCCGATTGTTGTCGCACAAAGCCTTGCCATTGCTGGATATGCGGCTGTTGAAGCGACAAGACAGTATGGGGAGTTGACCGGTCTTGCACTGACCCTTTTGACACTACCTAGTTTTATTACGTATTCACTCTCCACCGCATTAGTCCCAGCCATTAGTGAAGGAATGGAGCAGAACAAACACAAAACGGTGGAATACCGGCTGAGACAGGCGATGCGCCTTTGTTTACTCAGCGGAGGAATTTCATGTATTATTCTTTTCGTTTATGCAGAAGATTTAACGCTCTTCATGTATGGTTCATCGCATGCGGCCATCTATGTGAAATTCATGGCACCATTTTTTCTTCTATATTATTTTCAAGGGCCGCTCCAAGCTGTCCTTCAAGCATTGAATTTAGCTGGTGCGGCCATGACCAATAGCCTGATAGGTGCTGTTGTGAAAACAGGGATGATCTTCGTCCTTGCTTCCCAGCCGAGCTTTGGCATTATGGGCGCAGCCGTTGCGATACTGATCGGCATTGTCCTTGTCACATTGCTCCATGCGGCAACTGTCGGAAAGGTTCTGCCTATTCATTTACCACTGAAGGAATATGGTATATGCGTCCTTATGATCATAGGCACGGGAGCTGTCAGCTTATGGATGAAGTCTCAAGTCAGCGGACTCTTTTCTGCCCCTCTTGAGCTTGTGTTGCTGATCTTTGTCACATGCATCTTGTATGTCATTCTATTAATCTGTCTTGGGTTAGTGAAACGAGAAGAGCTGCGCCGCATCCCATTTATCGGGAAGCTGCTATAGCTCATCTCTTCTTGATCACTTCATCTTTCAAATCAATATAAAACGTTTTTTGATTAAAGCTGCAGAAAGAGATTTGGTCAAGATCATAATAGCCTCTTTTGGCAAGCTCACCTTTCAGCCACTGTTCATTTTGATTAATTTGCTTCAGATGGTCATGCTGCACGATACCGTCTGCAATAAGAGGAAGCTCAAGCGCAGCATGTATGTGCTTGTTTTCTTTTTCGACGACGGCGAGCTTTCCTGATGGCTCTAAGATGGCGTATGAGACATCCTGAATACTATCGATGTTATTTTCTCTTAATTGAATGAGCAGATCATCAAAATTGTATCTCTGTTTTCTCATCGCCCCCTCGTCTATTTTCCCATTGATGATGAGCAAGGTCGGTTTGCCGTCAAGAAAGCGCCGGACACCTTGAAACTTTAATGAGAGGTAGGCAAGTGTGATTTGAATGAAGGTTAACAGCAGGATCGGCCATACCGTATGTAACATATGACCCTCTACTTCTTCTATCGCCAGTACCGCAATTTCAGCGATCATCATAAAAATGACAAGATCTAAAATACTAAGTTCTCCAATCTCTCTCTTTCCCATTAAACGAAAGATAAACCAAATGAGAAAATATAAAATGACCGTTCTTATGGAAATGATTAAGATGTCCTGCATGTGATGTAAACCCTCCTTCTCCATCATAGCTTGTGTCAAAACACTTTATTTATGTAGAAAAGAAAGCCTCTGTTTTTATCGTGAGAAACATGTCTATTTTTTCTTCGTCGTGAATACATTTTAGTAAAAGACAAGCTTCGGTCAATTGGAGAGGAGACGAATCACATGCAGGAAACGAAACAAATAGGAAAAGGAATTTTATCCGGCTTAATTGCCATTTTTGTCGTGATGATTGTCACAAGCTTACTTGTGTCACTCATGCTTAGCTTTACAAGTATGCAGGAATCATCGTTTAAATGGATGATTATGATCTTGTCCTTCGTGGCACTTTTTTTAGGAGGGATCATTTCTGGAGGGAAAGCAAAGGAACGAGGCTGGCTCATTGGTGCCATCACTTCTTTTATCTTTTCTCTTACTGTATTCTTATTTCAGTATTTAGGGTTTGGAGAAACCTTTTCACCAGAGCAATTCATCTATCATGCAGCCTTTTTGGGGATTTGTATGCTTGGGGGAATGATTGGGGTCAATCTCCGTGGCAAATAAAAAAAGAGCGATATGATTCGCTCTCAGGCTGTCGAGAAAATCTCGACAGCTTTATTTTTTTCCTTAAAATTTACATCTCCTCATTTTATAATAGAGAAA